>NZ_OY735139.1:2200000-2550975 GCF_963457605.1 uncultured Gellertiella sp.
TAAAGAAAGCGTAACAGCTCACTGGTCTAAATAAGGGTCTTTGCGCCGAAAATGTAACGGGGCTAAAGCCATGCACCGAAGCTGAGGATAGCCCACTCTTACGGGTGGGTTGTGGTAGCGGAGCGTTCCGTAAGCCTGTGAAGGGGTACCTGTGAGGGGCCCTGGAGGTATCGGAAGTGCGAATGTTGACATGAGTAACGATAAAGAGGGTGAGAGACCCTCTCGCCGAAAGACCAAGGGTTCCTGCTTAAAGTTAATCTGAGCAGGGTTAGCCGGCCCCTAAGATGAGGCGGAAACGCGTAGTCGATGGGAACCACGTTAATATTCGTGGGCCTGGTGGTAGTGACGGATCGTGTAAGTTGTACATCCTTACTGGATTGGATGTGCAGCGGGGCGGTTCCAGGAAATAGCTCCACCAATATAGACCGTACCCGAAACCGACACAGGTGGTCAGGTAGAGTATACCAAGGCGCTTGAGAGAACTATGTTGAAGGAACTCGGCAAATTGCACGCGTAACTTCGGAAGAAGCGTGACCCCATTTTACGCAAGTGAGATGGGGTGGCACAGACCAGGGGGTAGCGACTGTTTATCAAAAACACAGGGCTCTGCGAAGTCCATAAGACGACGTATAGGGTCTGACGCCTGCCCGGTGCTGGAAGGTTAAGAGGAGAGGTGCAAGCTTTGAATTGAAGCCCCAGTAAACGGCGGCCGTAACTATAACGGTCCTAAGGTAGCGAAATTCCTTGTCGGGTAAGTTCCGACCTGCACGAATGGCGTAACGACTTCCCCGCTGTCTCCAACATAGACTCAGTGAAATTGAATTCCCCGTGAAGATGCGGGGTTCCTGCGGTCAGACGGAAAGACCCCGTGCACCTTTACTATAGCTTTACACTGGCATTCGTGTCGGCATGTGTAGGATAGGTGGTAGGCTTTGAAGCAGGGACGCCAGTTTCTGTGGAGCCATCCTTGAAATACCACCCTTATCGTCATGGATGTCTAACCGCGGTCCGTCATCCGGATCCGGGACAGTGTATGGTGGGTAGTTTGACTGGGGCGGTCGCCTCCGAAAGAGTAACGGAGGCGCGCGATGGTGGGCTCAGACCGGTCGGAAATCGGTCGTCGAGTGCAATGGCATAAGCCCGCCTGACTGCGAGACTGACAAGTCGAGCAGAGACGAAAGTCGGTCATAGTGATCCGGTGGTCCCGCGTGGAAGGGCCATCGCTCAACGGATAAAAGGTACGCCGGGGATAACAGGCTGATGACCCCCAAGAGTCCATATCGACGGGGTTGTTTGGCACCTCGATGTCGGCTCATCGCATCCTGGGGCTGGAGCAGGTCCCAAGGGTTTGGCTGTTCGCCAATTAAAGCGGTACGTGAGCTGGGTTCAGAACGTCGTGAGACAGTTCGGTCCCTATCTGCCGTGGGTGTAGGAATATTGACAGGATCTGTCCCTAGTACGAGAGGACCGGGATGGACATATCTCTGGTGGACCTGTTGTCCTGCCAAGGGCATAGCAGGGTAGCTATATATGGAATGGATAACCGCTGAAGGCATCTAAGCGGGAAACCAACCTGAAAACGAGTATTCCCTATCAGAGCCGTGGAAGACGACCACGTTGATAGGCCGGGTGTGGAAGTGCAGCAATGCATGAAGCTTACCGGTACTAATAGCTCGATTGGCTTGATCGTTCTCATTGATCAATCCTCATCAACCAGACAAATTGTCACTGGCATGTCTTGATACAAAAACAGGGCCTCAAAACCCTCCAGCTTCTCGAAAAATGTTGCGCTTCGCTGACCTGGTGGTCATGGCGGGGTGGATGCACCCGTTCCCATTCCGAACACGGCCGTGAAACGCCCCTGCGCCAATGGTACTTCGTCTCAAGACGCGGGAGAGTAGGTCGCTGCCAGGTCTGCAAAGCGCAACATCAAAACCTCACAACAAAACAGAACATTAAATTCCAGCTTCTCAAAAAAAACACCCCAACAGGTGTCAAAAGGCAAGAGCCGCCCCAAACCCTCCCCACGAAGCCAGGCTTCGAGGAAGGGCAAACGCAAAATCCGGGCAAACCCCGGCGCTCAAAATATAACGCGGGGTGGAGCAGCCCCCGCCCTCCCGCAGAAGAAAAGCTTCGAGGAAGGGCAAACGCAAAAAAACCGGGCAGTCCCCGGCGCTCAAAATATAACGCGGGGTGGAGCAGCCCGGTAGCTCGTCAGGCTCATAACCTGAAGGCCGCAGGTTCAAATCCTGCCCCCGCAACCAAATCCAAAACCGCCATCACCCCCAGTTCAGAACACCCGTTCTAACCGGTGCATCCCACAGGTCCAGCACGGCGTCGTCCAGTTGTGCAAGTGTGATCGAGACGCCCGACATGTCGAGGGATGTGACATAGGTTCCGACCAGCGTGCGGATGATCCGGATGCCATCCGCCTCGAACTGTCGCCGGGCAAGGCCATATGTCAGGTAGAGTTCGGCAGGTGAGGTGGCACCGAGGCCGTTGACAAACAGCAACGCTCCATCGGTACGGCTGCGATCCTGTGCCGCGAGAATTTCGGTACAGATCAGCCGGACCGCATCCCCGGCGCCGGCATAGGCCTGCCGTGCCCGTCCGGGTTCACCATGAATGCCCACGCCGATTTCAATCTCGTCCGGCCGGAGGCTGAAGCTTTGCCGGTTCAGGTCCGGCACATGCGCACCGTTGAGGGCAACCCCCATGGTCGAGATCCGCGGCATCAGCGCCGTTCCCAGCGCATGCAGGGCGTCCAGCGACGCCCCGCGCTCGGCGGCGGCTCCCAGCAGCTTCTCGACGATCAAGGTTCCCGCCACACCGCGCCGATCCTCGCCATATCCCGGATGGCCAGAGACATCGTCTCCGACGAAAAGCACCCGTATATCGTGGCGGTCTCCGGCAATTTCGGCCGCCATTTCGAAATTCATCACGTCACCATCGTAATTCTTGACGATCAGCAGACAGCCTGACCCGGTATCGGTCTCTTCGATCGCAGCCACGATCTGGTCAGGGGTTGGCGAGGTAAAGATCTGGCCGGTGCAGGCGGCGTCAAGCATGCCCGTGCCGACAAAGCCGATATGCAGCGGTTCATGCCCCGCACCGCCGCCTGAAATCAGCGCAACCTTGCCCGGGGTCAGATGCAGACGGCGGATCGACTGTCGCGACGGGCAGAAGCGGACGAGGTCGCCATGGGCTGCGACGAAGCCCTCCAGGCTTTCGGCGACCATGGTGTCGGGCCGGTTCACGAATCTCGGCATTTGCCTCCTCCCCGGAGCCTATTCCGCAGGTCCTGTCAGTCGTGCCATTTTCTGGATGAAATCGGCAAGCGCATCGTCAAACAGCCGGTTTTTCTTGTCGTCGCCGAAATCCGGCACCATCAGCGCCAGCTGGCGGAAACCGTCCTGTTCCGTGAAATCCGGCAACTTGCCGGGATGGGCCGCCTGATAGGCCTTCAGAAAATCGTCCCGCTCCGCAGGGCTGACATGGCAGACCTTGAAAATGGTCGGCAGATGGCGGGCTGGCAGCGGCGTCAGATAGGCAGGGCTGGTGATCTGGGTGACAAAACTGCGATGTTTTCCGAGCGCGTCGGCGAGCCGCTGACGGGTACCGGACGGCCGAACGTCGATGATCCCCGCCAGGATCGTCTTGTAATCGGCGATGGTTGCGTCGTTTGTGTCCCGCGCCATGTCAGTCGATTGCCGCCTGTTGTCCGTTGGCGTCAAGGGTCGCCAAAATTGCTTTTACCGCGCGGAGATGCACCGGCGCTACGGAAAAATGCCGGATGCCACAGGCAAGCAGCGGGCCGAGACAGGCGGGGTCTGCCGCCATGTCGCCGCACAGCGTCACCGGAACGCCCATCTGCCTGGAGAGCCCAACCGCCCGGGAGAGCAGGCGGTAAAGCGCCGGGCGGCTGGCCTCAAGCAGCGGCATGACAGCGGCCAGGTCTCGGGCAGCGCCCGCCAGATATTGCCCGAGATCATTGGTGCCAAACGAGAAGAAATCCACCTTCGGGAAACAGTCGAGCATCAGGGCCGCAGCCGGCACTTCCACCATCATGCCGACGGGTGGTATTGCGCCGTCCATGCCCTGCTGGTGGAGAGCGGTGCATTCTGCGGCGAGCGCCAGCAGCAACGCCTCGACTTCCGCGGGGATGGTCACCATCGGCAACAGGATGCGCAACGGCCCATGGCACCTTGCCCGCAGCAGGGCGCGCAGTTGCGTGCCGAGGAGCTCGGGCCGGGCGAGCAACAGGCGAATTCCCCTGAGGCCAGGTATCGATCCGGGATCGGAAAGCAGTGCCGGGGACCGCTTGTCACCGCCGAAATCAAACAGCCGGATGGCGACGGACTTGCCCGCCGCCCAGTCGAGAAGCTCGCGATAGACGGTATATTGTGCCTCTTCGGCGGAAAGTTCAGCCGGATTCCTGAGCAGGAATTCCGACCGGACAAGGCCGATCCCGACGATGTCGCAGGCGTTGACGCCGGCAAGTTCACGGGGATCGTTGAGATTGATCGAGATCTCGAGCGGCACGCCGTCGCGGCTTCGGATCTTGCCGTGATCGGCACGGGCAATGGCAGGCTCCGGGTCGCAGGCCGGTCGATCATCCCGTTGCGGAAATGTGGGGTTGACGATCAGCCGCCCGGCATCCGCGTCCACCATCACCCATGCCCCGCCGATATCGGCGATTTCGCCGAGGCCGACAATCATCGGCACGCCGCGTGCCCGCGCCAGCATGGCGACATGGCTTGCCGTGCTGCCCTGCGAGAGGGCAATGCCGCCGCCGGCTGACCAGTCATGGCCGAGAAACAGACTTGGTTCGATATCCCTGCCGACATAGACCGAGCCCGCCGGAAATGTGCCGGAGGGCCTGCCGGCAAGGGCGTCGAGCACCCGGTTCCTGATGTCGAGGATGTCGACGGCGCGGGCGCGGATGCTCTCGTCATCGCTGGTGTCGAAACCGGCAATATAGGCATCCATGGCTGCCATCCAGCCTCTGGCACAGTCTTCGTGCTGCTGCAGCCCGGCTGTCACCATGTCCAGCATGGCCGGGTCCAGCAGAAACTCGATCTGGAATTCCAGCATGGCGGTGGAATCGGGGGGCGCAAGGAGGGCAAGCTGCCGCAATTCGCCAATGGCGGTCTCGACCGCAGCCGCAAGGGCTGCCATCCCCGCCATGCCCTCCGAAGTGTTCGGGCAAACTTCCGGCAAAACCCGGGTTTCCGCCCGAAACACCGGACCGGTGGCTTGACCCGGCGACGCGGGATGACCGATGAATTCAGCCGGTTGCGTCATGCGCCCGGTCCTCGTCAAAATCCCGTTCGATCAGCTGGCAAAGAGCGGTCACGGCGGCATCGCCATTCGGACCGGTGGCGCGGATTTTCAGCCGCGAGCCCTTGCGGATCCGCGCCCCGATGATCTTGACGATACTCTTGCCATTCAGCCACTCGCCACTGACCTCGATTTCCACGCTGCAGGCAAAGGATCTGGCAAGCCGGGTAAAGGTCACGGAGGGGCGAGCGTGCAGGCCGGGAGCATGGGTGATCTCGATCTCCGCCTGCCACTGTTCAGCATCGGCCAGTGTCCCGGATCGGTCGGCGGCGTTTCGGTTGATCATCAGGCAGACAACTCCTCCGCTGTCGCCACCACGCGGGCAAGGCAGGCACCGCCGGAGGCCTCGGTTGCCGCGATCACCGCGCCTTCGACAATCGGCGCATTGCAGACGACCGCCAGCGCGGCGCGGGCGGGATCGAGCTGTTCCACTGCCATTTCGCTGTTGGTTTCCGCCCCGCCGAGATCGACGAAGATCGCGACGCCCGCAGGCGACCAGGCGCGGTCGATGGCCTGTTTGATATCGGCAAGCCTCGTGCCGAGCCCGCCCGCACCATTGCCGCCGCACCAGGCGAGCTTGACGCTGTCGCCCACCATCTGGCGCACCATGTCGGCGGTCCCTTCCGCAATCAGCGGCGAATGGGAGACGATGACGATACCGACATTTGCGGATTTCGGGCTCATGCGGCGTTCTGTCCTTCCAGATAGGCGCAGATGGCTCCGGCCAGCACGGCGCAGCTGGCGGCACCGGGGTCGATATGGCCGATGGAGCGGTCGCCGAGGAATTTTGCCCGCCCGCGCATTGCCTTCATGCCGGTGGTGCGGCGTGCTGCCCGGTCTGCCTCCTGGGCGATGGCCTGATAATCCCTGTGGCGGGAAAGCTCAAGTTCCAGAGGGTAAAGCACATCCAGCAGCGTCTTGTCACCAATGTCGGAGCGTCCCCGGCGGGCAACTGCCGCGATGGCCGGTTTGAACAGCAGCTCGAACCCCACATCGCCCAGACGGGCGGCTTCGCGGCCGAGGGCCATCAGCAACGTGCCATAGAGCGGACCCGAGGCACCGCCGATTGTTTCGACCAGAATCCGGCCCGCACCCTCAAGTGCCTCGGCCAGCGGCAACAGCGCCAGTCTGTCCCGTTCGGCATAGACCGCCTCGGCACCTCGTCGCATGTTGCTGCCATGGTCGCCATCGCCGATCCGCCTGTCGAACTCGCTGAGAGCCTCGGCATGTTCGGCGATTGCCGCCCGGCAGGCTGCAATCAGGCCGGATATACGTTCCGGGTGCTCCCGCATCGCCTTGCGCCCCTCACTTCCTCACAGGCCGGTGTGCCACGATTTCGAACAGTTCGGCAACCGCAATTGCGCCCGGATCGGCGCTGCCGATGAGATCCCGCGCACTGACATAGCTTGCCCGTCCGGCCCGGGCCCGGGTCATCTGGCTGGTTGCCTCCGCCCCGGCGCGTGCCGCTTTGGCCGCGTCCTCCACAGATCCCGCCGCAAAGGCTTCAAGTGCGGGTTGCAGCGCGTCCACCATGGTGCGGTCGCCCAGGCCCGCGCCGCCATAGAAGGTCATGCGGCCAAGGCCCGCCAGAAGCGCGGCACCGAGATCGGGTCTTTCGGCCATGGCCTTGCCGGCGGCGGTGAGAAAGATCGACAGAAGCACGCCGCTCGACCCGCCCATGCTGGTGGACAGCAGGCTGCCGATGGCACCGAGCAGGGCGGCAGGGCTTCCAAGCGGCAGCTGGTCGAGCCGCGCCAGGATGCTGCGCGCCCCGGTGGCAAGTGTCGAGCCGGTATCGCCGTCACCGGACCTTGCATCGAGCCGGTTCAGCTCCGGCTCAAGCACGATCAGCCGTTCGCAGATGGAGGAGAGCAGGTCCCGCACAGCTGCATCGGCACTTGCTGCCGCCGCCCCGGTCCGGTCTGGGGCGGCGGGTGCGGGCAGGATCTCGATCGCATGGCGGGCGACCGGACGGATCCAGGCTTCCGGCTCGACCTGCGCCGAAAGCGCCTGTTCGCGCGCGGCGTCGAGCTTCAGGAGCGACAGGGAAAAGCCGTTCATGTTCAGCGCCGTCATCAGTGGCGCGGGGCCGAGGGTCAGGCTCACCCGTCCGGCGAGCGGCGAGGTCAGCACCGCCTCGGCAATCACACTCATTTCGATGGGCGGCACCGCACCGAGATTGTTGATCAGCAACGCATGGCCGGCACCGGGATCAAGCGCCTCTGCAAGCCTTCCGGCCATGGTCCCGACGATTGCCGCAACGGCACTCAGGCCGATCCGCTCGACGCCCGGCTCGCCGTGAATGCCGAGCCCAAGCTCCGCCTCGTCGGCCCCCATCCGCTCCTCATGCGCCTGGCCGGGGATCGAGCAGGAGGAGAGCGACACGCCGAGCGAGACGATGTCGCGGGCCGCTTCTGCAGCCGCCCTGGCAACCACCTCCAGCGTTTCGCCCTGTTCGGCCAGATGACCGGCGATCTTGTGGACGAAGAGTGTTCCCGCCACGCCGCGCGGCTGGGCGATCCCGGGCAGGGCGATGTCATCGGCGACGATCACCATTTCGACCCGAAATCCCTCGGCGCGTGCCCTTTCTGCCGCCAGCCCGAAATTCAGCCGGTCGCCGGTATAATTCTTGACGATCAGCAATGCACCCGGCGCGCCGGTCACCGCCCGGATGGCTGTCAGCACCGCATCGACGCCCGGCGAGGCGAAGATGTCGCCGGAGACGGCAGCCGTCAGCATGCCGCGCCCGACAAAACCCGCATGCGATGGTTCGTGCCCGGCCCCGCCGCCCGAAATCACCGCCACCTTCGACTTCGTCCAGCCGCCGCGCAGGATGACCTTGATGTCGGGATAGGTGTCGAGGCGGGCAAGCCGTCCGGCGGGTGCGGTGCGCAGCAACCCGTCCAGCGCTTCGGTGACGATGTCCTGCCTTCTGTTGACAAAATGTTTCATCTCACTCTCCCTTCTGCCCGATCCTCATGCCCCGGCTCCCAGTCTTTGCCCGTCCACGCCGAAATACAGCGGCTGCCGGAGTGTCAGGCGGATAAGGTCGCCGGAACGGAACGGCACATGCGGATCGGCCAGCGTCACCAGCTTGCGCCCGGCAATCGTCAGATGCAGGTGCTTCTGGTCGCCGAGATGTTCGACCCAGTCGATTTCGGCATTCGGCTCGCCGGAGGTGTCGATATCAAGATGCTCGGTGCGTGCGCCGATGGTGTGCGTGCCCCGGGGTGCGTCTGATCCCGGCAACAGGCCGGGCGGGATCAGGTTGATATGCGGCTGGCCGAGCCGGGCGGCGACATGCAGGCTGGCCGGATTGCCGTAGATCTCGCGCGGCGTGCCGATCTGCACCAGCCGCCCATGGTCGAGAATGCCGATCCGGTCGGCCATGGTCATCGCCTCGATCTGGTCATGGGTGACATAGAGCAGCGTCGAGCCGAGGTCCTTCTGGATGCGTTTCAGCTCCAGCCGCAGTTCGCCGCGCAGCTTGGCATCGAGCGAGGACAGGGGCTCATCCATCAGATAGATCGCCGGACGCCGGATCAGCGCCCGACCGATCGCCACCCGCTGCATCTCGCCGCCGGAAAGCCGGGTCGCCCGGCTTTCGAGCTTGTGGCCGATGCGTACCATCTCCGCGACCTCCCGCACCCGCCGGTCAAGTTCGGTGGCCGAAACCCGATGCACGGGCGAGCGCAGCGGAAAGGCCAGATTGTCGTAGACGCTCAGGTGCGGATAGAGCGAGTATTGCTGGAAGACGAAAGCGGTGTCACGTGCTGCCGGTGACAGGCCGGTCACCGACCGGCCGTCGATGCTGACATCACCATGGTCGGGCCGCTCGAGCCCAGCGATCAGCCGCAGCGTCGTGGTTTTTCCGGCCCCGGTCGGTCCGAGCAGCACGACGAATTCGCCATCGGCGACCGTAAGCCCGATGCCATCGACCGCATTGGTATCGCCAAAGCGCCGGGTCAGTTGGGTCAGCACGACCTCAGCCATGGCCGATCTCCTGATGGAGGGAGGAAAGAAGCGCCCGCCCGGACGTCGCGTCAAAGAGCGACAGGCCGGTACTGGTCAGGTCCATGCCGACGATGTCGCCGATCCCGAAATCGCGGTCGGCCTGCACCCGCGCCTTCAGCAGGCCGGAGGGGGTCTCGACCGCGACGATCTGGTTGGTGCCGAGATATTCGCTGCCATAGACCCTGCCCTTCAGCAGGGCACCGTCCCGGAAGCGGATATGTTCGGGGCGGATGCCGAGCGCCAGCGGCCCTTCGGCCACATCTTCCCGCACCTCGGGCACCGGGAGGTCCACACCGTCGATTGTGACGGACGTCTGGCCCTTGCGCAATGCGCCGGTAAAGCGCAGGAAATTCATCGGCGGCGAGCCGATGAAATCGGCCACATACATGCTTGCAGGCCGGTTGTAGATCTCCTCCGGCGTGCCGAACTGTTCGATGATGCCATGATTCATCACCGCGATCTTGTCGGCCATCGCCATCGCCTCGTGCTGGTCATGGGTGACATAGACGGTGGTGGCATGGATGCGGTTATGCAATTCCCGCAGTTCATGCACCATGGTCTCGCGAAATTCCGCGTCCAGCGTGCCGAGCGGCTCGTCCATCAGAAAACATTTGGGCCGGCGCACGATGGCCCGCCCGAGGGCTACCCGCTGCCGGTCGCCCCCGGCCAGCCCGGAGACGGAGCGATCAAGGATATGGTCGATCTGCAGCAGCCGGGCGGTTTCCTCGATGCGCGCCCGCGCTTCCGCCCTGGGCACCCCCTGCGACAGCAGGGGAAAGCCGAGATTCCTGCGGACATTCATATGCGGATAGAGGGCGAAGAGCTGGAAGACGAAGGCAATGTCGCGGCCACTTGCCCGGTTGAAGGTGACATCTTCCCCATCGAGCCGGATCGAGCCGCTGGATGGCAACTCCAGCCCTGCGATCATCCGCAGCGTCGTGGTCTTGCCGCAGCCGGAGGGTCCGAGCAGGGCGAGGAATTCCCCGTCCCGGACGGTGAAACTCGACCCCTTGACCGCGATGAAGGACCCGAATTCCTTCCTCAGATTTTCGATCCTGATTTCGGCCATTCTCTACTCCGGAAATTTCGAAACGATGATGAACATCACCGTTCCCGCCAGAAGGGTGACGAAGGACCAGGTGAAGAGGAGGAGGAGGAATGGCTGGAACAGCATGAGAAAGCCGAGCATGATCAGGCTCATGGCAATCGTTTCCATCGGTCCGCGCCGCAGAAGGAAGGAGCGTTTCGGCCTGGCGCTCGGCACCGGCGGTGGCGTATTCGGGGTACCGGTCATTTGCGCACAGCTCCGAAGGTGATCCCCCGCAGCAGCTGCTTGCGCAGGAGGATGGTGAAGACAAGGATCGGCACCAGGAAGATGGTGGTACCGGCGGCCACCGCAGGCCAGTCCTGCCCGCCCTCGCCGATGATCGTCGGAATGAAGGGCGGCGCGGTCTGGGCGGTGCCGGAGGTCAGGAGTACGGCAAAGGCATATTCGTTCCAGGCAAAGATCAGGCAGAAGATCGCCGTTGCCGCAATGCCGGTGGTCGCCTGCGGCAGCACCACCTTGCGGAAGGCCTCGATCCGCGTATAGCCGTCGATCATCGCCGCCTCTTCATATTCGCGCGGGATTTCGTCGATGAAGCCCTTCAGCAGCCAGACGGCGAGCGAGACATTGACGGCGGTATAGAGCAGGATCATCCCGAGTGCGGTGTCGGACAGGCCGAGCTGGCGGTACATCAGATAGATCGGGATCGCCACCGCAATCGGCGGCATCATCCGCGTTGACAGGATGAAGAACAGCAGGTCATCGGCCAGCGGCACCTTGAAGCGGGAAAAGCCATAGGCGGCAAGGGTGCCGAGAGATACGGCGAGAAAGGTCGAGCCGAAGGCGATGATCAGCGAATTGGCAAAGCGCGGCCAGTAGTTGGAGGGACCCGCGATCACCATGTTGCGGCTGCGGGTGATCTCGTCGCAGGTGCCGGTCGGGGGTCCGAGCGACTGGATATAGTCGGGCGTCTGCCGCGTCCTCGTGGTGAAGAGATTGCAGAAACCCTCCAGCGTCGGCTGGAAGATGATTTTGGGGGGATAGCTGATCGAATCCGGCGGCGACTTGATGCTGGTGAGGAAGATCCAGGCAAGCGGGATCATCGTGACCAGCGCATAGGCAATGACGATGGTGGCAGCGACGCGCCTGACGGTGTTGCCGGGTTCCAGCACGGAATGGGCGGCGTTTTTCGAACTCATCTTTGCTTCACCCGGTTGAGCGCTTTCACATAGATGTTGGCAAGGCCGAACACCGCGACGAAAAGGATGATGGCGAAGGCCGACGACCGGCCGGTCAGCCAGCTCTCGAAGGCCTCGCGCTTCAGCGTGATCGAGGCGACTTCGGTGGTCGAGCCCGGACCGCCGCCGGTCAGAAGCACCACCATGTCGAACATCTTGAAATTCTCGATGCCGCGAAACAGCACCGCCAGCATGATGAAGGGCAGCGTCATGGGCACGGTGATCGACCAGAATTGCCGCAGGGCCGAAGCCCGGTCGACCTCCGCCGCCTCATAGATATAGTCGGGTATCGACCGCAGCCCCGCCAGGCAGATCAGCATCACATAGGGGGTCCACATCCAGGTATCGACGATGATGATCGCCCAGGGCGACAGGTTCACCGAGCCCAGCATTTCGAAGGAAGAGGGCGGGATGTCGGTGAAGAAGGAAATGATGTAATTGAACAGGCCGATCTGCGGCTGGTAGAGAAACCGCCAGAAATTGCCGACCACGGCGGGCGACAGCATCATCGGAATGAGGATCACCGTCGTCCAGAAGGCATGGCCGCGAAATTTCCGGTCGATGAGATAGGCAAGCGAAAAGCCGATCAGCATCTGCAGCACGATGGTCCAGAAGACGAAATGCGCCGTGGTCTGCATGGCGGCCCAGATATCGGGGTCGGTAAGCACCCTTGTATAGTTGCGGATACCGACGCCCTGGATCGGCGCATTCGGCCGGTTGGCGCGAAAATTGGTGAAGGACAGGTAGACCGCCCAGATCAGCGGAAAGATGTTGATGGCGAGAAGCAGAGCCATGGCAGGCGTGATGAACAGCCAGGCAATGGCGCGATCCGACAGGCCACGAATGCGCCGCGCGGCGGCAGGCGGCGTCGCCCGGGCAGCCCTGTCGGCCACGCGCCCGGCCCGGCCCTTCGCATCGCCGGATCCGGTGGCTGGTCTTGTGGGGGATTGGGTCACGGGATATCCCTGAATTGTGCCGTGCAGGCCGCCTCGCAATGTCGGACGGGCTGGCCCGGAGCGTCATGCTCCGGACCGCCCTCACCGGGGGGCAGGTGACGCCCTTGAGGCGTCAGAGCTTGCCTTCATCCTGGAAGATCTGCGTCCAGTCCTTGACCAGCGCGTCAAGGGCTTCCTTGGCCGTGCCCTGGTCAGCCACGACATAGTCATGCAGGCGCTTCTGCATGGCCTGCAGCAGGATGGCATAGGAGGGTTCCTGCCAGAAGTCCTCCACCTGGTTCATCGCCACCAGGAAATCGGCAGCAAAGGGCTGGCTGTCCTTGAAACCGGGGTCGTTGAGCACGGCCTTGTGGACCGAATAGCCGCCGAGCTTCCACCATTTCTTCTGCACGTCGGGCTGGGCGAACCATTTGATATAGTTGAGCGCACCCTGCATGTTGTCGGTATTGGCGACAACCGAGATGCCCTGACCGCCAAGCGTCGAGGCGGCGATTTTTTCCGAGGGATTGACGAAGAAGCCGATCTTGTCGCCCCCCACCTTCTCGTCCTTGACGAGGCCGGGGAAGAAGGCAAACCAGTTCATCGCCATGGCGACCTGTCCGGACTTGAAGGCGTCGAGACCTTCGCCCATGTAGCTGTCGGTATAACCCGGCGGCTGGGCGGTCTTGTAGAGTTTCTTGTAGGCTTCCAGCCCCTTGACCGCATCGGCGGAATTGACGGCGCCCTCCATGTCATATTTGCCGGGGGTGTTTTCATACTTGAAACCGAACGGGTACAGCGCCGAAGTCGCCCCCATGGTGATGCCTTCCGAAGCGCGCTCGGTGAAGATCGCCGCCCCATAGACCTTCTTGCCGTCGATTTCCTTGCCGGTGAAGAATTCGGCGACCTGCTGCAACTCGTCCCAGGTCTTCGGGGCAGCGAGGTCACGGCCGTATTTTGCCTTGAAGGCGGTCTGCAGATCGGGCTTGGCAAACCAGTCCTTGCGATAGAACCAGCCATTCGCGTCGCCCATGGCCGGCAGCGCCCAGTAATTCGGCGTGCCCTTCGGCCAGGTGGAATAGGCATTGACGGCGGCGTCGGCGAAATCGCTCATCTTGATGCCTTCCTTGTCGAAGAAATCGTTGAGCTTGACGTAATAGCCGTTTTCAGCCGATCCCCCCAGCCACTGGCTGTCGCCGATCAGGAGATCGCAGAGCTTGCCACCGGAATTCAGTTCGTTGAGGATGCGGTCGGCGAAATTTGGCCAGGGCACGAATTCGTACTTCATCTGCGTGCCGGTTTGCGCGGTAAAATCCTTCGACAGTTCCACCAGCGCATTGGCGGGGTCCCAGGCCGCCCAGCAGAGCGTCAGTTCATCGGCTTTTGCTGCGGCCGGTGTCATCAGCGCTGGCAGAACCAGTGCGGTGGCGAGCCCGAGCAGGCCCTTCGAAATCTTCAGCATGTCATCCTCCCAGATGTGAAAGCCGCGTCGATGCCGCTTTCAGAATGTGCCTTTTCCCACTCTGCCCGCCACGCTCCTGTTACCCTTCGTGTTGAGCAATATGTTGAGTGATAAGCCATTAACTAAACAATGCAAGAGGCAATCCTTGCTGCGCTGCAAGCAGGACCGGGCACTGCCGAAGACCCGGGCACTGCCGGCGGGATATCGGGGATCCCTGGTATCTGGCGCAAGGAGCACCCGTGTCCACCGGGTCGGGACGGTCTGCCGCGCAGTCTTCAACGGCTGAATTATGAAGAAATATCACATTGTTATGAAGTTGATATCGAGTTGAGATACCACAAATTAAGAATTATGTTTTATCATTTTATATTGAACGAATGCCGCTATATATAAAAGGGATTTTTATGTCCGAGCATGCTGCCAGCCCGTCCTCTGCCCCTGCAAAACAACACAAAGGGCGCTCTCCGCTGGCCACTCTGGCAATGGCGGGCGGTTTTGCCATGGTGCTGGGGGCTGCAGCTTTCGGGGTATGGGCCTTTACCACGTCGGAAATGACTGCAGCCATCGAGAAAATCAGGGCGAAGGAGGAGACCGACACGCGCGATCACGCCCACCAGGTCGAGCAGGCGCTGAAGCAGGTCTACCAGAACATCCGTACGCTTTCGATGCTGCCCGATGTGCGTGGCATGGATCGCCACGCCAGCAACCTCGGCCCATCCGCAAAGGCGACGATCCAGCAGGTCTACAACAACCTCTGGAGCAATGTCAGCGTATCGGAAATCTACTTCATTCCGGAAAGTTTCGACCCTGCGAAAACCGATCCCGTGACCGGCAAGCCGGAAGCTCCGGCGCTGATGTATGACGAGATGATCACCGGCGAAGGGCCGGCAACCACGGCGACCGCAAGCAATGACAGCACGGTTCTCGAACAGCCGGAAGTGGAAGACGACGAATATGCGCTGATCCACGGGCAGATCGGCTATTTCCGTTCCCACCTTCCGGACAATCACTCGATTGAAGGCCTGAACATTCCGATTGTCTCGGGCTCGACCGTCGTCACCTGCGACAATTCCGATTTCAACCGCACGCTGGTGAATTACGATCGGCAGGGACTGGTGTTCTCGGTGCCCTTTTTCAAGCCGGATGGCACCTTCGGCGGTGTGGTCTCCGCCATCGTGCGGCTGCGGGTGCTGGAAAAATACCTGCCGGTGGCCGATGCCGCACTGGTCAATTCCGGCTATCACCTCGCCATTTCCTCCACCGATCCCGGCCAGGCAACGGCGTCGAAGGACTTTGTCTATGATGGCGCGGCAGATCCGTCGCTGCCCTATTCGGAAGTCGTGTCGCTGGATATTCCGGATCCCCAGGGGGCCTGGAAATTCTGGCGCGGCATGTCTGCCGCGGCTTTCGAAAACAACGGCGAGATCATGAAGATCCGCAGCCAGGCAACCGCCGGTTATGTCACCATTGCTGTCGCGGGCGTGCTGATCCTGCTGCTGGCCTATGCCTTCAACCGGCGCATCCTGCGCCCCGCCCAGCGCATCACCGCAGCCCTCATCGACATCTCGCAGGGCAAGATCGACCGGGAAGTGCCGCTGGCGGCCCGCAAGGACATGCTGGGCGATATCAGCCGGGCGGTGACAACCTTCAAGAACAAGGTGACGGAATTGCGGGACGCCGATCAGGCGCGGGCCCGCGAGGCGGTCGAGCGCATGCAATTGCAGGAAGAGCGCGAGGCGGAAGCGGCACGGCGTGCCAGCGACGTGCTGGTCGTGGTGCAGAATCTCGGCGCAGGCCTCGAACGGCTGGCGGACTGCAACATCAGCATGACCATTGACGAGGCCTTTGTTGCCGATTTCGAACAGATCCGCCACGATTTCAACCGCTCGATCAGCGCTTTTCAGGATACGCTGACCGAGGTGCTCGACAATACAGCGCGGGTGCAGGCAACCAGCGCGGAAATGTCGGAAGCCGCCGATGACCTCGCCCGCCGCTCGGAACAGCAGGCGGCAGCGCTGGAACAGACCAGCGCGGCGCTTGAAGAAATCAATGTGAATGTCTCCATGTCGAAGGAAGGCGCCAGCCAGACCCGGGCTCTCGTCAGCGAAGCCCATAGCTGCTCGACCCAGTCGAGCTCGGTGGTTGATGAGGCGATTGCCGCAATGGAGCGCATCCAGCGCTCGTCGAGCGAAATCTCCAACATCATCGGGGTGATCGACCAGATCGCCTTCCAGACCAATCTTCTGGCGCTGAACGCCGGCGTCGAGGCGGCGCGCGCGGGTGACGCGGGCAAGGGTTTTGCCGTGGTGGCGCACGAAGTGCGCGAGCTCGCCCAGCGCTGCACCACAGCGGCCCGGCAGATCAAGGACCTGATCGGCAAATCCTCCGAAGAGGTCGAAAGTGGCGTCAAGCTGGTCGGAGCGACAGGCCAGGCCCTGAAACGGATCGATACCTATGTCGAATCGATCGATGAACGGGTTGCCCGTATCGTCAGCGCCATTTCCGAACAGTCGATCGGTCTGAACGAGGTCACGTCAGGCCTGCATTCCATCGACGAGATGACCCAGCGCAACGCCGCGCTCAGCCAGAGCACCGCCGATCTCAGCATTCAGCTTTCCAGCGATGCCAACGGCTTGTCGGAGCTTGTCGCCCGCTTCAAGCTGAACCGTCGCGAAGGGACCCGCTCCGCCGAGGCCCCGGTCTGGAGCGAGGCACAACGCCGTGCAAACCGGACAATGAAGCGCTCGGCATAATTCCGTCCGCAGCCGCCGAAGCCTCGCCGTCTATATCTGACGGCGAAGGCGGCGGCGGGCGGCAGCGTTGCCGCGGGCGTGGCGCGAGGGGGCCATGGCCCAGCCCTTCAGCGTTTCGGCCAGTACCAGATAGGCGACAACAAGCACGCCGATGCCGGCCATCAGCGTCGATGGGGGCACCACGAAGCCGAACCATCTGCCGACGGGGGTGAATGGCAGGGCGATTGCCAGTGCCAGCGCCGTCAGCGAGGAGGCGGTCAGCCAGGGGCGGGGCAGGTCGCGCCAGGGTCTGGCACCGGTACGGATGATGAAGATCACCAGGATTTGCGTCGCCATCGATTCGAGGAACCAGGTGGTGCGGAATTCTTCCGGGCTCGCATGAAACACGAGGATCAGCAGGCCGAAGGTCAGGAGATCGAACAGCGAGGACAGCGGCCCCATGATCCCGGCAAAACGGATGATGCCGCCCATGTCCCAGACCTGCGGCTTCGCCGTTGCCTCGCGGCGCACCGCGTCAAAGGGAATGCCGATCTCGGAGAAATCATAGAGCAGGTTGTTGACGAGGATCTGGACCGGCAGCATCGGCAGGAAGGGCAGGATCAGCGAGGCAAGCGCCATCGACACCATATTGCCGAAATTCGAACTGGCCCCCATTCTTATATATTTGAGAATATTGGCGAAGGTCCGGCGACCCTCCTCCACCCCGTCTGCCACCACTTCCAGATCGGACTGCAGCAGGATCATGTCGGCGGCCGCCTGGGCCACGCCGCTTGCCCCTTCGACGGACAGGCCGATATCGGCAAGCCGCAGGGCCGGCGCGTCATTGATCCCGTCGCCGAGAAAACCGACCACATGGCCGGATGTCTGGAGCGCCCGCACGATGCGCGATTTCTGGTCCGGGGCCAGCCGTCCATAGGCATGGACCATGCGCACCTGCACCGACAGCGCCGCGTCGCTCATGGCGGCGATATCGGGGCCTGACAGCACCCTGTCGACCTTGAGGCCGACGAGATTGGCAAGTCGCCTGACCACGACAGGATCGTCGCCCGACAGGATTTTCAGCCGGATCCCCGCATCCGCAAGGCGCTTGATCGCGGCAGCGGCGGTGGGCTTCGGCGGGTCGGCAAAGACGGCAAAGCCCTCGAAGATCATGTCGGCGAGATCGTCATTGTCGAGCGGGGCACCTCTTTCGGCAATACTGTCGGCAAAGGGGCGGGAGGACACCGCCACGGCCCGCAAGCCGTCACCGGCAAGGGCGGCGACCGTCGCCCCGGCCCTGTCGCGAGCCGCCGCGTCCATCGGCAGAGGTCCTGCGGACGTGCGCATCCCGCTGCAGAGCGGCAGGACGGATTCCGGCGCGCCCTTGACAATCAGCACCGCCCCTTCGGCGCCGCCCGCAAGCACGGCACCGCGTCGGCTGGCGAAATTGAAGCTCAACCTCCCGAGCAGGGTCCAGCCCGTGGCCGCGTCGGGATTTGCCCGCATCAGGGCGGCATCCAGCGAGCCGCGATCCCCGCCAAGGCTGGCAGCGATTGCAGCGAGCTGTGCGGCGCGGGATTGATCCGTTCCGGCAAAGTCTGTGCTGCGCGTCAGCGAGATTTCCGCCGAGGTCAGGGTTCCCGTCTTGTCGGTGCACAGGATGGACATGGCACCGAGATCGTGGATCGAGGCAAGCCGCTTGACGATGACCTTCTTTCCCGCCATCCGGATCGCGCCGCGCGACAGCGTGACCGTGGTGATCATCGGCAGCAGTTCCGGCGTCAGCCCGACCGCGAGTGCGACGGAAAACAGCAGGGAATCCAGCATGGGCTGGCCGAGCAGCACCCGTGCGGCAAGAACTGCCAGCACCAGCCCCATGGTCAGCCGGGCGACCGCCACGCCGTAATCATGCAGGTCGCGCTGGAAGGGCGAAAGGGTCTGGTCCTGCGAGAGAGCCGCAGCGGCTGCGCCGAAGACGGTGTCCGGGCCGGTTCCCGCCACCAGCGCAACCGCCTCGCCGGTCTCGGCAACCGAGCCGCGAAACAGGGCATTGACCGCCTCGCTGGCCGACAGAGCCGTCACCATGCCGGCGTGTTTTTCAACTGCGTAGGGCTCGCCGGTCAGCGACGCCTCATTGGCGGTAAAGGCGGTGCTGTCAAGAATCAGCGCATCCGCCGGCACGATATCGCCGGCCCGGACCCGCATCCGGTCACCCGGCACCACCTGGTCGACATTGATCTCGACATAGGCACCGTCCCGCAGCACTTCTGCCTTCAGCGCCACGGACTGGCGCAGCACCTCGGCGGCACGCACCGCCTGGCCCTCCTGAAAAGTATCGAGGCCGATCGACAGCATCAGGATCAGAATGATGATCGTGCCGCCGGCCACATCGCCGGTTCCGACCGAAACCAGACCGGCAATCAACAGGATGATGGCGAGAGGTTCGAGCAACCGGCGGGCAATCCCCCTTGCGGCACTGTCGGCCTTGACGATCCGGTCGCTGTTGGGTCCGTATCGTGCAAGACGGTCGCGCGCCTCTGCCCCGGTCAATCCTTCTGCCGGTGCCCGAAGCTGGGCCGCGAGTGCCTCGCTGGTCTGGGTCCAGAAGGGCGGATGGGGGACGATAGCCGTGGGGTCGCTCATGTTTGTCCTCGCGGGGTGGGGTGGCTTCCGCAGGCCTGGAATGTGTCAGGGAAAGGGTGCAATCGACGTTTCACGCGAAAAAACAAATAAAATCAGTCCTCAGGGGTTTCGGTCACGCGGCGCACAAGGTCATATTTGATCTCGGTCACCTTCAGCGAACGATACCAGTCGATGAGATCGCCCCAGGGATCGTTGATTTTGGCCAGGCCAGAGATGAATGCAACGATGGTGCCGACTTCCGTCTTGCCGCTCAGGACGAAACAGGCCCCCGCCGCCAGAATGGCGGCATTGCCGAGCAGGACCATGCCATTCATCAGGAAGTTCATGCTGAACTTGATCTTGTACATCGACATGTTGATGGCGAAAATGGCGTGGATACGGCCATGCTGCCCGCCATCGCGGTCCCGCGCGCCGCCTTCGGCCACCAGCGCCTCGCTGATGGCCCGCATCACCCCGGTTCTGGCCGCCACCCGGCGGTTGATCGCCGCCTGCATCAGCTTGACGAAGACAATCTGCGGAATGAAGACGAAGGCGATGATCAGCGCCATCAGCGGCTGCAAATACAGGAGATAGCCGGTCACCGCGAGCAGGATGCCGATCTGCAGCAAGGGCTGCGAGATGCTGTCGCCGACAAAGCCGCCAATCGGTTCGGCCTCCGCGACGATGACAGAGAGCTGTATTCCTTCGCCGAGGGCTTCGGATGGCTTGCCATCCAGCCGCTTGACCACGTCGAATATATGGATGCGCAACCAGCTGATCGCGGTCTCGCTGACCCAGTTGCGATAGAGGTTCAGGAACAGCTTCACCAGGCCTTCGCTGAGCCCCACGGCCGCATAGATCAGCGCCAGGACCACCACCCGATGGAAGGCCCCGCCTTCCGAGACGATGTTGACGATCCGGCGCTGCAATTCGAGCGGTGCGGTTTCCAGCACAAACAGCAGGATCGACAGACCGGCGATGCCAAGCTGGTGCACATGGCTCACCTGCCAGATGAAGCGGAACAGCGCCTTCGGCAGCCGGGGCGAGGGACGGGGGGTAAAGGGGGCAAACAGCATGGATTTGTCTTCTGCTTTCCGCCGCATCTGACGGGATACCGGCTGCGGTTGCGGATGTCTCACTCCAGATCGATGATGGCACGGGCGGATCGGCGCTCCGGGCGCATCTCCCGCCCGTTCAGGCTGTCGAGCAGGGTCCCCATCCGGCTGCGCAGGCCATGCAACTGGTCAATCAGTTCCATGACAATGTCGATGCCCGCTTCGTTGACACCCATCTGGTCACGCAGGTCGAGGATCAGCCGGGCGCGGGCAAGATCCGCGTCGGTAAATGCCGGTCTGTCGTCCAGCTGAAGCGGCACCAGCCAGCCCTCGGCGATAAAGCTTTCAAGCACGGTAAACTCGATCTGCAGATGCTGGCGGAATTCGAATTCGTCCATGCTTCACACTCCCATGGTCCGGCGCGGGGCTTGCGCCTTTCCGGCCTGCCAGTCGCGTACAAAGTCTGAAAGCGCGGCGTCTGCTTTCTCGGGCAGCAGGATTTTCAGCGTCAGAAACAGATCGCCGTGCGCGCCGTCGCGTTTTGGCGCACCCTTTCCCTTCAGCCTGAGCACCTTGCCGCTGTTGGAATGGGCAGGCAGCGTCACGTGCAGCGGGCCGGATGGGGTCGGGACGTCGATCTTGCCACCCAGCACGGCCTCCGAAATCGAGATCGGCAGCTCGAACCGGATGTCATCGCCATCAAGCCGAAAGAGAGGGTGGGGCCGCACCCGGATTTCGATCAGCGCATCGCCGGCTTCGCCGCCATTGAAACCGGCGTCGCCCTTGCCCCGCAACCGCAGGGTCTGCCCGTCGCGGGTGCCGGGTGGTATCCTGATGTCGAGAGGCGGGCCATCGGGCAGGCTGATGTCGCGGTGGATGCCGTTGAAAGCGTCGAGAAATTCGACCTCCATGGCAAAATGCCGGTCCTGGCCACGCGCTCTTGCCGTTCCGCCCGCTCCGGCGCGACGTGAAAAGAAGCTCGAGAATATATCGTCGCCGTCCCCGAAATCGGCATAGCCCCCGGCATTGGCATAGCGGTCCTTTTGTCCCGCCGTTCCGGCATAATCGCGATAATAGTGTTTTGGCGGCGCATCGGCTCCGGAAGCATCGATCTCGCCGCTGTCGAAGCGCTTGCGCTTGTCCTCATCAGACAGGATGGCATAGGCGGAGGCGGCTGCCTTGAATTTCTCTTCCGATGCCGTGTTGCCCGGATTGAGATCGGGATGCAGCTTCTTGGCAAGCTTGCGATAGGCCGTCTGTATCTCCTTTTGCGTCGCGGTCCGCTTGACGCCGAGAATGTCGTAGGGATCGTCAGCCATGAATATCTCCGCTGCGGGAATGCAAACCTTTTCAATCAGAGCATGTCGTTCTCGCAAAACTGCCGCGCGGCACCTGTGACAAGGTCTATGTGGTGCAGGGCGGCGTTTTGTCCACACGGCCAGACCCGTACCATGCTATCCTCGCTTTCCCGAGCCTGCGCCTTGATCCCGATCAAGCTCGCCTTGATCCCGATCAAGCTCGCCTTGATCAGGCCCCTCTCAACCGAGGACTGCGCAGATGTCGAACCAGGCCAAACCGGATAGCCAACAGGACGATGCCCTGCACGCGACAGATCCCGCCGACGCCGCCTTCGAGCGTTCGACTGCACCGGAAACCGGAGAACCGCTGGGGCCGCTGCTGGGCTGGGGGATCGGCCTTCTGGCGCTGGCGGGTCTTGTCACTTTCCTGTTGCATTTCGGCGATTTCACCGTCTTCGTCAAAACGATCCGCGGTGCCGATCTGCGCTGGCTTCTGGCGGCCCTCGCCTGCCAGATCCTCACCTATCTCTGCGCCGCTGCCGTCTGGTCGAGAGTGCTGAAACACGCGGGTGCACCGATGAAACTGCGCAGCCTTCTCGGGCTGGCATTGGTGGAGCTGTTTGCCAATCAGGCGGTGCCGACAGGCGGGCTGAGCGGCAGCATCATGGTGGTGCGCGGTCTGGTCCGGCGGGGCATCGCCCCGGCCACGGCGGTAACCGCGCTGGTGGTGGCGGCACTCTCCTACTATGCCGCCTATCTGCTGGTGGCGCTCTCGGCCTTTTCGCTGTTGTGGAACATGGGCGATTTCAGCGATGCCTGGGCCTCCCTGCTGGTGATTTTCGCGGTCATCCTCGCCGTCATTGCCGGTTCGGTCGTGCTGCTCATCCGCTCCCACGGCAATTTCATCCCGGACTGGGCCCGGCATTGGCATTTTGTCCAGCGCTTTGCCGATCTGCTTGCCGAGGTCAGGATGGATGTGCTCGGCGATGGCCGGCTTCTGGCGGAAACAATTGGCCTTCAGGCCGCGCTGTTCCTGATCGATTCCGCCACGCTCTGGTGCGCGGCACGGGCTGTCGGGCTTGCCGTCGAGCCGCAACAGGCCTTCATCGCCTTCCTGCTGGCGTCGGTGGTCACCACCATTTCGCCGATACCGATGGGGCTCGGAACCTTCGAGGGGACCAGTATCGGCATCCTGCATTTTTTCGGTGCCAGCGTGGAGTCAAGCCTCGCCGCGACCCTGTTGTTGCGTGGCTTCACCCTGTGGCTGCCGATGTTGCCGGGCCTGATCCTGATCCGCCGCGAATCCCGCCATCACCCGGCACGCGCCGTGCAGGCATGAGTGACCTGACCCTCAGAGCCTGATCCATGCGCCATTGCGCCTCGACGAGGCGATGCAGGCCTCGACGAAGGCAACGCCCTTCACCCCGTCGGCGACGGTCGGGTAGAGGACGGAGGGGTCGACGGGCACACCCTTTCGCCTTGCCTGGATGGCGCGGGCGGCTTCCGAGTAGATCGTCGCAAAACCCTCGAGATAACCTTCCGGGTGGCCGGGTGGCACGCGGCTGACGCGACCGGCGGATGCATTCGATCCCGCCCCGCCACGGGTGATCAGCTGTTTCGGCTTGCCGAGCGCCGTGAACCACAGGTAGTTCGGGTCCTCCTGGCTCCATTCGAGCCCGGCCCTGGTGCCATAGACCCGGACCTTGAGGCCATTTTCCTTGCCCGATGCCACCTGGCTGCACCAGAGCAGGCCCTTCGCCCCGCCCCTGAAGCGCAACATTACATGGGCATTGTCATCCAGCCTGCGACCGGGCACGAAAACATGGACATCGGCTGCAAGCTCCTCCAGTTCCAGCCCGGAGACAAAGCAGCCGAGATTATAGGCATGGGTGCCGATATCGCCGGTCGAGCCGCCCGCACCCGATTGTTTCGGGTCGGTCCGCCAGGCGGCCTGCTTCTGGCCGGTCTGCTCCAGGGGTTCGGCGAGCCAGTCCTGGGCATATTCCATCTGCACCAGCCGGATATCGCCAAGCTCGCCGCTCGCCACCATCTCGCGCGCCTGCCGAATCATCGGGTAGCCGGTATAGTTGTGGGTCAGGATGAACAGCGCATCGGACTGCCCGGCCGCCTTCAGCAGCTTCTTCGCATCCGCCATGTTCGAGGTCAGCGGCTTGTCGCAGATCACGTGGATGCCGCGCTTGAGGAATTCCCGTGCCGCCGGATAATGCATGTGGTTGGGTGTGACGATGGCCACCGCCTCGATGCCGTCCTTCAGCCGTGCCTCGCGGATCGCCATAGATGTGAAATCGTCATAGGTGCGGGCGGGATCAAGCCCGAGTTCGGCGCCCGACTGGCGGGCCTTTTCCGGTGTCGAGGACAGGGCACCTGCAACCAGCTCATAGTGATCGTCGATCCGCGCCGCGATACGATGCACCGCGCCGATAAAGGCCCCGGAGCCACCGCCCACCATGCCAAGGCGAATCCGCGATTCCCGCTTTTCTGCCGTTCCTTCTATAGCCATTGTCTTCTCCACATACTCTGTCAGATACCCAGCATGCGCCGGTTGGAAACCTCGTCCGTGCCGCCACCGGCAAAATCGTCAAACGCCTTTTCGGTCACCTTTATGATGTGATTGCGGACGAATGCCGCGCCTTTGCGGGCTCCATCTTCGGGATGCTTGAGGCAGCATTCCCATTCCACCACCGCCCAGCCTTGAAAATCATGCTGGGTGAGCCTCGAAAAGATAGAGCCGAAATCCACCTGTCCATCCCCTGGCGAACGGAAACGCCCGGCGCGGTTCACCCAGGACTGGAAGCCGCCATAGACGCCCTGCCGTCCCGTCGGGTTGAATTCCGCGTCCTTGACGTGAAACATCTTGATCCGTTCGTGGTAGATATCGATGTGATCGAGATAGTCGAGGCACTGCAGGACATAATGCGAGGGATCGTAGAGCATGTTGGCGCGGCGGTGATTGCCGACCCGCTCCAGAAACATCTCGAAGGTCACGCCATCATGCAGGTCTTCGCCGGGATGGATTTCATAGGCGATATCGACGCCGACGCTTTCGGCATGGTCGAGGATCGGTCGCCAGCGGCGGGCAAGCTCGTCAAAGCCGGTTTCCACCAGTCCTGCCGGGCGCTGCGGCCAGGGATAGAGATAGGGCCAGCAGAGCGCCCCGGAAAAGGACGCCATGGCGTCAAGCCCGAGGTGTCGCGACGCCGTCAGGCAAAGCTTGACCTGCTCCACCGCCCATTCCTGGCGCGCCCGGGGATTGCCCCGCACCCCGGGCGCTGCAAAACCGTCGAAGGCGTCGTCATAGGCCGGGTGAACCGCGACCAGCTGGCCTTGCAGATGGGTCGAGAGTTCGGTCACCTCGACGCCATTGGCCCGCGCAATGCCTGCAAATTCGTCGCAATAGTCTTTCGAAGTCGCCGCCTTCCCAAGGTCGATCAGCCGTGCGTCCCAGCTTGGCACCTGCACGCCGAAATAGCCGCACTCGGCGGCCCAGCGGGTAATGCCGTCCCACGAATTGAACGGCGCGGCGTCGCCCGCAAATTGCGCCAGAAACAGTGCCGGTCCCCTGATCGTCTTCATGCCATGCCTCCCTTTGGCAAATCGATGGAGGGACGCGCCCGCCCCGTTTTCTAATTGTCGGGATCATGCTGACCCGGACAAACCCCTGAGGCATTCGGGACGTCGCATTCAGAAGCCCGTGTGCCGCGAACAGGAACCTGATCGCAAACCATGCCCGCCGTCAACCAGATGGTTGTGAAATCCGGTGCCGAATACGGCAGGGCTGCCTGTTGCGCCCGCCGGGGGCGGGATATTCGTGTGATCTCCTCCATGCGCGCGACCACTGGTCAGCGCCGGAAAAGCGACTATCTTGCCAGTCATGAAAGCTGAAGCACTGCTTTTTCCGACGCCGGACGGGCTCTATTGCCCTGCGGGCGATTTCCATGTGGATCCCGTGAGACCTGTTGCCCGGGCGCTGATTACGCATGGCCATTCCGACCACGCCCGCTCCGGCCACGGGGCCGTGCTCGCGTCACGCGAAACGCTCGACATCATGCGCATCCGGATGGGGGAGGGTCATTGCCGGACCGAAGACATTGCGGCGATCGGTAGCCGGATTCACATCAATGGCGTCGGCGTCGAATTTCATCCGGCGGGGCATGTGCTCGGCTCCTGCCAGATCCTCGTGGAACACGGGGGCACCCGCATCGTTGTCTCCGGCGACTACAAGCGCAGCCTTGATCCCACCTGCGCGCCGTTTGCGCCCGCGGCCTGCGATGTCTTCATCACCGAGGCGACCTTCGGCCTGCCGGTCTTCCATCATCCCGATCCGCTCACCGAAACCGGCAAGCTGCTGTCCTCCCTTGCCCAGTTTCCCGAGCGCACCCATTTCGTCGGGGCCTATGCACTCGGCAAGGCCCAGCGGGTGATCGCGCTGCTGCGGGCTTCAGGATACGACAAGGTGATCTACCTGCATGGCGCACTCGTCCGGCTCTGTGACTATTATCGCAGCGAAGGGATAGATCTCGGCGACCTGAAGGTGGCGGTCGAGGAGCCGGAAGCAGATTTTCGCGGTGCCGTGGTGATCGGGCCGCCCTCTGCCTTTTCAGGCGTCTGGATGCGCCGGTTTGCCGATCCGCTGCCAGCCTTTGCCTCCGGCTGGATGATGGTGCGCCAGCGGGCCCGTCAGCGCGGCGTCGAATTGCCGCTGGTGATCTCGGATCATTGCGACTGGCCGGAATTGCTTTCCACCATCCGCGAGATCGCCCCATCGGAAGTCTGGGTGACGCACGGGCGCGAGGAGGCGCTGGTGCGCTGGTGTGCGCTTCAGGGCATTGCGGCCAAGCCGCTGCATCTCGTCGGTTATGAAGAGGAGGAAGAGACATGAAAGCCTTTTCCGCCCTTCTCGACCGGGTCGTCCTGACACCCGGGCGCAATGCCAAGCGGAAGCTGTTAGCCGACTATTTTCGCGACGTGCCTGATCCCGACCGCGGCTATGCCCTGGCCGCCATCGCGGGAACCCTCGACGTTGCCAATGTGAAGCCGAAGCTCTTGCGCGAGCTGGTGATGGAGAGGATCGATGAACAGCTGTTTCGCTATTCCTACGACTATGTCGGGGATCTTGCCGAAACGATTGCGCTGATCTGGGACAATGAGCGCGACCCGGCTGCGCGCCTGCACGAACCCCGGCTTTCGGAGGTGATCGAAAGCCTCAACCATGCCGGCAAAACCACAGTCAGGGGGCTGGTGCGCGACAGGCTGGATGCGCTCGATTCGTCCGGCCGCTATGCGTTTCTCAAGCTTGCAACCGGCTCGTTTCGCATGGGCGTTTCCGCCCGGCTTGCGATGCAGGCCCTGGCGGAACTCGGAGACAGGGATGCGACCGAAATCGAGGCGATCTGGCATGGTCTGAAGCCGCCCTATGAACCGCTGTTCGCCTGGATCGAGGGACGGGCCGACCGTCCGGTGCTGACCAGCCCGGTCATCTTCCATCCTGTCATGCTTGCCAATCCGGTGCAGGATGGCGATCTTGCAGGGCTTGACCCGCGCGACTATGCCGCCGAGTGGAAATGGGACGGCATCCGCATCCAGCTCACCTGCCGGAATGGGCTGAACAGGATTTTTTCGCGCAGCGGCGAGGATATTTCCGCGAGTTTCCCGGATATTCTGCTGGCGATTACCTTCGAAGGCACTGTGGACGGCGAGCTGCTTGTCGGCGGCTCCTTTCACGGCAACGGCGCTGCGCGACCGTTTTCGGATTTGCAGCAGCGGCTGAACCGCAAGGCCGTGACGGCACGGACCCTGGAGGAATTTCCGGCCTTCGTGCGGAGCTACGATTTGCTGTTCAGGGGCAATGAGGATATCCGCGCGATGCCGTTTCTGGAACGGCGGGAAGCGCTGAAATCCGTGCTTTCCGGGGCGGATCCGCTCCGTTTCGACCTGTCGCCGCTTGTGGAATTCGCCAGCTGGGAAGAGCTTGATCACCTGCGGAAAGCGCCGCCCGATCCGGTCATCGAAGGCGTGATGCTGAAACGGCTCGACAGCGCCTATCAGGCAGGACGCTACAAGGGGCCGTGGTTCAAGTGGAAGCGCGATCCCCACACGGTCGATGCGGTGCTGATCTACGCCCAGCGCGGTCACGGCAAACGGTCGAGCTTCTATTCGGATTTCACCTTCGGTGTGTGGACGAACGGGCCGGACGGCGAACATCTCGTTCCCGTCGGCAAGGCCTATTTCGGCTTTACCGATGCGGAACTGCAGGTGCTCGACCGGTTCGTGCGCAACAACACCATTGACCGCTTCGGCCCGGTGAGGGTGCTGAAGGCGACGAAAGAGGATGGTTTCGTGGTGGAAGTGGCTTTCGAAGGGCTGAACCGCTCGAACCGGCACAAGTCCGGCGTGGCGATGCGCTTTCCGCGCATAGTCCGCCTGCGTACCGACAAACTGCCTGCGGATGCCGACCGGCTGGAGACCCTCAAGGCGATGATTGACGGATAATCCTGGCCAGATCATCCCGATACCCGCAACACCTCGTCCCACGGGAGATCAGCCGCACCCGTCCCCTCAGGCGCTCTTCCACGGTGCCGACTTGAACCAGGAGACGGTGTAGGCGGTGGCGGTCAGGATGGCGAAGCCGGCAAGATTGACGGCAAGCGTCGGCAGGAAGGAGCGGTCGGTGCGGTCAAGCACGATGCCGAGGACCTGGGCGGTGAACATGCCGGTGATGAACACTGCGAGCGACTGCTGGCCAACCTTGCGCATGACATCGACGAGCCTGCCCTTCAGCCGGTGCCCGCCGGGACCCATGGCATGGGTGACGATATAGGCCAGTGCCAGGAAATGCACATAGCGCAGGATGCCGAAGGCACTCTTGTCGGTCAGCGCCAAGATGCTCGCAGCGGCATGGTTGAAGAAGGCGACATTGTCGAGCACCAGATACCAGGCAAAGGGCACGGTGGCGACGACGATGGCAATCGCAACGGCCATCAGCCGCCTGTCCAGCCCGGGGACGGGCAGCGTGCGGCGCATGATGAAGAAGCCGGTGAAGAAGACCAGCTGCCAGCCAAAGGGATTGAAGAACCAGGTCCGCGTCGTCCAGGGTTCTGCCGGAAGCAGCAGCAGGCCCGCCTGGGTGAAGCCCCAGAGCACGGCCATCAGCACGAAGGGCAGGGCGCGGTGCAGCCGCTCGGCCAGCAGCATCACCGGCATCAGGGCAAGGATCACCATATACATCGGCAAAATGTCGAAATAGTTCGCGACATAGGTGAGCGTGAACAGGTGCGGCAGCAGCGTTGCCGGTGTCTGGAAGAACATGTCGAGGTTGAGGCTGTTGATGTAGGTCGAGCCATCCGGCTTCAGCCCGGCCACCGCCATCAGGGTGGCGACCGCGATGAACAGGCAGATATGCGCCCAGTAGATCTGCCAGATCCGGTGGACGATCCGGGCGGTCAGCACCAGCAGGCCCTCCCGGTCGAACAGCCGTCCGAAGGCGATGGAGGAGGCCATGCCGGACAGGAAGACGAAGATCTCGGTCGCATCGGAAAAGCCGAAGCGCGCCGGTATCCACAGCGCCCATTCGTCATAGGGGACATGGGCGACGAAGATGATGAACATCCCCATCCCCCGGAAGAAGTCGAGCCGGGGATCGCGGACCTTCTTGGCCGGTACCATCGCCGCAGCGATTTCGGGATCAAAAACTGTTTTTGTAAGCATCGGCGTCAAACTCGCAGGCAATCAGGCTGAATGTGTCCCGGGCGGCGGTATCGCTGAGCGCGGTGCCAAGGCTGTGTGCGTCCCGCACGGTTTGGCCGGAGCCACCGAACCCTCTGGCAATCGCGGCAAAATCGGTCCGCCCCAGCGCAATTCCGGCGGGGGCAAGCCCGGAGGCCGCCTGTTTCATGGCGATCAGCGCCAGGCTCTGGTCCTGGAACACCAGCACGGTGACGGGCAGGGCAAGATCGCGCAGCGTTGCAAGTTCGCCGATCCCCATTTCCAGCCCGCCATCGCCCATCACGGCGATGACGCGGCGTCCGGGGTTGGCGCGGCTTGCGCCGATTGCCAGCGGCAGGGCGGCGGCCATGGTGCAGAAACCTGCCGATTGCAAGAGATGCAGCGGATGCTTTGCCCGCCATTTCTGCGACAGCAGAATGCGGTGCGCCCCGCTGTCGACGGTAACGATGGCGTCCTCGCCCGCAGCCTTCGCCAGCGCATCGATGATTGCATGCGGGCCCCAGGCTGCCGGCGTTGCAAATTGCCGGTCGAGTGCCTGTCGTGCCCTGACCGGTTCGCCTTCCGGCCAGCTGCTGCCCGGGGAAACGGAGGCTTCCAGTGCCCGTATTGCCCGGTCCACCGGCGCGGTCAGGCGCAAGCCCGCGTGATGCATGGCATGATCGGCGGGGGCAGCGGTCAGTTCGATCATCCGTGCGGGATCGTCGAGCAGATCCAGCCAGCCGAGGCGCATTTCGATCGGATCATAGCCGACCATCAGCAGCAGGTCTGAAGCCCGCACGAGGTCGAGCAGGACCCGGTCGGCTGCGGGCGACAGGCCGGCACCGCCCAGCGACAACGGGTGGTCTTCCGAAAGGATGCCCTTGCCCTTGTAGGTGGTGATCACGGGAATGCAGCGCTTTTCGGCAAGTGCCCGGAGCGCGGTGCCCGCACCATGGCGCGCCGCCTCGAAGCCCGCAAGGATCAGCGGCCTGTCGGCTGCAGCCAGCCGTGCGGCGAGCGACTGGATCGCGGGATCGGCAGGGCTGATGGTGGGCAGGACGGTCTGCGGCGGGGCAATTGCCTTCGCCTTCCGGTCGGGCATGGCGGCAACGGCGGGGGAGAGATCAAGATGCACGGGCCCCATCGGTTCGGCAAGCGCGATGGCAAGTGCCCGCGCAACGGTCGGCCCGGCGCTTTCCTCGTTGATTTCAAAGCTTGCCTTGACCAGCGGGCGCAGCATTGCCGCATGGTCGATCACCTGATGGGTGTAGCGGGCGCGGGTATCGCGGTCGACCACGCCGGAGATCACGATCAGCGGCACATGTTCCTGGCTGGCATCGGCAATGCCGTTGACCGCATTGGCAAGACCCGGACCCACCGTCGTGACCAGCAGGCCCGGCGTGGCGGTGGTGGTGGCAGCGCCGGCGGCCATCAGGGCGGCTGCGGTTTCATGCCGGGCGAGATTGAAGGCGATGCCTGCCTTTTCCAGCGCATCCACCAGCGTCACCACCTCGCCGCCCGGCATGCCGAAGGCGAGGCGGATGCCATGCGCGTGGAGCGTCTTCGCCACGGTATCGGCAACGCGGGCAGAGGCGGAAGCGGTCTCGACAGTCATCAGAAAATCAGTCCTTCGCGAAAACGTGAAGCCGGGTCAATTGCCGGATTCATCATGAGTCTTTAGGTAGTTCAATGTCGATGCGGCAAGGAGAATGCCCGATGAAACTGCCTTCATTGTTGATCCTGACCCTGGCCGCGGCTTCGCCCGCTCTCGCCGCCACCAGTTGCGGTGGGGCGACACCCTGTTCGGTCAAGCTTGGCGACTACCGCATCGAAGTGCCCAAGGGGGAAAAACCGAAGGGCGCGCTGGTGTTCTTCCACGGTTATGCCAGTTCCGCAGCGGACCAGATGAAGCATCGGGCGCTGGTCGATGCGGCGCTGAAGCACGGTCTCGCCTTTGTTGCCGTCGATGGCAAGGATGGCGTCTGGTCGCTGCCGAACCTGCCGGAGAAGGGCCGTAACGACCCTGTATTCATCGATCAGGTCGTTTCCGACGTCACCAAGCGCTTCGGCATTCAGCCGAAAGACATGGTGATCGGCGGCTTCTCGCTCGGCGCGTCGGCTGCCTGGTACACGGTCTGCCGAGAAGGCGACCGGTTTGCCGCGTCTGTGACTTTTTCCGGTGTATTCTGGGACCCGCTGCCAAAGCCGGAGGATTGCACGAGCGCCATTCCGCCGATGATCCACTTTCACGGCCGGGCGGACAAGACCTTTCCGCTCGAAGGGCGCGCGCTCGGCGGACGGTTCCATCAGGGCAATACTTTCAAGAGTTTCGGTGTGGTCCGTGCCAGCGCCACCTGTGGTCCCAAGCGCGAGACGAAGGTGATTGCCGGCATTTCCTGCGAGGTTGCCCCTGGCTGTTCCCGTGGCGAAAGCGCGCTTTGCCTGCACAAGGGCGGTCATGAGGTCAATCCTGCCAATCTCGATGCGGGGCTGACGGAGCTCGGTTTCTAGAGCTCCGTCAGTCATTTGTTTCGGTCAGTCGTTGCGGGCCTTGACGACGAAGGCAACCACGACGCCGAAAATGATATGGCCGACGAGCGAGGCCCAGGTCAGCGGGATGAAGCCGAGGAAGGCCGGCAGCCCGCCGATCAGATGCGCCATCACATAGAGGGCGAAGACCCAGAGACCGGTGCCGAAGCCGATGCCGGTCAGAAGCAGCGGCAGCGACGGGAAGATCAGCCGCTGCAGCGGGCGGGCGATGAAGAGATAGCCGATCGGATAGAATATGATGCCGACCGATCCGTGGATCAGTTCGGCAAGCGCACGGCTCGACAGGCCGAAGACGGTCTGCACGAGGCCGGCCGGCTCCAGCGGACCGCCGACAAAGATCGGCGTGATGAACCGGGCCCACACTTCCCAGCTGAGATCGGCGGCGACCCCGGCAAGAATGATGGTGATGATCAGGCGGCTGGTTACTTCGGGAAACAGCGAGGCGCTGCGGCTTTCGGTCATGGTCATGGTGTTGTCCTCCTCAAGGTTCAGTGCATGGCCCGGATTTCGATCGAGCGCATCAGGCGGTCTTCCGCCTTCAGCCCGCGACGAACCTGCCGGATACGGGAAAGGCCTTCGGCATCGCCGTTGAGGCCCGCTGCCTTGGCAAGCGCCAGCACGAAGAAATCGCGCTGCGCATTGCTGCCGCCGAGTTTCGGCATGTTGCGCACGAGATGATCAAGCATCTGCCGGTCGGCAGCCGTGCCGAGGCCGGAAAGGATGCGGCCAAGCGGAACGCCGACTTCGCCGGCAACCCTTGCCTGATCGCCGGGACCCATCGCCCGCTCCTCGATGCTGACCAGCAGTTCCCGGGCGCTGCCATAGTCGCCGATCGCCACCAGGGCTGCCAGATTATGCATGGCGGCAAAGATCAGCGTCGTGTCGGTGCGGCGGCGGCGGGCCACTTCGGCCAGATCCTGCCAGCGCGAGCCGACATGGACGCCGCTCTGGTTGAGCCGCCACAGCAGCGACACCGCATTGGCCATGTCGCGGAAATCGTCGGTCTGGGTCGGGCGGACATCCTCGTCATAGATGTCGAGAACCCGCTCATGATCGCCCTGCTCGAGATGCAGCAGCGCCAGATGCCAGGCCATGTGGAACGAGAAGTTGTTGCAGCGCGACCAGGCGCGGCGGCTCTGTTCCAGCCAGTCAATGCCCTCGCCCGTCGCGCCACGCATTTCATGCACGTGGGAAACGGCATGCAGGCCCCAGCTGTCGTTCGGCTCCAGCGAGACGGCGCGGCGACCGATCAGTTCGGCCTCGTCATAATGGCCGTGCTCTTCCAGCGCAAAGGCGTGGCAGCCGAGAATGAAGCCGGCGGCCGGCATGTCCTGGCTCCAATGGGTAAGCGCCCTGGTGCTGCTTTCCAGCATGCCCCTGGCATCACCCGTCATGAAGCGCAGAGCCTGGGCGATCTTGAAGGGCAGGAAGGCGGCGGGCTTGTGGGCAAAGCCCCGGTCAAGCGTCCGGGCGGCCTCGGCAAACGAGATGTTGGCGGCATCGTCCAGCGCGCTCACCAGCACCCGCTCGTCATCGGTGCCGCCATCCCTGGCGGCAAGCGCACCACGGGCGGCGTCAAGCGCCTTGGCGGCATTCGGCACCAGTTCGGAGCGGGCGAGGATGAGATTGGCAAAGCCGCGCAGCGCAAAGGCACCGACATGGTTGGGGTCGGCGGCAAGTGCAGCTTCCAGCTGCGGGCCGGTCTCGGGCCGATGCGCCGCAAGACCAAACACGGCACCCTCGAACGCCTGGGTGGCTTTCATATCCGTGGTGCTGGCGGAAAAATCGAAACGGTCTTTCATCATCAGTTCTGCTCCCCGATGGAGGTGTTATGGCTGTTGCTCCTGAGGTTCAGGCGCTCGAAAAGATCTGTCGGCACCGCTTCGGCGCGGAAGCTGGCAGCGGCAAGCGAGCGCAGGTTTTTCAGGCTGCGCACATAGGCGCGGCAATTGGTGCACTGGAGGAGGTGAAGGCCGATCAGAAGGCGGGATTTGCGACCGCCCTCGTGGCTTACGTAATCGCTGGCGACGCCAGGTATGTCTTTGCAGGTGAGCACGGTATCGATGCCTTTCCAGTCGGGTTGTCGCGTCGTTCTGGCCGTTAGACTGGGGACGGGCTCGCCTGTTACAGAAATATATGATCACATGTTTGTGAAGCGGATATTAACCGTGATTCCAGGCGTCAGGGCGGCTCACGCACCCTTGCCCGACAGCCTTGCCTCGACCTGATTGCGCAGCCGTCCGCGGGCCCTGTGCAACAGGATTCTCTGGTTTTCAGGGGTCAGCGACAGGGCTTCGCACACTTCGGCGGCGGATTTGCCCTCGACATCGCGCATGATCAGCACGGCGCGCTGGCCATCGGGAAGGCTGTCGATCAACTGGCGGACATGTTTCCACAGTTCCCGGCCCGCAACGATTCGCTCGGGCGTCAGCCCGTCGAAGGAGGCAGGCTGTTCGCGCCAGTGGCCACGCGCATCGAACCGGTCAGCCGGAATGTCGACGCCTGCGGCGCTGTCATCACCCGCCTCGTCGGCCAGCGCGGTATAGCGGCCTTCCTTGCGGGCGTGGGTCTTGGCCTTGTTGAGGAGGATGGCGATGATCCAGCTCGACAGTTGCGAGCGCTCTTCGAAGCGGGAAACATTGGCAAGTACGGAAAGCCAGGTTTCCTGGGCAATGTCTTCCGCCGCCGCCCGGTTCTTCACGATGGTCTGGGCAAGGCCGACAAGGGCTGCGTGATGGCGTTCGACGAGCGCGCGCAGGGCAGAGGGATCCCCGCCTTTCAGCCGGGCCAGAAAATCGGCGTCGGCATGAATGCGCAGGGCAAAGCCTGCCGCCGCAATCCAGAATCCGATCGATACTGCCAATGCACCCCCGACACCGCCTAAGCGGATCTGGCCGCGAAGCGCAGCCAGCCATGGGGTTCTAGCGGAAAAAATCGAAAACCGGAATTGGCCAGGCCGAATTAGCTGCCGGAATTCTGAAGCGCGGCGCGTTTTGCTGGATTCAACAGAGCCGCGCTTTCGCTCTCATGTTGCGCATATGCGTTATCGTTCAACCGAGGGCGATTGAACGCGACATGCGTTAGCGGTTCTTGAACCGGGCGGGGCGTTTTTCGACAAAGGCCGCCATGCCTTCCTTCTGGTCGTCGAGCGCGAACATCGCGTGGAACACCCGGCGCTCATGCCGCAGCCCCTCGGCAAGGTTGACCTGGTCGGCGCGGTGGATGGCTTCCTTGACCATCATGGTGGCGGGCATCGACTGGGACGCGATGGTGTCGGCGGTGCGAAGCGCGTCCTCGACCAGTTCGGCAGCAGGCAGGATGCGGGAGACGAGGCCCGCCCGTTCCGCCTCGGCGGCATCCATCATCCGCCCGGTCAGGCACATTTCCATCGCCTTGGAGCGTCCGATCAGCCGGGTCAGCCGCTGGCTGCCGCCCATGCCCGGCATCACACCGAGCTTGATTTCCGGCTGGCCGAATTTCGCGGTGTCGGCAGCGAGGATGAAATCGCACATCATCGCCAGTTCGCAGCCGCCGCCAAGCGCATAGCCGACGACCGCAGCAATCACCGGCTTGCGCAGGCCCGCCATCCGGTCCCAGGCGGAAAACCAGTCGTTGGAATACATGTCGATATAGGTGGCCGACTGCATTTCCTTGATGTCGGCCCCGGCGGCGAAGGCCTTGTCCGACCCCGTCACCACCATGCAGCCGATCTCCGGACTGGCATCGAAACCTTCGAGGGCCTCAAGCAGTTCGGATGTCAGCTGCGCATTGATCGCGTTCAGCGCCTTTGGCCGGTTGAGGGTCACGAGCCCGACACGGCCACGGGTTTCGGCAAGGATGGTCTCGTAAGTCGTGGTGACGGGGGTCATGGTCAGCTGTTTCCTCAGGCACTCAGGTCGCGCAGATGGCGGATGATCGCGGAGAAGTCTTCCTGTCCATGGCCGGATTTGTCAAATGCCGTGTAGAGTTCGGTGGCATGGGCACCGAGCGGCGTGCTGGCTCCGCTGGCCGCCGCCGCCTCCTGCGACAGTTTCAGGTCCTTCAGCATCAGGGCACTGGCAAAGCCCGGCCGGTAATCCCGGTTGGCGGGCGAGGCGGGAACCGGGCCGGGGACCGGGCAATTGCTGGTCAGCGCCCAGCACTGGCCGGACGAGGTCGAGGCGACGTCAAACAGCGCCTGATGGGAAAGGCCGAGCTTTTCCGCCAGCACGAAGGCTTCGCTGACCGCCGCCATGGAAATGCCGAGGATCATGTTGTTGCAGATCTTGGCCGCCTGGCCCGCCCCTGCCTCACCGCAATGGACGAGCCGCTTGCCCATTGCCTCCAGCACCGGTTTTGCCCGGGCAAAAGCCTCTGGCGACCCACCGGCCATGAAGGTGAGCGTACCCGCCGCAGCGCCGCCGGTGCCGCCGGAAACCGGCGCATCCAGCGACATCTGGCCGGCACCTGCCGCAAGCCCATGCGCCTTGCGGGCGCTCCCGACATCGATGGTCGAGCAATCGATCAGCAGCGAGCCGGATCTGGCAAGCGGGATCAGGCTCTCCCAGACAGAGAGCACATGCCGTCCGGCGGGCAGCATGGTGACGATGACGGACGCATCCCGGGCAGCCTCTTCGGCAGACGCGGCAATCGCCACCCCCCGGTCGCGGGCCTCGGCAAGGCTTGCCTCCGCCAGATCGAAGCCGGTGACGGCAAAGCCCGCCCGGACGAGATTGGCAGCCATCGGGCCGCCCATGTTTCCAAGGCCGATGAAGGCAATTGTCTCTGCCATGGGTTTTCCTTTCCGGAGTTCAGGCAAAAAGCGGCGGGTGCCGGGGAATGAAATAGGCGGCGACATCGGACGGGTCCACCCCGGCGAGATCAGCAGGCGACCAGCGCGGGTTGCGGTCCTTGTCGATGATGGCGGCGCGCACGCCCTCGTAAAAGTCCCGGCCCGCGATCATGCCTGCGGTCACGGCAAATTCCCGTTCCAGACAGGCGGCAAGGTCGGGGGCGATACGACCCATCCGGTAAAGCGCCAGCGTCACCTTCAGGCTGGTCGGCGATTTCGCCTTGAGAAGCGCCAATGTTTCCGCCGCGAAGGGGTCATCTTCCCCCGCAAGGGCGATGAATATCCCTTCCATCGTCTGCCGGTCAAAACACCGGTCGATCAGGGCCAGATGATCGTCCGGGATTGCCGGTACAGGGGGGGCTGCAACTTCCGCAATCGCGGTGGTAACGGCGTCATGACCGGCACCCGGCGCAAGGCCGGCAAGCCGCCGCTCCAGTGCCGAAAGGCTTGCTTCCGGCACGAAATGATCGGCCATCCCGGCACGCATGGTTTCTGCCGGACCCTGCGGCACGCCTGAAAGCGCGATATAGGTGCCGAAGAAGCCCGGCCTGCGGGTCAGCAGATAGGAGGCGCCGACATCGGGGAAAAAGCCTATTCCCGCTTCCGGCATGGCAAATTTCGTCCGTTCGATCACGATGCGGTGGCGGGCATGGGCGGCCAGGCCGACACCGCCGCCCATGGTGATGCCGTTCATCACCGCAATCACCGGCCTGGCAAAGCGGCTGATCCGCGCATCGAGCCGGTATTCCTCGCGCCAGAAGGTTTCCGGCAGGTGCTCGCCGGCTTTTCCGGCATCATAGAGCGCGCGAATGTCGCCGCCCGCGCAAAAAGCCCGGTCGCCCGCCCCGGTCATCCAGACCGCGCGGATTTCGGGATCGGCGGCAAAGGCATCGAGTGCCGTCTCGATCGCGCGCACCATGGCCAGCGACAGGCTGTTCAGCACCTTCGGGCGGTTGAGGATGATCCTGCCGAGGCTGCCCTGCCGGGAGACGAGCAGCTCCGGATCTGCCTGCTGCATCCCGCCGTTCATGCCTGCCTCGCGACGATGGAGCGGGCGATGATCACCCGCATGATCTCGTTGGTGCCTTCGAGGATCTGGTGGACGCGCAGGTCGCGCACGATCTTTTCCAGCCCGTAATCGGCGAGATAGCCATAGCCGCCGAGCATCTGCAGCGCCTGGTTGGCCACCTCGAAGGCGCGGTCGGTCACATGGCGCTTGGCCATGGCGCAGAGCCTTGTCGCATCCGGGGCCCGGGCGTCGAGCGCCGAGGCCGCGCGCCAGAGGAAGGTGCGTGCCACTTCCAGATCGGTTTCCATGTCGGCAAGCCGGAACTGCAGGGCCTGAAAATCAAGGATCGCCTGGCCGAAGGCCCTGCGCTCGCGCATATGGGCAAGCGCCCTGTCAAAGGCGCTCTGGGCACCGCCAAGGGCGGCGGCGGCAATGTTGAGCCGCCCGCCATCGAGCCCGCTCATCGCAATCCGGAAGCCGTCGCCTTCCGCGCCGAGCCGGTTGTCTGCGGGCACCCGTACCTGGTCGAGGATCACCGCGCGGGTCGGCTGGGCGTGCCAGCCCATCTTTTTCTCATTGGCCCCGAAGGACAGGCCCGGCATGTCTTTCGTCACCACGAAGGCGGAAATGCCCTTCGGCCCTTCCGCTCCGGTGCGGGCCATCACCAGATAGAGGCCGGCGCTGCCTGCGCCCGAAATGAACTGTTTCTCTCCGGACAGACTATAGTGGTCGCCATCGCGCACCGCCCGGGTCTTCAGCGCCGCCGCATCCGAGCCGCAGCCCGGTTCGGTCAGGCAATAGCTGGAAAGGGTCGCCATGGTCAGGAGCTCGGGCAGGAACCGCCGCTTCTGGTTCTCCGATCCATAGCGATCGATCATTCCCGCCACCATGTTGTGGATCGATACATAGGCGGCTATGGAGGGGCAGCCACGGGCCAGCTGCTCGATGATCACGGCGGTATCGAGCCGGGTAAGGCCGGTGCCGCCCTGCTCTTCGCCGACATAGATGCCGCCCATGCCGAGCATGGCCGCCTTGCGCAGCACTTCGACCGGGAAAAACCGGGTCTGGTCCCAGTCAAGCGCGTGGGGCGCGATTTCGTCCGCGGCAAAGGTGCCCGCCATGTCGCGAATGGCGGCCTGCTCCTCGGTCAAGCTGAAATCCATCATTCCTCCTTCAGGCTCTCTCGCCTCACCCCTGCGCGCCCGTTCTGGCCGGGTTGCGCCACCGGTCTGCCGCCAGCCATTGCACAAATTTTCGCACCATAATACGGGTAAATTTCCGTGTTTATTGTGCAGGAATTCACATGTTGAAGCCGTTCGACTGGGATCTTCTCCGTTCCTTTCTGGCTGTTGCCCGCAGCGGAAAGCTGACCACAGCCGCGCGGCGGCTGAAAGTTGACCATTCTACACTGTCGAGGCGGATTGCGGCACTTGAATTCGCGTTGAAAACCAAGCTCTTCGACAAAAGTCTGAACGGCTATGCGCTGACGCTCGACGGCGAGCGGTTGCTGGCCGAGGCCGAACGGGTGGAATCCACCGTCATCGGCATCCAGAACGACATTGCCGCCGAAAGCACGCAAGTGTCCGGAACCGTACGGATCGGAACCCCCGACGGCTTCGGCACACGCTTCCTCGCAGCGCGCATCGGCGCGCTTTGCGCACGGCATCCGCATCTTGACGTCGAGCTGGTGGCAACCCCCCGCAGCTTCAGCCTGTCGAAGCGCGAGGCCGATATCGCCATCGGGCTGTCCAATCCCCACCATGGCAAGCTGCACACGCAGAAACTGACCGATTACGAACTCGGCGTCTATGGCGCGGCGGAAGGCGCGGAGCGCTTCGGCGACATCGCCGACCCCCAGGATCTGCAGCGCAGGCCCTTCGTCAGCTATATAGACGACCTGATCTTCACGCCGGAACTCGACTATCTCCCGCATGTCGCAAGAGCGCTTGCGCCGAGGCTGAAAAGCTCCAACCTGCTGGCCCAGGCGGAAGCCATAGCGTCCGGCGCGGGCCTTGGCGTCCTGCCCTGCTTTCTCGCAGATGGCGATCCCCGTCTGATCAGGCTATTGCCCCACAAAGTGCGGTTGGTGCGCAGTTTCTACATGAGCGTTCACGCGGATTTGCGCGATCTCGCCCGCCTGAAGGCAACCACTGGCTTTATTGCCGACATAGTCCGCACCGGAAAAGTTATATTTCTACCAAAATCCGTCGCAGATCACACAAAAATGATAAAATCCCATATTGACTGACTTGACAAATAAAATGGAACACGGGCATTTCGGCGCATACATACAATTTTGATGCCTGATAACCGTGGGGGATCCGCCGCATTCGTGCAGCGGAGGGGACGTCCGTAGGCGGAGCAGGCCGGGGAGGGTTGGATGGCTTTTGACCAGGCGGCAGAGGTGGCTGACAGTGTCGGTGATACCGGCGGTGATGCCGTGCAGGGGGCGGGCAGGCTGGAAACAATCCTGCGCGAGCGGCTGCCGGCATTTTCCCGGGCGGAACGCCGCCTTGCCACCTATTTCCTCAACAATCTCACCGGATTGCAGTTCGAGACCGGTGCAAGTCTGGCGCAGGCGGTCGGTGTCAGCGAAATGACCGTCACCCGGTTCATCCGCACCCTTGGCTTTGAAAACCTGAAAACGCTGAAGCGGCAATTGCGCCCTGACCTGTCCACGGGAAGCCGGGATATCGACGATTACCTCGCCCGCTTCCAGGTGCGCGGGTCCCGGCAGGAAGCGTTGCGCGACAGCCTGAGGATGGAACTCGACGCCGTGGTCAAGGCCTATGCCCTCACCGCTTCACCGCAATGGGAAGAGGCGGCTGCGACCGTCGAGGAAGCGACAACCGTTTATGTTCTGGGCTTCCAGGCCTCGAAAGGCCTGGCGATGGACTTCGCCTCCCGGCTGCTGTGGATGCGGCCCGGGGTCATTTTCGTCAACAGTGACAGTGGCACCTATGGTGAGGTGCTGATGGCGGATCGCGACAGCAGCGTGGTCATCCTGCTCGATACCGCCACCTATTCCAGCCGGGCGGTCAAGCTTGCCGAACGGCTGAAGGCGATCGACATGCCGCTGATCATCATCACCGACAAGTTCAGCCTGTGGGGCTGGTCCTATTCGAAATGGGTGTTTGAGGCCCATACCTATGTCAAGACCTTCTGGGATTCGACGGCGGGCATTTCGGTGATCACCAATCTGATGCTCGACAGCGTTGCCGGGCGTCTCGGCCCCCGCGCCAGGGCCAATTACCAGCGCATGGCGGATGTGGGAAAGATGCTGGGCGAATTCGTCAGCAAACACACACTCGGCCACCGGGAATAGACCGCTTGCGGTCCTGTCCTGCGCTTCCTCCAGCAAAGAGAAATCCATGAATGTTTCCGACTATACATCCCTCGATGGTCTGGGCCTCGCGGCCCTGATCCGCGACGGGGCTGTGTCCACCGGCGAAGTCGTCAAGGCCGCACAGGCCGCCGCCGCCGCCATCAATCCCGAGATCAATGCCGTCATCGAGTTCTACGATGATTTCGAGGACACGTCGGCGCTGGCCGACGGCCCGTTTCGCGGCGTGCCGTTTCTGGTCAAGGATGTCGGCGAGCACTTCGTCGGGCGCAAGGCGGAAAATGGCAGCCGTCTCGCCGAAGGCCTGCTGACGGAGGCCAATGACCATTATGCCGACCTGGTGCTGGCCAGCGGCGTCAACCTGATGGGCCGCACCAACACCCCGGAATTCTCGCTGGCGCTGTGCGCCGACAATCTTCTCTATGGCGCGACATCCAACCCCTGGCGCAAGGACTATTCGACCAGCGGTTCTTCGGGTGGCGCGGGTGCCGCCGTTGCTGCGGGCATTGCCCCGGTGGCCCACGCCTCCGACATGGGTGGCTCGACCCGCGGGCCCGCCGCCTGGTGCGGCACCGTCGGCCTGCAGCCGTCGCGGGGCCGGGTCTCTGCCGGACCCTTCGAGGATGAGCTCGGCTATGGCATGGCACAGAATTTCGTCCTCACCCGCACGGTGCGCGACACCGCCGCCATGCTGGATTGCCTCGGCAAGCCGATGCCCGGCGATCCCCACGTGATCGCCCGCCCCGACCGTCCCTGGCTGTCCTTTGTCGAGGGCGGCCAGCGGCGGCTGAAGATCGGCTTTTCCACAGCACCGCTGATGGATGCACCGGTCGATCCGGAAATCGCCGCAGCAGTGCGCAAGACCGCAGCCCTGCTGGAAGAACTCGGCCATATCGTCGTCGAGGCCCAGCCCGACATCGACCTGCCGCTGATGGACGAAGGCTGCAAGAACCTCTGGTATTTCGGCTTCGACGCCTGGCTCGACTGGCTCGGGGATCGCTGCGGCCGCAAGGTCGGGCCGGATACGGTCGGCCAGGCGACGCTGATGTTCTACGAATTTGCCAAGAAGCAGACGGCGGAAGCCTTTTTCACCACGATGAGCGACTTCAACACGCTGCGCCGCCGCATGGCGGGCTTCTGGCAGACCCATGACATCTGGCTGTCGCCGACCTGCGCGCAGGTCGCCGAGCCGAACGGCAAATATGGCATGAATATCGCCATCCCGCCGGAAGAGTTCCTGATCCGCGAGGAGGCGCCCTGCCAGTTCATGGTGCCCTATAATGTGGCGGGCCAGCCGGCCCTGTCGCTGCCGCTTGCCCTGCATTCGAACGGCCTGCCGATCGGCGTGCAGCTCGGCGCGCGCCACGGCGAAGAGCACCTGCTGATTGCGGTCGGTGCGGAACTGGAACAGGCCATGCCCTGGGCGGGACGCACGCCGCCGCTGCATGCGGACAATGTAAAGAAGTGAGCATAGAGAGAATGATTCGTACCTACCCGAACCCGCAGCTTGCGGTCGTCGACGACAACAAGGGGAACTGGAACCTGCCGGAAAACCGGCGCAAGGGGTTCCACTCCCTGCATGAAATCGCCCGCTACACCACGACTTTCCGGGCGTCGAACGTGATGAAGCTCGAAAGGCGCGCCGCCCTGCCGATTGCCGAACTCGACTGCGTGCGGCACCTGACGGCCAAGCCGTGGTTTTCCGCCATGGCTGTTGCCCATGGCCAGCATCTGCTGTTTGAACGCTACGCCCCGGATTTCGGGCCGGAGAAGATGCATAGCATCCAGTCGATCTCGAAATTGCTGGTCCACCTTATTTTCGGCCAGCTCTACGAGGCGGGACTCGTCGATCTTGACGCTCCGGTGTCGCGCTACCTGCCCGAGGTGGCGAGCGGCTACGCGCAGGCGCGGCTGCAGGACGTCCTCAACATGAATGTCTTCAATGACTATTCCGAGGACTATTCCGATCCCGATGCCGCCTATTATGTGCATGAGGAGGCGATGGGCTGGCGGCTGCCGCGCGACCCGGAGAACGAACTGACGCTGCAGGGCTTCATCGCGACCATCGAAAGTCCGGATCCGGTCAATCGCACCGGCATGGTGCATTACAAGGATTCCAACTCCGAAATCCTCGGCTGGATCGCCGAGCGGGTGTCGGGCAGGCGGCTGCGCGATTTCATTGCCGATATCGTCGATGCCGCCGGCATCGAGGGCCGCTTTGCGATGTGCACGGACCGGACCGGTTTTCCCGTTATCGACGGTGGCGGCTGCCTGACCCTGCGCGACCTCATCCGGTATGGATCGATCTTTGCCCGGGAGGGCATGGGGATCAATGGCAAGCGCGTCGGCAGCGCCGCCTTCATGGAAAGGACGGTCAGGGAAGGCACCGGCTGGTCAAGGCCGGACGATGTCTATCGCTATTCCAACCAGTCCGAGACCGATGGCAAATGGATCGGCCATGGCGGCTATTGCGGGCAATATCTGATGATCCACCGCGAAACCGGACTGGTCTGCGCCCATCTCAGCGTGTCGGAAGACAAGGACGGGATCTGTGACGAGCATTTTGCCGACATCTGGAACACGATGGATGCGGTCGCAACCCTGATGGCCCCCCGTCTCAACAAGGCGTAACGCGCCTGAAGCGGACCCGGGCAAGGCGTGCGCCGGACCGAAGGGCCCGGCGTTCGCATCTCAGGCCACAGAAACCCTGGCGATCGGGCCGGATGCGGTAAAGTGCTTGGGAAACAGCGCGGCCACGGCGGTAAAGGCGGTGCGCATCGCGTCTTCGTTCGAATAGGGATTGGTCATGGTGATGAGGTCGAGCCAGATGCCTTCCAGAAGGATCCGGATCACCCGCGCGGCATCACGGGCATTGACGGCATAGCCGCCATCCTCCGCCAGACCGGTGCAGAAACGCTCCAGCGTTTCGGCATATTCGATGTCATTCGAACCGCACATTTCCTGATAGACCGGACGGCCCTGCGCCTCGCCCCAGAAGGCGCACCAGGCGGCCAGCCGGTCCGGCGTGCAGACCACCTCGTTGAAATCGGCCCTGACCATGGCGGCAAGCTTTTCCGCCGTGTCGTCGGGCGCTTCCTCCACCGACTTGACCCAGTTTTCGCGATATTCCTGCGCCAGGAACAGCAGCGTATCGGTGAGCAACTGGTCCTTGGTGTTGAAATGGAAATTGATCAGCCCATGCGAAAGCCCTGCCGTCGTCGCCACCTCTGTCAAGGTCGTCTTGGCGTAGCCACAACGACCAATGGTAATGATCGTAGACTCGATCAACTGCTGGCGGCGGGCATCGCGGCTCGCCTTGCGTGGCAAACTGTCAGGCATTTTTGGCTTCAAAGTCTTGTCCATGGTCCGGTCCCGCATCAGGAAGGGCTAAAGTGGGCGATCTGTTCACAGTAATCAACCACGGTCCGCGTCGAAAACAGACAATACCAAGATCTTTTCCATTGACAACATAGTCAAAATAACATTCTGATTATCAACACAGTCAAAATCCCGAATGGACAGGTGAACTGGTGGCGCTGGTGCTGCCGTCACAGTCGCGGGGAAAACAGTATGCCCAAGAGGTTTTATCGATGACGACTCTCAAGCCCCGCAACCTGACCAAGTCCAACGAGCAGTATCAGCGCGCCGTCAAGCGCCTGCCGCTCGGCGTCTCCTCCACCTTCCGTTACTGGGGCGATGACCGCACCATCTACGTGAAGCACGGCAAGGGCGGTCGCACCTGGGACATCGATGACAATTGCTACGTCGATTACCGTCTCGGCTACGGCCCGGCCATTCTCGGCTACGCCGACGACCGCGTTGATGCCGCTGCCCGCAAGGGCATGGAAGTCGGCGGCGTCTTCGCCCTGTCGACCGAGCGCGAACTGATCGTTGCCGACCGTATCGCCAAGATGGTTCCGGCCGCCGAACTGGTGCGCTTCTCCAACTCCGGCACCGAAGCGGTGATGGCCGCCCTGCGTCTCGCCCGCGCCCATACCGGCCGCGACAGCTACCTGCTGGTCGAAGGCGGCTACCATGGCCTGTTCGACGCGGCCATGTGGATGTCGAACGTTGACGAATGGGACAAGAATTCCAACCAGGATCCGGAAGTCATTTCCTATTCCAAGGGCATTCCGCAGACCCTGAAGGCACTGGCCCATGTTGTCCCGAACAACAACATGCAGCGCCTCGAAGACACCTTCAAGAAGCACGGCCATAGCCTGGCCGCCATGCTGATCGAGCCGATCCAGGGCAATTGCTGCTCGATCATGGCTTCGGTCGAATATGTCAAATATGCCCGCGAACTTTGCGACAAGTACGGCGTGCTGCTGATCATCGACGAAGTGAAGTCCGGCTTCCGCGTCGGCAAGGGCGGCATCCAGGGCATCTACGGCGTCAAGCCCGACATCACCACCTTCGCCAAGGCCGTTGCCAACGGCTACCCGATTGCCGTCGTTGCCGGCAGCGAGAAGGTCATGCGCACCTTCAAGTACGGTGGCGCAGCCCATGGCGGCACCTACACCGCCCATTCGGTATCGCTGGCCGCTGCTGAAGCCTGCCTGCAGATCCTCGACGAGACCCCGGCGCTCGAAACCATCGCCAACTATGGTGAAGCGCTGAAGAAGGGCCTCTCCGAGATCCTCGACCGTCGCAACATCGTGCATTCCTACACCGGTCATCCCTCGATGTTCGGCCTGTTCTTCGCCGACAAGGCGCCGGACAACTATCGTGAATGGAAGAAGTCGGACTACTCCTTCTATGACACTATGGCCTATCACCTGCACGATCTCGGCATCATCTGCGAGCCCGACAGCCGCGAGCCCTGGTTCATCTGCGAAGCCCATGACGAGAGCTGCCTGAAGGACACGCTGAAGGCGGTCGAAATCGCTGTCGATCTGACCCTCGAGCAGATCGAAGCCGAGAAGAAGGCCTCCTGAACGGCGGACCTGAACAATTGACATGAGGCCGCCGGGCACCTGCACATCAAGGTTAAAGATGAGCAATGGCCCGGCGGCTTTCGCATATCCGGACGAAACACCTGTCGATTGAAATGCCCAGCGGGAGTAAGCGGCAGATTGCAGGCAGTCCATCCGGACAGTGACTTGATGGCTCGACAGGTGCCGGTGGTGCCGCGACGCCAGCTCGAAAGGGAGTGAGAGCATGAGATTTATGACGCGCCGGCATTGCCTCGCATTGCTGGGCTCCATAGGCTTTGGCGCATTGTCCGCCCCCTATGTCCGCAAGGTGCGCGCCGATGATCAGGTCCTCAACGTCTACAACTGGGCCGATTATATCGGCGAGACGACGATCGAGGATTTCCAGAGCAAGACCAATATTGCCGTCACCTATGATACCTATACGTCGAGCGACGAGATGCAGGCCAAGATGCTGGCCGGCACCACCGGCTACGATGTGGTCAACATGTCCGGCCTGTCGATGCGGACCTTCAACAAGGCCGGGATTTTTGACGAACTTGATCGTTCGCGGCTGAAAGGCTGGTCCAATCTCGACCCCGCGATTCTTGCCCTGCTGGGGGCCTGGGACACGGGCAACAGGCACGGCATTCCCTATATGTGGGGTTCTGTCGGCTTTGCCTATAATGTCGACATGATCAAGAAGCGCCTGCCCGATGCGGATCTCGAATCGCTCGACATCCTGTTCAAGCCCGAAAATGCGGCCAAGCTTGCCGACTGCGGCATTTCCATGCTCGACAGTTCCACCGACGTGCTGGAAATGGGCCTGCGCTATCTCGGCAAGGATGGCGACAGCCGCAGCGTCGAGGATTACAAGGCCGTTGCCGACCTCATCGCAAAAATCCGGCCCTCGATCCGGACATTCGACAATGCCAACTATGTCAACGCCCTGCCGAATGGCGAGCTGTGCCTGGTCAACAGCTGGTCGGGAGACTATTCGACCGCCAAAGCGCGGGCAAAGGAGGCGGGCATCACTGTCAATCTCGCCTATTTCGTGCCCAGAACCGGGGCACCCGTCTGGATCGATACCCTGTGCATTCCCAGGGATGCCAGCAACAAGGGGGCGGCCTACAGCTTCCTTGATTACATGCTGCAGCCCGAAGTGATTGCCAAATGCTCGAATTTCACCAACTATGCAAACGGCAATCTGGCATCGAGGGCATTTCTCAAGCCTGAGGTTCTGGCCAATCCGGCAATTTATCCGACGGCTGAGATCATGAAGCGTCTTTGGGCACCAAAGCCGTTGACCGAGCAGCAGGATCGGGACATCACCCGGATCTGGAACGATATCAGGACGAGTTAGGTGATCGAAATGCAGAAAAACGGTTTCACGACATCAGGAGCAGCGTGAGTATGACGGGCATGACAGAAACTAAACCGGCGCCTTTCATCCGTATTGACGGCGTCACCAAGAAATTCGGCGAATTCACCGCCGTCGACAATGTCACGCTCGATATTGAAAAGGGCGAGTTCTTCGCCCTGCTCGGCGGGTCCGGCTGTGGCAAGACCACCTTGCTGCGCATGCTGGCCGGGTTCGAGACGCCGACCAGCGGACGGGTGTTCATCGACGGCCAGGACATGACCGAGGTGCCACCCTATGACCGGCCGGTCAACATGATGTTCCAGTCCTATGCGCTCTTCCCGCATATGACGGTCGAAAAGAACATCAGCTACGGCCTGAAGCACGAAAACATCTCGCAGAAGGAGCGCGAGGAACGGGTGCGCGACATTCTCGAGCTGGTCCGGCTGACACCGCTGGCCGGCCGCAAGCCGCACCAGATCTCCGGCGGCCAGCGCCAGCGCGTGGCGCTTGCCCGCTCACTGGTCAAGCAGCCGAAGCTGCTGTTGCTCGACGAGCCGCTCGGCGCGCTTGACAAGAAACTGCGCGAACATACCCAGTTCGAACTCGCCAATATCCAGGACAAGCTCGGCATCACCTTCGTGGTGGTGACCCATGACCAGGAAGAGGCGATGACGCTTGCGTCCCGCATCGCGGTAATGGACAAGGGGCTGGTCAAGCAGATCGGCACCGCCTCCGGCATCTACGAATTCCCGGCGAGCCGCTTCGTGGCGGGCTTCATCGGCTCGATCAACATGTTCGACGGCACGGTGACGGCAGTCGACAACGACATCGCGACGGTTGACGTCCCGCAGCTCGGGGCTGTCGTCAAGGGCCGCGCGGACCCGTCGATCCAGAAGGGTGCAAACCTCTCCGTCGCCGTTCGCCCGGAAAAGATCCGCATCAGCCGCGAAGCGCCCGCCGATGACAGCATCAACAACATTCCCGGCGTGGTCCAGGATCTCGGCTATTTCGGCAAGGATTCGCTGTACCGGGTCAAGCTCGCCAACGACACGATCCTCTCGGTCAACAGCGTCAATGACCGTCGCGGCGGTGAAAACGAGCGTGTGGCCCAGTGGGAAGACAAGGTTTGGCTGCATTTCGAACCCTCCTCCGTCATCCTGCTGCAGGAGTAGGCCGATGAGCATCGAATCCCACGACGCGTCCACCAGACGCAGCGCGCTTGCCAACTGGTTCAACGAGAAGGGCTGGCGGCAGATCATCATCTATCTGCCGTTCTTCTGGCTGTTCCTGTTCTTCTTCCTGCCCTTCATCATCGTGCTGGCGATGAGCATCGCGATCCGAACCGGCACATCCCCACCGTTTTCCTTCATCACGGTGGCCCCCTTCATCAACACGGCGAATTTTGCGCGGCTGTTTGAAGACAGCCTCTATATCCGCGCCTTCCTGACCTCGCTCTACAATGCGACGACGGCGACCGTGCTGTGCCTGCTGGTCGGTTATCCCATGGCGCTCGGCCTTACCAGGGTCTCCTCCAGCTGGCGCAATATCCTGCTGATGCTGATCATCCTGCCGTTCTGGACCTCGTTCCTGTTGCGCGTCTATGCCTGGATCGGGCTGATGGGATCGAACAGCTGGTTCAACAGGCTGCTGACCGCAATCTATAATGTGGTGGTGCCGCAGGCCTCGCAGCTCGATCATATCCAGATGATGAACACCAATTTCGCGGTGGTTCTCGTCATGGTCTATTCCTACCTGCCGTTCATGATCCTGCCGCTCTACGCCAATCTGGAGAAGCTCGATTCGACCCTCAACGAGGCGGCGATGGATCTCGGTTCCCGGCCTTTCCAGGTGTTTCGCGACATTACCCTGCCGCTTTCCGTGCCCGGCATCATCGCCGGCGGCCTGCTGGTCTTCATCCCGGCTTCCGGCGAACTGATCATCCCGAGCCTTGTCGGCAGCGCCTCGGATCCGATGATCGGTCGGGTGATCAGCGACGAATTTGCCTCGGCGCGTGACTGGCCGATGGCCGCGGCCGTCGCCGTTGCCCTGCTGATCCTGCTGGTCGGGCCGACGATGCTCTACAACCATTTCGACGCCAAAGCCCAGGCGGGCCTGGAGAAGAACCCATGAACAAGAAACCGCTGTTTCTTTATACCTGTCTTTGTTTCGGCTTCGCCTTCTTCTATGTGCCGATCCTGTCGATGATCTTCTTCTCGTTCAACCGGTCGCGGCTGGCGACCGTCTGGGGCGGCTTTTCGGTCGAATGGTATGGCAAGCTGTTCCACAATGAGCAGATTTTCCATTCGGCCATGCTGTCGCTGGAAATTGCACTGCTGAGCGCCACGTTTGCCACGATGTTCGGCACGCTGGCCGGGGTCGCGCTGTCGCGGTTCAAGCGGTTTCGCGGACGGACCATGCTCACCGGCTTCGTCACCGCGCCGCTGATCATGCCCGAAGTCATCACCGGCATTTCGATGCTGATGATGTTCATCCTGATGGCGTCATGGATCGGCTGGCCGGAAAAGCGCGGTTTCACCACCATCACCATCGCCCACATCACCTTCTCGCTGACCTTCGTGACGACAATCGTCCAGTCACGCCTGTCCTCGACCGATATTTCCGTCGAGGAAGCCGCGATGGATCTCGGCTCGAAGCCCTGGCAGGTGCTGAAGGACATTACGCTGCCGATCATCTCGCCCGCCATCATGTCCGGCTGGCTGCTGGCTTTCACCATTTCGCTCGATGACGTGGTGATCACCAACTTCACCTCCGGCCCCGGCACCACGACCCTGCCGATCCTGATCTGGTCGAAGGTGAAGCTCGGCGTGACGCCTGACATCAATGCGCTGGCAACGATCATCATCTCGGTCGTCGCCGTCGGCGTGACGATCACCGGCATCGTCATGCAGCGCCAGGAAAAGCGCCGCGAGCGCGATATCCAGATGGCCATCCGCGCCAACAACTGATTTTGACCGCCCCGCAAGGGGCGGTTTTCCTTGCCCTCCTGATCTGCCCTGAAAGGAGCATCGCCCCGATGCCCGAGAATGCACTTCGTCGCCTTGTTGGCGAGATTCACCAGTATCTCACGAAATTTCCCGGCGACGGGATTGCCGATGTGCGCGCCGGCATCGAACGCTACCGCGACGGGCCGCAGCAGGTACGGACGGCGCGTCAGACCCCGGTGCTCCAGCACCTAGCGCGTGCGCTTGAGGTCACGGCCCAGCAGGGCGAACCCGGCCTTGCCGAGGCGATCCGGGCGGCTGCCCCGCATCTCGAGTGGATCACCTACAATGCCTATGGCCCCGAGCAGATCGGTGCCGGATTTGCAAATGGGCATGCCTTTGCCACGCTGCTGGGCGAGGAGGGCGCATTCTTCGCCAAGGATTTTGACATGGGCATCTTCCTGATCGAGCCCAACATCTTCTATCGTGACCACAAGCACCAGGCACCCGAACTCTATGCGCCGCTCACCGGCCCGCATGGCTGGCGCTTCGAGCCGGGTGCCGCCTTCGAATGGCTGGAGGCCAATGTTCCGGTCTGGAATGTGCCGAACCGGCCACATGCGACGATCACCGGCAGCGAACCGTTCCTGTGCATCTTCTGCTGGACCAAGGATGCCTGGGAGCCCGCCTATATCATTCCTTCGGATGACTGGGCGGCGATTGACACGGCGCTGGCCAACGGAAACCGTGACGCGATACCGGTCGTCTGACCCGGCGGCCCATCCATTCCAATTCAAGGAGCATTCCCATGACGACATTCCGTGCCATGGTCATCGATCAGGTTGACGGCAAGCCGAAGGCAGGCATTCGCGAGCTGACGCTTGCCGACCTCCCGGACAATGACGTGCTGGTCAAGGTCGAGTATTCGACCCTCAACTACAAGGACGGCCTGTCGATCTCCGGCAAGGGCCGCATTGCCCGCAAGTTCCCGATGGTGGCCGGTGCCGATCTTGCCGGAACGGTGGTCGAAAGCCGCTCGCCCGACTGGAAGGCCGGCGACAAGGTCGTGGTCAATGGCTGGGGCATGTCGGAAACCGAATGGGGCGGCTATGCCGGTTACCAGCGCGTCAAGGCCAGCTGGCTGACCCGCCTGCCCGGGGCCTTCACGCTCGAACAGTCGATGGCGATCGGCACCGCCGGTTACACCGCAGCCCTCTGCGTCAACGCGCTCGAAGACTGGGGCGTGATCGAAAAGGGCGGCAAGGAAGTGCTGGTCACCGGAGCCGCCGGCGGTGTGGGCTCGGTCGCCGTGGCGCTGCTTGCCGCGCGCGGCTACACCGTCACCGCCTCGACCGGTCGTCCCGACACCCATGACTATCTGGCCTCGCTGGGTGCCAGCGCCTTCATCGACCGTGCCTCGCTCGCGGAAAAGGCAGGACCGCTGCAGAAGGAGCGCTGGGCTGGTGCCGTGGATTCGGTCGGCACGACCACGCTTGCAAATGTGCTGGCGCAGACGGTCTATGGCGGTGCGGTGGCGGCCTGCGGTCTCGCCGGTGGTTTCGACCTGCCGACGACGGTGATGCCGCATATTCTGCGCGGCGTTGCCCTGCTCGGCGTCGATTCGGTGATGGCGCCTGCGGCAAAACGCGACCGCGCCTGGGCGCTGCTCGCCGAAAGCCTTGACAGGGACAAGCTTGCCGCGATGACCACCGTCGAACCGATGGACAATCTGCCTGCGCTTGCCGACGCCATCATGGCTGGCCAGACCCGTGGCCGGGTGGTGATCAGGATCGCCTGATCCCGGGGCAAATCAAATCGGAAAGGGCGCGGGTCGACACCCGTGCCCTTTTCTTTTGTCCTGCTGCGATCCTCAGGAAAGGTCGATCCAGGCGGTCTTGAGATCTGAATATTTGTCCAGCGCATGCAGCGACTTGTCGCGCCCGAAACCGGATTGCTTGAAGCCGCCGAGCGGCACGGTGATGTCCGATCCGCCATAGGTGTTGACATGCACGACGCCGGCATGGATCGCCCGCACCATCCGGTGGGCACGGGAGAGATTCGAGGTCCAGACGGCGGAGGCAAGTCCGAAATCCGTGGCATTGGCAAGCCGAACCGCCTCTTCCTCGGTCTTGAACGGGGTGACGGCCAGTACCGGGCCAAAGACCTCCTCGCGAAACAGCGTCATCCCGGGGCGCACGCCGGTGACGATGGTGGGGGCCATATAGGTACCGCCGGTCTCCACCAGGATGCGGCTGCCGCCGGAGAGCACCGCGCCGCCCTCCGCTTTCGCCTGTTCGACAAAGGCGAGATCCTTGGCCAGCTGGTCCTCGCTCGAGACAGCGCCGATATCGCTCGACAGATCAAGCGGATTGCCGATCCGGAATTTTGCTGCGGCGTCATGGAGTTTCTCGACGAAGGCGTCGTGGATGTCGTCCTCTACGAGGAGCCGCGAGCCTGCCACGCAGACCTGCCCTGAATTGCGGAAAATGCCCGCCGCCGAGACCTTTGCCGCCCTGGCGAGATCGGCGGTGTCGTTGAAGACGATATTCGGCGACTTGCCGCCAAGCTCGAGAAAGACCCGCTTCAGGTTCGACTGGGCCGAGTATTGCATCAGCTGTCGTCCGACGCCGCCGGAGCCGGTAAACGCGAGCGCGTCGACATCCATATGCAGGGCGAGCGCCTTGCCGGTGATCGCGCCCTTGCCGGTGACCACATTGAACACACCCTCCGGCATGCCCGCTTCCAGGGCCAGTTCGGCAAGGCGGAGCAGGGAGAGCGAGGCGATTTCGGCGGGCTTCAGCACCACCGTATTGCCCGCGGCGAGTGCCGGTGCGACTTTCCACGCCCCGATCATCATCGGGAAATTCCATGGCACGATGGCACCGACAACCCCGAGCGGCTCGCGATGCACCAGGGCCAGCACCTCCGGCACGGTCGGGGCAATCTCGTCATAGATCTTGTCGAGCGCCTCGCCATAATAGCGGAAGGTGCCCGCTGCTGAGAGCGGCTCGGCCTTCAGCGCCATGTTGATTTCGGTGCCATTGTCGCGCACCCCCAGCACCGCCAGTTCCAGCGCATGCCGCTCGATGAGATCGGCGAGCTTCAGCAGCACCTTCTTGCGGAAGGCGGGACCGGAGCGTGACCAGGTGCCCTTGTCGAAGGCCGCCCGGGCGCTTGCCACCGCCGCATCGATGTCGCGCGCGCTGCCTGCGGCAATCGTGGTGAGATGCGTGCCGTCAATCGGGCTGGTCACGACAAGCTGCGCCTCGCCTTCGATGGACCTGCCGCCGATCAGATGACCGCGCGGGGCAATCGGCTCGGCGGCGAGGCTGTTGATGGCGTCCTGAGTGAGCATGGAGGGTTCCTCCCGGAGAGTTTTCGGCATGGTTCACTATGTGAACCTCTGTTTCATATTTAGACTTGCAAAGTTTTGTGGCCGGTGTCAATGTAATTCACACGTTAAATAAATTCCAGCGCACAAAAGCCGCCGGATGCCGGAAGAGGAGCCATTGCCCCGGGAGGGAAATGGTCCGGCAGGACAGGGCGGATGTGCGGCCAGACGGGGGAGGAGGCAAGGGCATGAGCACGGTTGGCAAGGCCATGGCGCTTCTCGACGCCTTCGACCTCAGGCATCCGGATCTGGGCCTGACGGAAATCGCCCGGGCTGCCGGTTATGACAAGGCGACCACCCGACGGCTGCTGATCCAGCTCTGCGCCCATGGCATGATCGAGCATGATGCCGTCAGCCGCCGCTACCGGCTCGGCCCGGCGCTGGTCCGGCTGGCGCGCATTCGCGAAGCGCATTTTCCCTTCATCGAGATCGCCCGGCCCTTCGTCCAGCAATTGGCCGATACCACCGGCGAGACCACCCATCTCTCCGAATTCGACTGCGGTTATCTGAATTCGACCTTCGTGGCGGAATCCGCGCGCGCCAACCGCGTCAGCGTGTCCGTCGGCGCGCGCCTGCCGCTGAACGGCACCGCCTCGGGCCTGGCCTTTCTGGCCCACGCGCCGGAGGCCTATGTCGAGCACTATCTCGCGGGCCGGCTGGAAAGCCACACCCGCTTTACCCTGACCGATCCTGAAAAGGTCCGCACCGTGCTCGGCGAGGTTCGCGAGCGCGGCTATTCGATCAGCGTGCAGGGTCATGAAGAAGGGGTCTACAGCACCGGCGCCGCGATCTTCGGGCGTGAGCGGATGCCGATCGGCGCGGTCGCCATCGCCTGCCCGCTGGTGCGCACCGACGAGGATACGGGCCGCCGTTTCGGCGAGGCCGTGCGGCGCATCGCCGCTGAAATATCGAGCCGGCTTTCCGGCAGATCCACCCATTTGCCCCGGCAATTCCGACAATCCTCACCGCACGTTACAAAGGCAGGCGCATGACCCGTCCCGTCATTCTCGTCATCGGCACAGGCGATACGAAATCCGAAGAACTCGAATTCATGGCCGAATGCATCCGTCAGGCAGGCGGCGACGCGCTGCAGATGGATGTCAGCATTCTCGGCGACCCACCCTATGCGCCGGATTTTTCCAAGCATGACGTGCTGGCCTCAGCCGGGCTCTCGCTTGCCGATGCGACATCCGGCGGCGACGAGATGTCGGCGATGACGATGATGGCGGGCGGCGCGACGGTGCTGGCCCGCTCCCTGTTTGATGCCGGGCGCATCCACGGCATCCTGGCGCTCGGCGGCTCGATGGGCACCGATCTGGCGCTCGACGTGGCACTTGCCCTGCCGCTCGGCGTGCCGAAATTCGTCGTGTCCACCATATCCTATTCCCACCTGCTGCCACCCGACCGCATCGCCACCGACCTGATGATGATCCTCTGGGCCGGAGGACTTTTCGGCCTGAACAGCGTCTGCAAGGCGGTGCTGAGCCAGGCCTGCGGCGCCGTGGTCGGTGCCGCCCGCACCGCCATTCGCCCGGTGCGGTCGAGGCCGGTGGTCGGCATGAGCTCGCTCGGGAAGTCCTGCCTGAAATACATGACCCTTCTGAAGCCGGAACTTGAAAGACGCGGCTATGAACTGGTGGTCTTCCACACCACCGGCATGGGTGGCCGGGCGCTCGAAGCCGTGGCGGCCCAGCGCGGTTTCGACGTGGTGATGGATTTCTCGTTGCAGGAACTTGCCAATTACGAACATGGCTCGGTGGTCAATTCCGGGGCGGACCGGCTGGAAAATGCCGGCCGTCTCGGCATCCCGCAGATCGTTGCCCCCGGTGCCGTCGACATGATCGATGTCGCCGCCTGGCAGCCCCGCCCCGGTCCTTTGGCCGAGCGCGCCTATCACGGCCACAACCGGCTGATCGGCTCGATCATCGCCACGCCGGAGGAGCGACGGCAGATTGCCGCGCGGATCGGCGAGAAGCTTGCCGCCGCCACCGGCCCGGTCGCCTTCATCCTGCCAAATGGCGGCATCCAGCAATGGGACCAGCCCGGCGAACCCTTCTACGAGCCGGAAAGCCTTGGCGTTTTCACCGAGGCAATGCGCGCCGCCATCCGGCCGCCGGTCGAGCTGATCGATATCCCCGATCACATCAACAGCCCCGGCTTTGCCGCCGCAGCCCTCGAAGTCTTCGACCGCTGGATCGCGGAGGGGAAAATTCCGGCAGGTGTCACCAGCAAGGCCGGAGAACCCGCATGAGCGTGACACTGGCAAAGGCGCTGGTCCTCGATTTCGGCGGGGTGATTTCGAAGACGATGTTCGAGACCCACGACCTCACCGAAAGCGCCCTCGGCCTGGCGAAGGGTACGCTCGCCTGGCGGGGGCCTTTCGATCCGGACCATGACCCGCTCTGGCAAGAGATGCAGCGCGACGAGATTTCCGAGCGCGACTACTGGCATGTCCGCGCGGCGGAAACCGGCAGGCTGATCGGCGAGGACTGGAGCGACATGCAGAGCTTCGTGATCCGCGCCCGGGGGGCCGAGCCGGATGCGGTCATCCGCCCGGAAATGCGTGACGCCATCGCCCGGGTTGCAAAGGCCGGCCATCGGCTGGCGATCCTCTCCAACGAGCTCGATCTCTTCTATGGCAAGGATTTTCGCGCCAAACTGCCGCTCCTCCAGTCCTTCGAGCTGGTGAGTGACGCCACCTATACCGGCATCCTGAAGCCCGATCCCCGGGCCTATCAGACGGTGCTCGATCAACTTGCCCTTCTCCCCGGCGATTGCGTGTTTGTCGATGACCAGCTGCGCAATGTCAGGGGAGCCGGGGCCATCGGCATGCGTACCGTCCATTTCGACGTGATGAACCCCCACAACTCCTGTCAAGAAGCGCTGGGCCATTTTGGTCTCGCCACCGCATAAGAGGACGCCACAATGCGCGACAACAATTTTCTGGCCGAACAGAACGCACGGCATATCTGGCACCCGATGGCCCATCCGGCCGACATGCAGGCCAATCCGCCGAAGATCATTGCCGGTGGCAAGGGCACCCATGTCACCGATATCGACGGCAACACCGTGCTGGATGCGGTCGGTGGCCTGTGGAATGTCAATCTCGGCTATAGTTCGGAGCCGGTGAAGAAGGCGATTGCCGCCCAGCTTGACCAGCTTCCCTATTATTCCGCCTTTCGGGGCACCTCGACGGCTCCCGCCATCGAGCTTGCCCATGAACTGGCGGAATGGTTTGCGCCTGAAGGCATGGTGCGCTCCTTCTTCACCTCGGGTGGCTCCGATTCGGTCGAAACCGCCCTGCGGCTTGCCCGCCAGTACTGGAAGATCCGTGGCCAGGGCGACCGCACCAAGTTCATCGCGCTGAAGAAGGGCTATCACGGCACCCATTTCGGCGGGGCCTCGGCCAATGGCAATGCCAATTTCCGCCGCAACTACGAGCCGCTGATGCCGGGCTTCTTCCACATGCCCGCCCCCTATGCCTATCGCAATCCCTTCAACGAAACCGATCCGGCAAAGCTCGCCCAACTGATCGTGCAAGCCTTCGAGGACGAAATCGCGTTTCAGGGAGGCGATACGATTGCCGCCGTCATCCTGGAGCCGGTTCTGGGCGCAGGCGGCGTCATCGTTCCCCATTCGAGCTTCATGCCCGCCATCCGCGCGCTTTGCGACAAGCATGAGATCCTGCTGATTGCCGACGAGGTGGTGACCGGTTTCGGGCGCACCGGCTCCTGGTCCGGCTCGCGGCTCTGGGGCGTCCAGCCCGACATGATGTGCATCGCCAAGGCGATCACCTCGGGCTATTTCCCGCTCGGTGCCACCCTGATCGGCCAGAAGATGGCGGATGCCTTCGAGAGCGACAAGACCACCTTCGGTGCGATAGGCCATGGCTATACCTATTCCGCCCATCCGGTCGGCTGTGCGGCAGCGCTGGCAGCGCTTGCCGAAACCCGCCGCCTGAAGCTCGATGAAAACGCCGCTGCGCGTGGCACCGAATTCCAGGCAGGCCTGCAGGGTCTGAAGGACCGGCATGAGGCGGTCGGCGATGTCAGGGGTATCGGCCTGATGGCGGCCATCGAGCTGGTCGCCGACCGCGCCACGAAGAAACCTGCCGACAAGAAGGTGATGGCAAAGGCTGCCGAAGCTGCCTATGCCGAGGGCGTCATGGTCCGGGTGTCCGGCAACAACATCATCCTGTCGCCGCCGCTGATCCTGAATGCAGATGAAGTCCAGCAGATCGTCGCGGCGCTCGACGTGGCGCTTGCCAGCCTTTAAAGTTTGTCGGGGAAAAGTGGGATCCGGTTTTCCCCGCACGGACAAAAAAAATTCTAGAGTTTGTCAGGGAAAAGTGGAATCCGGTTTTCCCGAAAGGACAAACGAAAACAAAGGGCCCTAGAGTCTGTCTGGTTCAATATGAACCTGACAGACTCTAAAGTCAGCTCCGCCCTCCGGTTTCTTTTTTTGCCGGAGAGCGGATCTTCCATTTACTATTAGTAAATAATATATTATTATAAGAAAATTACATACTACCTTTGGTTTTAGCTGTGTGGATAGATATCGATGGCCGATCAGACCGTGCCTGCCGTGCCGCTTACGCTCGTTATCCCCTCCGATATTCTCGTCGATATCGAAGCCATTGCGGCAATTTGCGTCCGGTCACGCAGCTGGGTCATCATCCGCGCCCTGAAGACGTACATTGCTTCAGAAGGACGTGAAATCAAGAGCATAGCTCATTCTGCGCAGGAGATCGACATGGGAATGGCCATTGATCTCGACGAGGTGATTTCTCAGGTCGAGCGAATTTCGCAAGGACGCAAGCCATGAAGATATGGATCGCCGCCGCCGTTCAGGCGCGAATTGTCGAGGAGGCCACCTATCTCTGGCAGCGCAGTCCGCAGATGGCGGAACGGTTCAGCAACGCCCTGAAACGGTTGCGCAATGACCTGACTGATGTCGGCAAGATCCGGGATGTGCCGGGCGTCCTGCCTGTTCCCGAAGTCTGTCGCCTGCGGGTCGGTGACTATAATTTCGACTACCGTCTGGACAGGAATTCCGGTGCCGCACTGGCGATCAGCGCCGCCCGCCTGCCGATGCCGTTGCTGGCGATAGACGATGATTTCGATTGCGAATTGCGGCCCGCGCAGGTGAGGGATTTCTGACCCTGCTTCAATAGCTAGCAGACGGCTTTTGCGGGGGGCTGCCGGTGGTGCCCTCCGTCGTGCCCCTGAACCCGCGCGCCAGCGCCGTGGTCGCCTGGGAAAACAGCGTGACATCGGTGCCGACGGCGACGAATTTTGCGCCAAGCTCGATATAGCGCCGGGCGAGCAGGGGATCGCTGGTCAGGATGCCCGCCGGCTTTCCCGCCGCCTGGATGCGCAGGATCGCCCTTTCGATGGTCTCGAGCACCACGGGATCGCTGCCCCGGCCGGGATAGCCCATGTCGGCGGCGAGATCGGCGGGGCCGATGAAGATCGCATCGACGCCCTCGACTGCGGCAATCGCCTCGATGGCATCGACAGCCGCCTTGCTTTCGACCTGTACGATCAGGCAGATCTCGTCATTGGCGGTGGTGAGATAGTCGGGGATCCGGTTGAAGGCGGAGGCACGGGCCACCGCCGCACCCACGCCGCGCACGCCCTTCGGCGGGTAGTTCATCGCCTTGACCAGCTGGCGCGCCTGGTCGGCGCTGTCGACCATCGGCACCAGCACGGTCTGTGCGCCGATATCGAGCACCTGCTTGATCATCCAGGTCTCGCCGACCGGCACCCGCACCACCGGGGCCACCGGGCAGGCGGCAAGGGTCTGCAACTGGGAGAGCAGCAGCGGAATGTCGTTCGGCCCGTGTTCGCCATCGATCAGCAGCCAGTCGAATCCGGCCCCCCCGGCGATCTCGGCGGTATAGGGGCTGGCAAGGCTCAGCCAGAAGCCGATCATCGCCCTGTCGCCACGAAGGCCTGCCTTGAAAGGGTTTATGGGTGCGGGCATGGCGCTGGTCCTTGTATGCGTTCAGGCGAAAAAGGCACTGACGGTGCCAAAGGGGCCGAAATCGGCGATGATGGTGTCGCCATGCCTTGCTTCGACCGGGCGGATGAAGGAGCCCGAGAGCACCACGTCGCCTGCCGAAATCGACGCGCCATAGGTGGCAAGCCGGTTGGCAAGCCAGGCGATCCCGGCGGCGGGCTGGTTGAGCACCCCGGCGCCGAGCCCGGTTTCCTCGACCTCGCCATTGCGCGACACGATGGCGCCCATCCAGCGCATGTCGACCTCGCCGGGCCGCACGGGACGACCGCCGAGCACAATACCGCCATTGGCCGCATTGTCGGAGATGGTGTCGAAGATCGTGCGGGCCTTGCGGGTCTCGGCATCGACGCGTTCGATGCGGGTGTCGAGGATTTCAAGCGAGGGCGAGATGAAGTCGGTGGCATTCAGCACGTCGAATACCGTGACTCCCGGGCCTTTCAGCGGTGCCTTCATGATGAAGGCAATTTCCGCCTCCACCCGTGGCGCGATGAAGCGGTCGGCGGGAATGGTGGCGCTGTCGGCAAAGAACATGTCATCGAGCAGCACGCCCGAATCGGGGATCGAAATGTTCAGCGCATATTGCATCGCCTTGGAGGTAAGGCCGATCTTGAAGCCGCGCGCCACCCGTCCGCTGTCGATCTTGAGCCGGATCAGTTCCGCCTGCACCCGGTAGGCATCGTCCATGGTCGCATCGGGAAAATCGAGGCTGAGAAGGCGGATCTGGCGACGCGTCCGTTCCGCCACAAACAGGCGGCGGGCGGCATCGGCAATCTGGGTCTCGGTCAGCATCCGGCCATATCCTCGTCAGCAACGGTATTGCGCAAGGTTCCGATACCGTCGGCTTCCACTTCTATCACATCGCCCGGCTTCAGCCAGACCGGCGGATCGAATCGCGCCCCGGCCCCCGTCGGCGTGCCGGTGACGATCACGTCACCCGGCACCAGCGTGGTGAAGGTCGAGATATAGGCGATGATCTTGCGGAAGGAAAAGATCATCCGCGATGTCCGGTCTTCCTGCCGTGTCTCGCCATTGACTCGGGTGACAAGCCTCACATCGGCGAGCTGGCTTTCGTCCCGGTAGGGCACCAGCCACGGGCCGATGGACCCGGTGCGGTCGAAATTCTTGCCCTGGGTGACGTTGAACTTCGCATGGCGCACCCAGTCGCGGATCGTGCCCTCATTGCAGAGCGACAGCGCGGCGATATGGTCGAGCGCGTCCTTCTCGGCAATCCGGCGCCCCCCCTTGCCGATGACGATGACGATCTCGCCTTCGTAATCGAGCTCTGGGCTTTCCGGCGGGCGGATCAGCGGCTGGTCATGGCCGGTGAAGGAGCGCGGGAAGCGGATGAACAGCGACGGATTGGACGGGGCTTTCTGCCCGTCCTTGTATTCCTCGTTGCGGTCGGGAAAGTTGACCCCGACGCAGATCAGCTTTTCCGGCGACCGGAGCGGGATGTCGTAGGTGATGTCCGATACCGGGAAATCGGCTTCAAGACCACGCGCCGCCTCTTCCAGGCGAAGAAGGGCACCTGCCTCCACCACGGCCTGAAGGGTCGGATAATCCGGGCCGAAGCGGGCCGACAGATCTATCACGCCCGCGTCGGTGATGATCCCGTAGCCCTGCTGGCCGTGGCGGGTGAAGCTTGCAAACTTCGAATGCGTCATTGTCACTTCCTTGGGTAAAGGGGGGGTGAGGGCCGTCGCCGGCACGCCTTACGGCGCGATGATCGGCTGGGCCTTCAGCAGCGCCTCGCGGACCTCGGCACCGCCGAACAGGCTGCCATGTTCGAACCAGCTTTTCGGCGCGGGCGCGCCCCAGAGGGTCTGGCGCTGCGGGTCTTTCAGATCCCATTTGATCGGCTCCAGGTCCGGGTCGACGGTCTGGTAATCCGAGCAATAGATCTCGATGCGATGGCCATCGGGATCGAGGATATAGAGGAAGAAGGCGTTTGAAATGCCATGGCGACCGGGGCCGCGTTCGATATTGGCGAGATAGCCGGTGGTCGACATCAGGTCGAGGAGATCGATGATGTTGAGGGGCGTCGGCACCCAGAAGGCGGTGTGGTGCAGGCGGGGGCCACGGCCATTGGTAAAGGCGATGTCATGAACGCCGCCCTTGCGGTGCATCCAGGCCGCCCAGAGCTTCTTGCTCTCCTCGTCCTCGGTATATTCCGTCACCCGGAAGCCCATCTCGTTATAGAAGGCGACGGAGGCGTCGACATCGGGCGTGAAGCAGTTGAAATGGTCGATGCGCAGCGGCTTGACGCCCTTGTAGAGCCTGTATTGCTGGTGGATCGGGGCGAGCCGTTCCATCTTGTGGTAGAATTCCAGCGGAATGCCGAAATTGTCCCGGGTCCGGAGCGTGCGGCCCTGATGGGGGCGCTCGACCCATGCGGCCGGCAGGCCCTTCGCCTCGAACCAGCTCTTTGCCCGGTCGAGATCCTCTTCGCCATAAACCTTCATGCCGAGCACATTGGCGACGGGACTGTCGCCCTGTTTCAGCACCATGCAGTGATGGCCGCGTTCTTCGAGCGCCCGGAGGTAGATTTCCCGGTCGTCCTCATAGGTCACCTGCAGGCCGAGCGTGTCGACATAGAAGGCGCGCGAGGCGGCGAGATCCCTGACGATGAACTCGACATGGCTGAGCCGCACGGTGTTGAAGTCGGGGTAAAGATTCGGATTGGGTATCGGCATGGTTTCCTCCTCAGCCAGAGGTGCCCACCGGAGGGCAAGAAGGCTGGCTGTCCGTTTCGCTGCAATGGGTCGGGTCCGGCGGCAGGCGCGCCGCCGGACATTCGGTCAGGCCGTGTCAGCCGCCAAGTTTCTGGATGGCGTGTGGCGCGGTGGCAAAGGCGACATTCTTTGTTTCCATGTAGAAATCGAAAGACCAGTCGCCCCCGTCGCGGCCGATGCCGGAATTCTTCACGCCGCCGAAGGGTGTCGGGAGGTGGCGGACATTTTCCGAGTTCACCCAGATCATCCCGGATTCGAGCTGGTCGGTGACCCGCAGCGCCCGCGTCACGTCCTGCGTCCAGAGATAGCCGGTCAGGCCATATTCCACATCATTGGCCAGTGCCACCGCTTCGGCCTCGTCGACAAAGGGAATGGCCGAGAGTACCGGGCCGAAGATTTCTTCCTGGGCGATCCGCATCCGGTTGTTGACCCCGGTAAACAGGGTTGGCGAGACGTAGCAGCCGCCGCCGGGACCGTCGAATTTCGTGCCGCCGGCCGCAAGCGTCGCGCCCTCGGCCTTGCCGACAGCGATATAGTCCAGAACCTTCTTCTCGTGCACCGGATGGATCAGCGGCCCGACGACGGTCTTCGGGTCAAGCGGATGGCCGACCGGAATGCGTTTGGCTTTTTCCGCCACCATCGCGGTGAAGCGGTCATGGATCGAGGCCTCGACCAGCAGGCGGGAGGAGGAGGTGCAGCGCTCGCCGTTCAGCGAGTAGATCATGAACACCGCCGCATCGGCGGCCCGTTCCAGATCCGCATCGGCAAAGACGATCACCGGGTTCTTGCCGCCGAGTTCGAAATGCACCCGCTTCAGCGTCTCCGCACCCTGCCGCATGATCATCGATCCGGTGCGCGATTCGCCGACAAAGCCGATGGCCTTGATATCGCGGTGTTCGGTGAGCGCCCGGCCCGCCTCTTCGCCAAGCCCGTTGACGAGGTTCCAGACCCCTTTCGGCAAACCGGCACTTTCGGCGATCTCGACCAGCAGGCGGGCGGTCAGCGGCGAGAATTCGGCGGGCTTGTGGACGACGGTGCAGCCGGCGGCGAGCGCCGGCGCGATCTTCCAGGTCGACAGCATGAAGGGCGTGTTCCACGGCGTGATCACCCCCACCGGACCGATTGGCGTGCGGGTGGTGATGTTGAGCTGGCCGGGGGCACGAAGGGCCTTGCCGTCGCGCGCTTCCGGGGCCCGGTCGGCAAAGAAGCGGAAGTTTTCCGCGCCGCGCAGCGCCGCCTTGGCCATGAATTTCAGCGACTGGCCGGTGTCCATGCATTCGACCATGGCAATTTCTTCGGCGCGCGCCACGATGGCATCGGCAATCCTGTGCAGGATCTTCCTGCGCTCGTCACCTGATATCGCCGCCCATGCGGGGAAGGCGGCCTTTGCGGCCCGGGCGGCCCGGTCGATATCCGCAGCCTTGCCGCGCGCAACAGATGCCAGAACCTTCAGATCCACCGGTGAAATGATGTCGAAACGCTCGCCATCGGCAGCAGGCACGGTTTGCCCGTCGATATGGTTCAGAACGCCGTCCTTGCGGAACCGCGCGAGATAGGCTTCCGCCTTTTTCAGATTGTCTTCGAATGTGGACATGATCGGCCCCTGTGCTGTCTTCGGCGGCTTTTTTTTGGCGCGGATGGTCTATTGTCCGCGCAGGCGCGGGTGAATGGCATTCTTCTTCCAGCTGAGATCCGGATCGATTTCCCGGATTTCCAGCGACAGGGCGAAGTGCGGCGTCGCAAAGAGATTGCCGAGATGGGTGGTAACGGCGGCAAAGATCGCCTCGCCAGCGCGCTTACGGTCTTCGGCGGAACGGCCGGTGCCGATGCGAAACTCCATGTCGAGGAAGGCATTTTCGGGAAGGTTGTCGGCAATGGAGCACGCGTCGCTGGCAAAGGCCCGCACGCGGACCGCGCCGGTTTCGAACAGGCCGGTGGCAAGGATCGTCTCGCGCACCAGATTGGCAAGCTGGGCGAAATCGACCCGGTCGGCCAGATTGGCGGAATATTCCATTCGAAAATGCGGCATGTCTGTCTCCCGGAGCCGATCATCGGGATCGGCCCGCATGTCTCAATCTAATTAACACGTTAAATATATTCGTGCCGAAGTCAAGCTGCTTTCGCCAACAATTTCTACCGCCTGCGCTGATCGCATCGCGGATTTGTCGCGGCTTGCCGTCGCCCCCGTTGCCAAATAATCGTCCGCCGCTCTATATGAGTTAAGCCCCTGAAAGATCGGGGCCAAAAATATCCGGGAGATCATCTTGCTGCCAAAGAACACGCGACGCTCGCTGCCGATGTCGCTGCTGCGCGGGCGTGAGGCCGTCATGTCGAAATTCCGCCCGATGCTGGCGGGCCACAATGTCAGCGAGCAACAGTGGCGGGTGCTGCGGGTGCTGGCGGAAGCGGGGCCGCTCGACGCATCGGAGGTCTGCGAGCGTGCGTCCATTCTTGCACCCAGCCTGACCCGGATCATCAAGACACTGGTCGAGCGCCAGTTCATTACCGTTGGCAAGTTCAAGGGGGATGGTCGACGGGTGCAGCTCAGCATTGCGCCACCGGGCAATGCGCTGATCGACGAATTGCAGCCGGAGCGGCAGGCGATCTATGACGAACTCGAGCAGCGTTTCGGTCCCGGCCGGCTCGAGCAGCTGCTGGATCTTCTCGATGCCCTGATTCGCAGCCAGGATGGCGAAGAGGCGTGAGTCTTGCTCCGGCGATTCAGGCCGTTGGAGCCTGACAACGGCGAAAAAGGGCGTCCCGCCAGGAACGCCCTCCTTTCGGACTGCCGATTACCGGAACCAGCCATCCGAAAACACTTATTTGGACTTGCCGCTGAAGACATAATCGGCACTGTAGGGCACGGCCTTTTCCTCGCCGGCCATGTCACAGGCCCCCGACAGGGCACCGCCCCGGGTGTTGATGCGCTGCACCGTGGTCACCGACGCAAAGGCGCCCTTGCCCTGATGATCGACGACATCAAGCATCAGCCAGGCAATGTCCTCCTTTGACGTGCCGGGGTGCTTGGCCGTGACCTTGCCGGTGATGGTGCTGCCATCCTTCAGCTGCCACGAGGGGCCGGGATAATGGTGGCCGACGGTCTCGCCCTTGACAACCAGATTGGCGACAGGTTCGCGGAAGATCCAGCCAAGCTTGCCATCGGTGCCGGCCTTGCATTCGTAGATCTGTGCGCCGGTGGCATGGGCCTGCAGCAGCACGGCTTCGCCTTTGGTCGAGATGTCGCTGGGCAGGGTGTCAGCGGCAAGGGTGACGGAGCTGAGGGCGGCGAAAATGCAGGCGAGGGCCAGACTTGCGCGTATCGGGGAGGTGATCATGCTGAAATCCTCAATGGAGACGGTGGATGGGGATGAAGGGGCTGGTTACCTGATAACGGCGCAAACGAGGCGCGCGCCGGAATTGCCGATCGGCTGCGACATGTGGTCGTCCTCGGCGGCGTGGATGACGAGTGCGCTGCCATCGGTATCGAGAAGCGCTGCCGGACCATCCTTGAGATTGACCAGCTGTGACGCAACTTCGGCATGGGCCGATCCATCAGCGTTGACATAGAGGTTCGGCAGGTCGCCATTTTCCGGGCCTGCGGGGTTGAGCAGACCATGCTTGCCATCGCCATGATTGACATGGGCCTTGGAATTCTTGAATTTTTCCAGATCGGAACAGTCGCCGACCGCGTGGAAATGCATGCCGTGCCAGCCGGGGGCAAGGGCACCGGCGGAAAGATCGATGCGCAATACCACGCCGGTCTTGCCGCCGGAGACGGCAACGGTACCGATCTCGGCACCCTTGTTGTTGATGGCCTTGGTGACCATCGGCTTCATGTCGGCCATGTCATCGGCAAGGACCTGGCCCGCGCCAAGGGCGAGAAGCACGGCGGATACGGCTGCGAATTTCGAAAGGATCATCTTCTTTTCCTCCGGTTAAGTTCTGAAATTGACCATACTCAAACAGATATATAAGATCCAATCGTCATTTATTGTTATCACGATAAGGTGAAATTATGATTGGAATTACGCTTCGCCAGTTACATTATTTTGATGCGCTGGCGCGCACCGGTCACTTCGGCCGGGCGGCGGATCTCAGCACCATCTCGCAACCGGCCCTGTCGATGCAGATCCAGGAGCTGGAGGCGCAATTGGGGGTGACGCTGGTCGAGCGGGGAAAGCGCGGGGTTACCCTGACCCGGGATGGCGAGGCCATTGCCCGCCGGGCCGCCGCCATCCTTGGCGATGTCCAGGATCTGATCGACTATGCCCGGCACGGCAAGTCGGTGCTGACCGGCATGCTGAAATTCGGCGTCATCCCGACGGTTGCGCCCTATCTGCTGCCGCCGCTGCTGCCGCAACTGCGCCAGGATTATCCGGAGCTTGAGCTGCATGTGCGCGAGACCCAGACCTCGGTACTGTTGCGCGAGCTGGAGGATGGCAAGCTGGATGTGGTGCTGATCGCCCTGCCGGTGGATATCCAGGGTCTGGACTCGCTGAAACTGATGGAAGACCGTTTCGTCATCGCGGTTCCGGCCGGATACGAGACCAGCAGCCAGCTGGTCGCCGGGCCGGAGCTGCTCCAGAATGAGCGGCTGTTGCTGCTCGAAGAAGGGCATTGCTTCCGTGATCAGGCGCTGTCCTATTGCAGCCTGCAGCAGACAAGCTCCGTCAACACGCTGGGAGCCTCAAGCTTTGCCACGCTGGTGCGGATGGTGGCGAATGGCATGGGCGTCACGCTTCTGCCGGAAATGGCGATCGCCACCGAAATCCGCAGCCAGGAAATTCGCGTCCTGCCGCTGGCCGAACCACAGCCCAGGCGGACGCTGGGGCTGGTCTGGCGCAGGAGTTCGCCACGCAAGCAGGATTTTGCCGCCCTTGCGACCCTCATACAGGGTCTTCGCCTCTGACGGCGCTTGCCGCCGTCAGCCGCCAAAACCGCCATTGGCAAAGACCGGCTGGCCATAGGCGCGGTCCATGTAGAGAAGCGCATTGCCATCGGCCCGGCGGCGCAGGCCGATAACGCGGGCAATCAGGATATTGTGGGTTCCCGCCTGCTGGACCGTGTCGATTTCGCAGTCGAAATTGACGATCGCATCCTTCAGCGCCGGTGTGCCCGAGGCCATCGCCACCCATTCGGCACTGGCGTACCGCTCGTCCATGTCCTTGATCGCGCCGGCAAACTTGCCGGCGAGATGCTGGTGCTCGTGGGTGAGCACATTGACGCAGAACCGGCCATTGGCAAGAAACAGGTCGCGCTGCGCCGATTTGCCATTCATGCAGACGAGCAGGGACGGCGGTTCGTCGGAGACGCTGCACATGGCCGTGGCGGTAAAGCCACCCCGGCCATGCGGGCCATCGGTGGTGATGATGTTGACCGGGGCGCAGACCCGGGCCATCGCATCGCGGAACTCACCTTTCGAAATCTCGACCATCCCGTCCTCCTCCCGTTCTGTCGCGGCCTATTCGGCGGCGTCGCGGAGCTTTGCCTGCGACTGCGGGCCGAGCCAGGTATCGCCGGTCCAGCCATGCTCGTCGTAATCGGCCATGCAGGCATCGACCAGGGCTTCCATCTCGCGCAACCGGCCACCGCGTTCGGCCCCTTTCAGCACCTGCAGCCGGACCTCTTCCGGTGCGCCGGCATAGTTGAGCTCATAGAGCGCGTGCCGCCCGCCGAATTCCGTGCCGGTCGCATCCCAGAGCAGTTTCATGATCTTGATGCGCTCGATATGGCCCATGTCGTTCGACCCGCGCACATATTGGGCGAGGTATTTGTTGATGTCGGGATTGGCGAAATCCTTGGCCGAGGACGGCAGATAGATGAGGCCCGAAGCGACCGTGCGGCGGATGAGGTCGATCACCTTCGGATAGGCTTCCGACATGAAGGTGCGGTAGCAGAGGGCGGCTTCCATGTTCGGCAGCACCGCGCCATTCGCCCAGGGCTGCGGATTATAGGCCATGGCATTGGAGAAGGCCCAGAACTGGTGGCGGATCGCAATCACTTCGCCAAGCATCGCCTGATTGCCGCGGAAGGCATCGCCGCCGGTGGCGCGCAGCGCCTTGGCAAGCAGGCCCGCGAGGAAATCGAGCTTCACCGCCAGCCGGGTGCAGCCCTGGAAGCAATAGCCATGCATGAAGCCGGAGGCCGGGTGGAAGGACAGGATCTTCTGCGCATCGCGCAGCACCAGCACGTCTTCCCAGGGGATGAAGACATTGTCGAGCACCAGGATCGCATCATTTTCGTCAAAGCGCGACGACAGCGGATAATCGAAGGGCAGGGCGGCGGTGCTTGCGGTCTCCTCGTAGGAGACGCGGCAGAACATCTTGATCCCCGGCGCATTCATCGGAACGATGAACATCACCGACAGCGAGGGATCTTCGGTGACGGTCGCCGAGCTCTGTGCAAGGAAATTATAGTGGGTGAGGGCGGACGAGGTCGCGACCACCTTTGCACCGGAGACGTAGATCCCCGCATCGGTTTCCCTGGTGATGTGGACGAAGACATCCTTGACCTGATCGGCGGGCTTGTGCCGGTCAATCGGCGGATTGACGATGGCGTGGTTCATGAACAGCACGCTTTCCTGGGCGCGGCTGTGCCAGGCAAGGGCATTGTCCTTGAAGGGGCCGTACCAGTCGGCATTGGCGCCGAGCGTGTTCATCAGCGCCGCCTTGTAGTCGGCGGTGCGGCCCATCCAGCCATAGGACATCCGCGCCCAGTCGGCAATCGCGCCCTGCTGGGCAACCAGATCGGCGGAGGACTTCGCCACCCGGAAAAATTTGTGGGTATAGCCGCCATTGCCGGTATCGGTCGGCGAGGTCAGCCGGTCCTTCCTGGCCGGATCATGCAGCGCATCATAAAGGCGGGCGAGCGACCGCACGGAATTGCGCATCGCCGGATGGGTGGTGACATCGGCAACCCGCTCGCCATTGATATAGACTTCACGCCCGTCGCGAAGGCTCTCCATATATTCGGCCCCGGTAAACGGGCGTTTGCTGTCGGCGCGAAAATCTTCGGAACGCATGGTCATCCTCCATCAGGCTCTCATTGCCCCGGAGAATAGGCGGGTCCGGGCGGCGGGACCATGGACAAACGGGTCAATTCGCTGGTACTTTTTCCGGCATGGCCCCCAGGAACGACATTCCGAGCTTCTTTGTCTATGGCGAACCGAACCGGGCGCTCGATGTCGGCTTTCTGCATGTCGAGACGGTAAACGAGCGAAACAACCTGCATTTTGGCAATGTTTCGCCCCATAAGCACAGCCAGATGGGCCAGATCACCTTCTGGTACCGGGGCGCGGGCGAATACCGCATCGAGGACCAGAGCTTTCACTTTTCCGCGCCATCGGCAAGCTTCGTACCCTCCAATGTGGTGCATGGCTTTGCCATCGGTCCCGACACGGATGCGATCGTTGTGTCGGTCGCCGATGACACGTTGCGGGCGCTTGATGGCGCGACCCCGCTGCGGCTGGCCGAACCTGTTTTCCTGCAGGGCAGGCCGGGCGATGCCGGCTGGCTGAGACTGTCGGCGATGCTGGAACTGATCGCGGCGGAATATCGCGAGGGGGAGCCCGCAACCGGCAAGGTCCTGCCGGGACTGCTGGCGGTCGCGCTCTCCTATATTGCCCGGCTCGGCGAAGGGGCGCAGGCGCCCTCTGTCCCGCCCGGCGTGGCGCTGGCGCTGGCCTTGCGCAAGGCGGTCGACCGGCATTACCGGAGCGACCACCCGGTCGGCTTCTATGTCGACCTGCTGCATTCCACCCCGCATCTGCTCGACAAGGCGGCCCGCGGCGTGCTCGGCATGCCGGTCAAGCATGTCATTCTCGAAAGGCGGCTGCTGGAAGCCAAGCGGCTGCTGATGTTCACCATCCGGCCGGTCGAGGATATCGCGGCGGAAACCGGCTTCCGCGACCCCGCCTATTTCTCCCGCTTCTTCCGCAAGCGGGTCGGGCAAGCCCCCGCCGCATGGCGCAAGGCGCATCTGGGGAACTAGAGTTTGTCAGGGAAAAGTGGAATCCGGTTTTCCCGAAAAGACAAACGAAAACAAATTTGCTTGGAGTCTGTCAGGTTCTATCTGAACCTGACAGACGCTAGTGGTTTGATTCCGACATTTGCTACCGTCCGCTCTACCCTCGAGATCGCGGCGAATGGCATCGAATGTCAAATTCATTCCACTAGAGTTTGTCAGGGAAAAGTGGAATCCGGTTTTCCCGAAAAGACAAACGACAACAAGGGGAGCCAGAGTCTGGCTGGTTCAATATGAGCCTGACAGACTCTAGTCCCGTTCCAGCAGCATCGAAATGCCCTGGCCGACGCCGATGCACATCGTCACCACCGCCCGGCGCTGCTTGCGCTCGTGAAGTTCCAGTGCGGCGGTGAGCGCGAGACGGGCGCCCGACATGCCGAGCGGATGGCCCAGCGCAATCGCGCCGCCATTAGGATTGACGTGTTCGGCATCATCGGCAAGGCCGAGATGCCGGAGGCAGGCCAGCGCCTGCACCGCAAAAGCCTCGTTGAGCTCGAAAAGATCGATGTCGCCGACCGAGAGCCCGGCCCGCGCCAGCAACCGTTCCGTCGCCGGAACCGGGCCAATTCCCATCAGGCGCGGGGTAACACCCGCAACCGCCATGCCGGAGATGCGGGCAAGCGGCGTCAGGCCGTAGCGCGCCAGCGCCGGACCGGAGGCAATCAGCAGGGCTGCGGCACCGTCATTGACGCCCGAGGCATTGCCCGCCGTGACCGATCCGCCCTCGCGAAACGGGGCGGGCAGGGCTGAAAGCCGCTCCAGCGTCGTCTCGCGCGGATGCTCGTCCTGGGCGATCACCGTCACGGCGCCCTTGCGGTCGCGGATCTCGACCGGGGCAATCTCGCGGGCAAAGCGGCCCCGCTGCTGCGCACGGGCGGCACGGGCCTGGCTGTTCAGCGCAAACCGGTCCTGGTCGTCGCGCGAAATCGAAAAGGCCCGCGCCAGGTTTTCAGCCGTTTCCGGCATCGAATCGATGCCATATTGCCGTTCGATCAGGCTGTTGACGAAACGCCAGCCGATGGTCGTGTCGTAAAGGGCTGTCGAGCGGGAAAAGGCGGAATCGGCCTTGGGCATCACCAGCGGCGCGCGGGTCATGCTTTCCACCCCGCCCGCAATCATCAGATCCGCTTCGCCGAGCCGGATGGCGCGGGCCGCATAGGAGACCGCGTCGAGCCCCGAGCCGCAGAGCCGGTTGATCGTCGTTCCGCCGGTGGTTTCCGGCAGGCCGGAGATGAGCACCGCCATCCGCGCCACATTCCGGTTGTCCTCGCCCGCCTGATTGGCGCAGCCAAGCACCACATCCTCGATGGCATCCGGATCGAGGTCGGGATGGCGGGCGATCAGCGCCCGGATTGGGTGGGCGGCGAGATCATCTGCCCGCACCGAAGCGAGAGCCCCGGCATGGCGGCCAATCGGCGTGCGCAGCCCGTCGACGATATAGGCATCACCCATCAGATCGTTCCTTTTCGGTTTCTGCCAGAAACATCGGGCCGCCCCGGTGGGCGGGAAAGCCATAGCCGTTGATCATCACCAGATCGATGTCACCGGCCCTGAAGGCAATGCCCTCCTCAAGCAAAGCCCGACCTTCCCCGGCCATGGCGGCAACAAGAGTGCGCACGATGGTCTCGGCATCGATCCGGTGCGGGGTGATCCCCTTTTCGGCCCTGACCGCATCGATCAGGGCCGAAACTTCGGGATCGTCCTGCCGCTTGCCATCGACATGGGCATACCAGCCCTTGCCCGCCTTCTGGCCAAAGCGGCCGGCTTCGCAGAGCCGGTCGGCGAGCGGTGAATAGCGTGCGTCGGGATCGCGGCTTGCGGCCTGCCGCTTGCGCCGCGCCCAGGCGATGTCGAGACCGGCGAGATCGAAGACGGCAAACGGGCCCATCGCCATGCCGAAATCTTCCATCGCACGGTCGATGTCGGCAGGCGATGCGCCATCCTCGACCAGAAATTCGGCCTGCCTGCGATAGGCGGAAAAGATCCGGTTGCCGATGAAGCCTTCGGTTACGCCGCAGGTAATGGCAAGCTTGCCGAGCCGTCGGGCAAAGGCAAGGCCCGTCGCCAGCACATCCGGCGCGGTCTTCGCGCCCTTCACCACCTCGCAAAGCCGCATGACATGGGCGGGCGAGAAGAAATGCAGGCCGACGACGCGGGCGGGATCTCTGGTCCCTGCCGCCAGCCGGTCCGGGTCGAGATAGCTGGTATTGGTCGCCAGCACCGCATCCGGACGGACAATCCGGTCGAGATCGGCAAACAGCGCCGCCTTGACCTCCATATCGTCAAAAACCGCCTCGATCACCAGATCGCAGCCGGACAGTGCTTCATTGCGATGGCTGACCTCCAGCCGCTGAAGCCGGGCCTGAAGGCCGGCCTCGTCGATCCGGCCCGAGGCGAGATTGCGCTTCAGGATGGTTTCGATGCGGGCGCGGCCCGCCGTCGCCGCCTCCGGACTGCGGTCGACCGCAACAACGTGGAAACCGGCATCAAGCGCCGAAACCGCAATGCCCGATCCCATCAGTCCGGTCCCGGCAATGCCGATCATCTCCAGCCTGCGCGGCGAGACCCCTTCGAGTCCCTCTCCCTTTGCGGCAGCCCGTTCGGCAAAGAACACATGCCGGAGCGCCTTTGCCTGCGGGCTGTCCTTCAGCGCGAGAAAGGTCCGCCGCTCCTCGGCAAGTCCCTGTGCCAGCGGCACATGGGCGGAAGCCCGTACCAGCCTTGTCGCCTCGACAGGTGCAACCTGCCTCCGGGCCCGCGCCAGCACCTTTTTCTCCGCCCGGTCGATGTCGTCGAGGGCCGCGCTGGCGACCGGGCGCGCGCCGGTCCGCCGCAGCACTTCACCCACCAGCGCCAGGGCGCTTGACCGGGCGGCCTGAAGCAGATCGCCCTGTGTCCTCGCGTCGAGAATACCGAGCCCATAGGCCTCGTCGGCGCCGATGATCCGCCCCGTGCCGATCATCTCGATGGCATCAGGCAGACCCGTCAGGCGCGGCAGGCGTTGGGTGCCGCCGGCGCCCGGCACCAGACCGAGCCTGACCTCGGGCAGGCCCAGCCTGGCGAAGGGACTTGCGATGCGAAAATGGCAGGCGAGCGCCAGTTCCAGCCCGCCGCCCAGCGCCACGCCGTTGATCGCCGCCACAACCGGCTTCCCAAAGGCCTCGATCCGCTCGACGAGGGCGGGAAGGATCGGTTCGGCGGGTGGCTTGCCGAATTCCCGGATGTCGGCTCCGCCGACAAAGCTCTTGCCCGTGCCGGTCAGCACCACGGCTCTGACGCCATCTGTCGCAAGCGCGAAATCCAGAGCTGCGGCCAGCCCCTGCCGCAAGCCCAGCGAAGCGGCATTGACCGGCGGATTGTCGAGGACGATTTCCAGCACGCCTTCCATCACCCGTGCGCAGACCTCGGGCGAAAAGACGTGTCGTTCGGTTTCGCTGCCAGCCATGATCGCCCCTTTTATTCCGGAATGACGGCGGTCGCCTGTATTTCGATCTTCGCCCGGTCTTCGACCAGCGCCACCACCTGCACGGCGGCCATGGCCGGGAAATGCTTGCCGATCACGGCGCGATAGACCTCGCCCAGCCCCCTGGGGTCGGCGAGATATTCCGCCTTGTCGATGAAATACCAGGTCATGCTGGTGATGTGATCCGGCTTGCCCCCGGCCTCGGCGAGGATGGCGACGATATTTTCCAGCGTCTGGCGGACCTGGCCGACGAAATCATCGGTTTCGAACCGGCACTGGCTGTTCCAGCCGATCTGGCCGCCGATGAAGACGGTGCGGCCCTCGGCCATCACCCCGTTCGAATAGCCCTTCGGCTGCACCCAGCCCTCGGGCTGCAGGATCCTGTGCATCACTGTTTTTCCTTCAGAATGTCGCGGGCGATGATCAGTTTCTGCACTTCCGTCGCACCCTCGTAGATGCGCAGCGCCCGGATTTCACGGTAGAGGCTTTCGGTGATCGCGCCGCATTCGACGCCGCGTCCGCCAAACATCTGCAGCGCCCGGTCGATCACCGTCTGGGCGGTTTCGGTGGCGGTCATCTTCGCCATCGCCGCCTCGCGGGTGGTGGCAAGACCCTGCACATCCCGCCGCCAGGCGGCGCGATAGGTGAGCAGCGCCGCGCCGTCTATGCCTGCCGCCATGTCGCCGAGCGCGCCCTGCGTCAGTTGCAGGTCGGCAAGCGTCGCGCCGAACATCTGCCGGGTGCGGGCGTGGTGGACGGCCTCGTCAAGGGCGCGGCGGGCAAATCCGAGGGCGGCGGCTGCGACCGAGGCACGGAAAATGTCGAGGGTCCGCATGGCGATCTTGAAGCCCTCGCCCGGCGTGCCGAGCAATCGCGTCGCCTTGATGCGGCAAGCCTCAAGGCGGATGGTGGCAAGCGGATGCGGCGCGATGACGTGCAGGCGCTCGGCAATCGAAAAACCGGGATCGTCGGCATAGACCACGAAGGCGGAAATGCCGCGGGTGCCCGGTGCCTCGCCGGTACGGGCAAAGACCGTATAGACATCGGCGATGCCACCATTGGAGATCCAGGTCTTTTCGCCGTCGAGCACATAGTGGTCGCCGTCGCGCCGGGCCGCACAGGTCATGGCCGCGACATCCGAGCCCGCCTGTTTTTCCGACAGGGCGAAGGCGGAAATCCAGTCGCCGGAGGTGACCTTCGGGAGAATGGCGGCCTTCAGCGCCGGCGAACCCGAGAGGCCGATGGCCCCGGTGCCGAGCCCCTGCATGGCAAAGGCGAAATCCGCCAGCCCGTCATGCCAGGCAAGGGTTTCGCGGGTAAGGCAGATGGCCCTGGAATCGATGGGGCCTGTCCCGGCATGGCCGGTCGCCGTCGCCAGAAATCCGGCATCGCCGAGACTGCGCACCAGCCTGCGGCAGGCAGTGTCGGTATCCGCGTGGTCGATGCCCGCGAGCGCCCCGGTGGCGGCGAAGGCATCGAGCCGGGCGGCAAGGGCGCGATGCGCGTCGCCGAAAAACGGCCAGTCGAGCGGTTCTCGGTCCGGGCCGGAAAGCGCGCTTTTCTCAGCCATCTCAGTTGCCCTCGAATTCTGGCTTGCGCCTGGCGGCAAAGGCCTCGAAGGCGCGGCGGAAATCCTGGGTCGCCATGCAGATCGCCTGGGCCTGCGCCTCCGATTCGATCAGTTCCTCAAGTCCCATCGCCCATTCCTGGTTCAGCATGGTCTTGGTCATCGTATGGGCGAAATAGGGGCCGTCGGCGAGCGAGCGCGCAAGCGCCACGGCTTGCGCTTCCAGCACGTCGCCGCCGTGGATGGCATTGTAAAAACCCCAGTCTTTGCCCTCGGCTGCGGTCATGGACCGCCCGGTGAACAGCAGTTCGGCGGCCCGTCCCTGGCCGATGATGCGCGGAAGAATGCCGCAGGCGCCCATATCGGCTCCGGCGAGCCCGACGCGGGTAAAGAGGAAGGCGGTCTTTGCCTCCGGCGTCGCAAGCCTGAGGTCGGACGCCATCGCCATGATCGCACCCGCCCCGGCGCAGATGCCGTCGACGGCGGCGATGACCGGCTGCGGACAGCGCTTCATCGCCTTGACCAGATCGCCGGTCATCCGGGTAAAGGCAATCAGGTCAGGCATGCTCATCCGGGTCAAGGGCTCGATGATGTCGAACACGTCGCCACCGGACGAGAAATTGCCGCCCGCGCCCGTCAGCACCACGGCGCGGATGTCGCTGGCATGGACCAGATCGCGGAACAGGTCCCTGAGCTCGGCATAGCTGTCGAAGGTCAGCGGGTTCTTCTTTTCCGGGCGGTTCAGCCGCACCGTCGCCACCCGTCCGTCGCCGCTCACCTCGAACAGGAAATGTGTCGCTGCATAGCTGGCCAGGGGTTTCCTGTGACCCTGCATGATCGTGCTCGGTTCCATACCTGCTCCTTGACCCGTAAATCCCGTATCTGTCCCGCAGGCCGTCGGCCTGCCCGACGTCGCGCTGAACTCTATCCCGCCATGATCTCGCCGCCCGCCACGACGATCGCCTGTCCCGTGATCGACGAGGCCCCCGGCGAGGCGAGCCAGAGCACGGTGTCGGCGACCTCCTCAGGGGTGACCAGCCGGCCCTGCGGATTGCTCTTTTCAAGCGCGGCGCGGGCTTCCTGCGGCGTCTTGCCGGTCTTGGCGGAAATTGCCGCAAGCGCCCGGTCGATGATCGGCGTATCGGTATAGCCGGGGCAGACGGCATTGACGGTGACGCCCTTGCGGGCAAGCTCTAGCGCCAGCGCCCGGGTCAGGCCGATCACCCCGTGCTTTGCCGCACAATAGGCGCTGACATAGGCGTAACCGGTGACCCCAGCCGTCGAGGCGATGTTGATGATCCGCGCGCCTGTCCCGCGGGCCTTCAGGTCCGGCAGAACCGCCTGCGTGACGTTGAACACGCCGGTGAGATCAATGCCGATCACCCGCGACCAGAGATCGAGCGTCGTCCTTTCGAACGGCGCGCTCGGCGCTTCCCCGGCACTGTTGACCAGGATCGAGACCGGACCGAAGGCCGCGCGGGCCTGCGCCAGGCCGGCGGCAATCGCGTCCGGATCCGTCACGTCGAAGGCGGCGGCGACATGGGTGCGGTCGCCAAGCCCGGCGGCAAGGGCTGCGAGCGGTTCGCGTCTCCGTCCCGCCAGCGTCAGGCTTGCGCCCCGGCCATGCAGGGCGCGGGCGATTGCCGCCCCGATGCCGCTTCCGGCCCCGGTCACCAGTGCGTGGTGGTGGTCAAGATCAGCCATCGCTCTGCCCTACTTTGCCAGGGGCTGGGCGGCACGGGCGAGGTTCGCCTCATACTGGCCCTTGCCGGAATAATATTGCTTCGGCCAGGCAATGTCGCTGATGCCGATCCGGGCCGCCTCATGCAGTGTCCAGGCGGGGTCCGCCAGATGCGGGCGGGCCACCGCGCAGAGATCGGCGCGACCGGCGGCGATGATCGAATTGGCGTGGTCGGCCTCCGAAATCGCCCCGACCGCCATGGTATCGACATGCACCTCGTTGCGGATCCTGTCGGAAAACGGCGTCTGGAACAGGCGGCCATAGACCGGCTGCTCTTCCTTCCACACCTGACCCGAGGAGCAGTCGATGAGATCGGCCCCCGCTTCATGGAAGTAACTGGCAAAGAGGGCCGCATCCTCCGGCGTGTTGCCGCCTTCAAACCAGTCGTGGCAGGACAGTCTGACCGACATCGGCCTGTCCTTCGGCCAGACGGCCCGCATGGCGCGGAATATCTCCAGCGGATAGCGGGCACGGTTCTCGTGGCTGCCGCCATAGTCGTCCTCGCGCCGGTTGGTCAGCGGCGACAGGAAGGAGGAGAGGAGATAGCCGTGGGCGCAGTGCAGTTCGAGCCAGTCGGCTCCCGCTGCAATCGCCCGTTCGGTTGCGCTGATGAAATCGCCCCTGACCCGCTCCATGTCGGCGCGGTCCATGGCCTTCGGCACCGGCGAATGCCGGAGATAGGCCAGCGCCGAGGCGGAGATCAGCGGCCAGGCGCCTTCGTCAAGCGGCTGGTCGATCCCTTCCCAGGCGACCCTGGTCGAGCCCTTGCGGCCGGCATGGCCGAGCTGGATCGCCACCCTGGCATCGCTGTTGCCATGGATGAATTCCGTCAGCCTCTTCCAGCCCGCCGCCTGCTCGTCATTCCACAGGCCAAGACAGCCGGGGGTAATGCGGGCATCGGGTGACACGCAGGTCATTTCGCCGAAGATCAGCGCCGCACCGCCCAGCGCCCGCGCGCCGAGATGGACGAGGTGAAAATCGTTGATCAGCCCGTCCTGTGCCGAATACATTGCCATCGGCGAGACGACGATGCGGTTTTTCAGCGTGAGACCGCGCACCCGGTAGGGGGTGAGCATCGGCGGCAAGGCCCGCTCGCCCTCCTTCACCGCCAGGCCGGTGCGGGCAGCAAACCAGCGCTCGTAGCCTTCCAGCCAGGCCCGGTCGCGCAGCCTCAGGTTTTCGTGGCTGATGCGCTGCGAGCGGGTCAGCATCGAATACATGAACTGTTCCGGCTCCAGCGTGTCGGCATAGCGCCGTCCCACCACCTCGAACCATTCCATCGCATTGCGGGCGGCATTCTGGATGCGGGCGACATCCACCCGGCGGATCTCCTCATAGGCGTCGAGCACCTCGGGAATATGCTGCCGGTCATGGCCGAGCGTTTCAAACTGGCGGGCGAGTTCGATGGCATCGTCGATTGCGAGCTTTGTGCCGGAGCCGATGGCAAAATGCGCGGTATGGGCAGCATCCCCCATCAGCACCACATGGCTCTGGCCATTGAAATGGCTCCACTTTCCGCAGATCAGCCGGTTGAAGTTCAGCCAGGCCGAGCCGCGCAGGTGGCGGGCATTGGTCATCAGCGGGGCGCCGTCGAGCACCTCGGAAAACAGCTTCTCGCAGAAATCGATGGAGCCCTGCTGGTCGAGCGCCCCGAGCCCGTGCTTTTCATAGGCCTCTTCGGTGGTCTCGACGATGAAGGTCGAGGTCTCCTCGTCGAACTTGTAGATATGGGCCTGGAACCAGCCATGCTCGGTCTTGCGGAAATCGAAGGTGAAGGCGTCATAGAGCCGCCTGGTGCCAAGCCAGATATAGCGATTCGGCCGGGTGACGAGATCGGGCTGGAACACCTCGCGATAGGCATTGCGGATCTTCGAATTCAGCCCGTCCGAAGCAATGATCAGGTCGGCATCGGGATATTGCAGATCGCTGTCGACATCGGTCTCAAACACCAGCTCGACGCCGAGCCGCTCGCAACGGCGCTGCAGGATGTTGAGCAGCTTCTTGCGGCCGATGCCGACGAAGCCGTGGCCGCAGGTGCGCTGCCGCGTGCCCTTGAACCAGACCTCGATATCGTCCCAATGGTTGAAGGCATGCTGGATCTCGGCCGCCGTCTCGGGGTCCCAGACCTTCATCGCCTCCATGGTCGCATCGGAAAACACCACGCCCCAGCCAAAGGTGTCATAGGGGCGGTTGCGCTCGACCACCGTGATGTGATGGGCAGGGTGAAGCGTCTTCATCAGGAGGCCGAAATAGAGCCCTGCGGGCCCTCCGCCTATGCACACGATCCGCATGTCCATCGCCCTCCCGAACATGGCAGCACCGGCTCGGTGCCGCCAGTTATTTTAAGCTTAAAATATAGTGCCGCAGCGACGTGGGTCAAGCGGCAATTCCGTCTTTTTCCCCTTTTGCCAAACCGGGGTGGCAGATAGGGGCCAGAGCGTCCCCAATGGCCGGGCGGCACCGGGCTGTCAGGCCTGTTTCGGCCAGACGCCCTTACAGGCGTTGCGTCGAAACAGGTAAGTAATTACTTACATTTGAAGCCTGCTTACCTCGCAGGATCCTTCGGGCTCCAGAGCACAGTCTTTGCACCCTTTTCATAGGCCATGCCCTTGGGATAGCTGATGGCCTCCAGCTGCAGGCCCCAGGGGGCCTGGAAATAGAGGATCGTCTGGCCCGCCGCCGGGCCCTGATCCACCGGGATCGGCCCCATCCGGGTCTTCACCCCCTTGCCGTCCAGGTAGGCCTTGGCCGCCTTCACGTCATCGACATAGAGGGCGATATGATAGCCGCCGATATCGCTGTTTTTCGGTGTGGCATCCTTCTGGTCGGGGCTCGTATATTTGAACAGTTCGATATTGGAGCCGAAGCCGCAGCGGACCTGGGTGATTTCCTCGATGACGGCCTTTGGATCGACGCCCAGCACATCCTGCATGAAAGTGCCCTTGTCATCGGCGAAGGGACCGAAGGACATCGCCTTTTCGCAGCCGACCACATCGGTAAAGAAGCTGACCGCCTGTTTCATGTCGGGAACGGTAATGCCGGTATGGTCATGGCCGCGCATTCCGGGAATGCCTTGCGCATGCGCGAGGGTTGTGGCTGCAAGCAGTGCGGCAGCGAGTGTCAGGCCTCTGGAAACGGGTGTCATTGCTGTTCTCCCTTCTGATCGGCGGTCACGGAACGCGCAAAGCTTGCGCGATATGCACCGGCTTCCGCCATGAACCGGCGCATAGTTGAAAGATGGCATCGGCGCTTGTGGCCCGCCTGCACGCAACCCATCGCGTGATTCAGACGCTTGCATCCGTTTCAGTGAGCCAGCCGGCATCGATCTCCGGCAGCGGAATGGCTTCGAGCAGCACGCGAGTGTACGCCGATTTCGGCGCGGAAAAGACGGTGGCGCAGTCGCCTTCCTCGACCACCACGCCCTGCCGCATCACATAGACCCGGTCGCATACGGCGCGAATGACGGACAGGTCATGGCTGATGAAGGCCATGGCAAGACCGAGATCGCGGCAGAGTTCCTTCAGCAGGTTCAGCACCTGCGCCTGGGTGGAGACGTCAAGGCCGGAAACGATTTCATCGGCCAGCACGAATTCCGGTTCCAGCAGCGCGGCGCGCGCGATGCCGATCCGCTGGCGCTGGCCGCCGGACAGTTCGTGCGGATTGCGGGCGAGTACCACCGGCGACAGGCCGACCCGATCCAGCATCAGCCGAATCTTGCCTTCCGCCTCGGTGCCGTCGGCCGCCACACCGTGAAACAGCAGGGGATCGCCAAGGATCTGGCGGATCGTATGACGCGGATTGAGGGAGGCCATCGGGTCCTGAAAGATCATCTGCATCCGGCGGCGATAGGGCCGCATCGCCCGGTCGGAAATCCCGGTTATATCCTTGCCGTCGAAGCGGATCTCGCCGGCGGAGATGTCGACAAGCCGCAGCAGCGCCCGGCCAAGCGTCGTCTTGCCCGAACCGGATTCGCCGACGATGCCGATGGTCTCGCCACGCTTCAGCGTGACATCGACCCCATGCAGCACCCTGACGCCACCGCGCCCGCGCCCGCGGCCATAGGTGACCTCGATCCCCCTGGCTTCGAGGAGAAGCTCACGCATCGCCCGCCTCCTTCGTCGCCTGGGCAATTTCCTGGCGCAGCTGGTCGAAGATCGCCTGCGGCACCGGTTCCAGCCCCGCATCGGGCCGGTCATAGCGCGGGCCTGCGGCCATCAGCGCCCTGGTATAGGCATGGCGGGGATCGGCAAGCACCTCGGCCGTCCGCCCCGCCTCGATCACCTTGCCGCCATAGAGAAGCGTCACGCTGTCGCAGATCTTGGCGACCACGCCGAGATCATGGGTGACGAAGATCACGGCGGTGCCATGGGCTTCCTGCATGCCGCGGATCAGCCGGAGGATCTGCTTCTGCACGGTCACGTCGAGCGCGGTGGTCGGCTCGTCGGCGACCACCAGTTTCGGCTCCAGCGCAAAAGCCGCGGCAATCAGCACCCGCTGGCGCATGCCGCCGGAAAGCTCATGCGGCCAGGATTTCAGCACCCGCTCGGGATCGCGGATATGGACTTCCGCAAGAAGCTGCAAGGCCCGCGCCTCGGCGTCGCGCGCCTTCAGCCCCCGGCGCAGCCGCAGGCCGTCGGTCAGTTGCGCCCCGATCCGCCGACCGGGATTGAGGGCTGTCTGCGGGTCCTGCGGAATGAGGGCGATGTCGCTGCCCATGATCCGGGACAGCGCGCGTGGCGGCAGCGTCAGGAGGTCGCGGCCTTCAAAGCCGATGCTTCCAGCCGTCACCCTGACGGTGGCGGGCAGGATGCCGAGCAGCGCCTTGGCTATGGTGGATTTGCCCGCCCCGCTTTCCCCGACAAGACCGCGCACCTCGCCGCGTTCGACGGTCAGCGAGATGTCCCTGAGGATCGGACTGCCGCCTTCGCGCAGCGACAGGGCGCAAAGCCCTTCTATCGACAGGAGGGGCGCGCTCATCGGGCAAGCACCGGGTCAAGAGCGCGGCGCAGGCCGTCGCCGAGCTGGTTGAAGGCAAGCACGGTCGCAAACAGCGCCAGCAGCGGAAAGGCCAGAACCCACCAGCCATCGTGGATGATCTGGCGGCCCGACGCGATCATGCCGCCCCAGGTCGGCGTATCGGAGGAGACCGACAGGCCGACAAAGGACAGGATCGCCTCGACGATGACGGCAATGCCCATTTCAAGGCTCAGGAGCGCAACCAGCACCGGCGCGACATTCGGCAGGATTTCGCGCAACAGAATGCGACGCTTCGGATAGCCGATGGTGCGTGCGGCGGTGATATAGTCGAGCCGCGCCTGCGCCATGGTTTCCGCCCGGATCACCCGGCAGAAACGGGTCCAGTCGATGATGACGATGGCGGCGATGACGGAATGGACGCCGGAGCCCAGTACCGCCACCAGCAGGATCGACAGCAGCACCGGCGGAAAGGCCATCCAGATTTCCACCAGCCGCGAAATCACCCGGTCGGCAATCCCGCCATACCAGCCGGCGATCAACCCGAGCGCCGTGCCGAACAAGGCGGCAAGCCCCGACGCGACGAAGGCGACGGTCAGCGCGATGCGGGTGCCGAAGATCAGCCGGGAGAGCACGTCGCGTCCGAGATCGTCGGTGCCGAGCCAGTAGCCGGGCTCGGCATTCTCGCCCCCGAATGGCGGCAGGGTGCCGAGCATCAGGTCCTGTTCCAGCGGATCCCTGGGGGCAATCCACGGGGCAAACAGGGCGAGAAGGATCAATATCAGGATGAAGCCGCCCGCGACCACCACCTTGGCATCCCCCAGCATCAGCCTGAGGCGGGACCGCCTGCGGTGATCCTGTCTCTCCTCACCGCTCCCGGGCGTGCGCAATGTGGAAATATGGGTCATCAGCCCTCCATGCGCGGATTGAAGGCGGCAACCAGCGCGTCGGTTGCCAGGTTGACGAGAATGAACAGCGCACCGAAGACCAGCACCAGACCCTGGATCAGCGGCAGGTCCCGGTTGATCACCGCGTCGATTGCCATGTTGCCGATCCCCGGATAGGCAAAGATCCGCTCGACGATCACGGTGCCGCCGATCAGGAAGGTGAACTGCACGCCGGTCAGCGCGATGGTCGGGCCGATGGCATTGCGCAGCGCTTCCTGCAGCACCAGCCTGAGGCGGGACATGCCCTTCAGGCGGGCAAGCAGGATGTAATCCTGCACCATGACCTCTGCCAGCGCCTCCTTCAGCACCTTGGTGATGATGGCGGCGAGCGGCAGGCCGAGCGCCAGAACCGGCATGATCATGTGGGCGCTGATGTCGGCAACCCCGCGCCACCGCAGCCGCAACAGGCTTTCAAGCAGATAGAAGGGGGTGGAAAACTGTTCCTGCAGGCCGGGATCGATCCGTCCGGACAGCGGGAAAACCGGCAGGAAGACGCCGAAGACCAGCACCAGCGCCAGCGCCCAGACGAAATCCGGCACCGCGAGAAACAGGCCATTGACCGCATCGATCAGCGGCGACAGCCGCGAGCGGGCGACAAGCGTCGCACCGATGGCAAGTCCCATGCCGAGCAGCACTGCAAAGACCAGGGCTGCCATGCTCAGTTCCAGCGTGGCGGGCAGCCGCTCGAACAACAGCGACAGCACGTCGCGATGCAGCGAGATCGAGGTGCCGAAATCGCCTGACAGCACCGCCTTCAGCCACAGGCCGAATTGTACAGGCAGGCTGGCATCAAGGCCGTAATGGGCCCGCAGCGCCGCGATGTCATCAGGCTTTGCCCCCGGCGAGATCATCATCGCTATCGGATCGCCCGGCACAACCCGCAGCAGCACGAACACGATCAAAGCCACGCCAAACAGCGTGATTGCGGCCATCAGCACCCGGTTGAGAAGCGAAAAGGCAGTCATGGTCGCCGATTGTCCGGTCAAGGGGATAAGGAAGGTGGCGATCACGCGCCACCTCTCTCGTGTCAGGGGTCAACGGTCTGCCGGTGAGCAGCCGGAATGCCGGTTCTTCCCGGCAGGACGCGGTTACCCGATCGCAAGGCGTCCGGAACCGCTCAGGCCGCAGACACCAGCACCGGCTGCAATGCACCGGAGACATTCGGCGTCACCTTCAGGGCGGCCTTGTAGACGATCGGCTGGACATATTGCAGCAGCGGGATCACATAGCCCTGCTCGGCAATATATTTGTCGACCGCCTTCCAGCCGGCGATGCGCTTGGCCTCGTCCTTCTCGCCCCAGAGCGGCCCGATCATGCCGTCAAGATCGTCGGTATTCCAGACCGAATGCGGCGAGGGGCCGAACATTGCAAAGCCGGTCGAGGTTGTGGGGTCACCGATCGCATTGCCCCAGTTGTAGAAGGCGGCAGGCGCAAGCTTGTCGGCCGCGCGCAGTTCGTAATGCTTGGCGATCTCGTAGACTTCGATTTCCGCCTCGATGCCAACCTTGCGCCACATCCCGACAATCGCCTGGATCATCTCGTAATCCTTCGGCTTGAAGCCGCGGGTCGTCTGGATGGTGAACCTGGCGGGCTTCTTGGTCGAATAGCCGGACGCCTTCAGCAGTTCTTTGGCCTTCCTGGCGTCATAGCCAACCTTGATCGAGGCATCATAGGCGTCATATTCGGGCGCTTCGAGCGTATCGATCGGCACGCCATAGCCCTTGAGCAACCGTTTGACGATGGCCTGCTTGTCGATGGCGTGATGGGCGGCAAGGCGCACGTTCTTGTCGAGCATCACGTCGATATTGTTGATGAAGATCATGCCGATGTCGGAAATCGGGGTCGCGGCGCCGGCAAGACCGGACACCTTCTTCAGCCGGTCAAACTCCTCGTAGGGAATTTCCAGTGTCACGTCGGAGGAGCCGGATTCGATCTCCGCCACCCGGCTGGTCGTGTCGGGCACGAACTTGAAGATCACCGTATCGAAGGGCGGCTTGCCGCCAAAGTAATGCGGGTTGGCCTTCAGCCTCAGGAAGGCATTGCCGGAATATTCGTCGACCATGTAGGGACCGGTGCCGACGGGCTTCTTCTCGAACCCTTCCGCGCCGACCTTTTCGTAATAGGCCTTGGGCAGGACATAGCCGGTGAGGAAGGCCATCCACTTGAAGAAGGTCGGCTCGAAACGCAGCACGTCGCCGGTGATCTTGTTGCCTTCGATCTTGTAATTGCCCGCCGTCGACCAGATGAACTGGATCGGATTGCCGGTTTCCTGCCTGGCCGCCCGTTCCAGCGACCAGACAACGTCCTCCGCCGTGAAGGGTGAACCGTCATGCCAGGTAACGCCATCGCGCACCTTCATCCAGACCTTGGTCTTGTCGTCGTTCCAGCCCCATTCTGTGAGCAGGCCGGGCGCGAAGGACAGGTCCGGCTTCTGGCCGACGAACTGGTCGAAGATCGAGCGGTAGATCGCCTGGATCGTCGGATTGACCGCCGACGGCCCGACGGTCGGATCGAAGGAGGGCAGGTTGACATTGTAGGCGATGGTCAAGGTGCCGGCTTCGGCGGCCTGAACCGGGGTCCGGCCGGAAAGGATGCCGCTCAAAAGCGCGGCTGCGCCGAGCGCAAGGGTTTCGCGTCTGGTAATCGTGGTCATGGACAACTCCGTCGTTCCCTGGTTCCGGCGTCGCGCGGCTGTTTCCTTCAGCCGTACCGCCGTTGTTATCGTGATCGGAATATCTGCGAATGGACTGGTCGGCGCATGTGGATGGCTTGTGTCGCCATCTCCCACTGGCCGCGCCTGACCGCGTGTCGAAAGCTCGCCTCCCCAGGCCTTGCGCGATGCAGGTTGGGATATGTATGTCACAGCATATAACGACGTGCAAGCGTCCTCTTGCGCCCTTTGCCCAATTTCAAGGGAATGGTGGCTCTACAGCGATTGTCGATTGACATCGGCCTTTGCGACAAAATATGTTTTTGCAAATGATTGTGGGTTTGGACGTCCGGCAAGGGCGGGGAGGTCCTGATGGCGGAACGCTCGTTTCAGCGTGAAGTGGAAGATCTGAAGCTCGGGGAAGGCGATATTTTCCGGGGCGAGGGGATATTGGCCATCACCAAGGCACTGCTGCAATCCGGCGTCTCCTATGTCGGCGGCTATCAGGGGTCGCCGATTTCGCATCTGATGGATGTGCTCGCCGACGCAAAAGACGTGATGGAAGAACTCGGCGTGCATTTCGAAACGTCGGCCTCCGAGGCCGCCGCCGCCGCCATGCTGTCGGCCTCGGTGCTCTATCCGGTGCGCGGCGCGGTCACCTGGAAATCCACCGCCGGCACCAATGTCGCCTCGGATGCGCTGTCCAATCTCTCGTCCGGCGGCGTCACCGGTGGCGCGCTGATCATCATCGGCGAGGATTATGGCGAGGGCTCCTCGATCATGCAGGAGCGCAGCCATGCCTATGCGATGAAGTCGCAGCTCTGGCTGCTCGATCCGCGCCCCAACCTGCCCTCGATCGTCAAGGCGGTGGAAGACGGGTTCCTGCTGTCGGAGGCCTCCCATACGCCCGTCATGCTGCAGGTCCGCATCCGCACCTGCCATGTGCATGGCCAGTTTCATGCCAGGGACAACAAAAGGCCGGAATTCACGCTGCGCCAGGCAATGGAAAACCCGGTGCGCGACGTCAGCCGCATCGTGCTTCCCCCGTCATCTTTCCTGCACGAGAAGGAAAAGCTCGAGCGCCGCTGGCCTCAGGCCGTCGAGTTCATCCGCGACCGCAAGCTCAACGAGACCTTCGGACCTGACGATGCCGAGATCGGCATCATCACGCTCGGCGGTCTCTATAATGGCGTGCTGCGCGGCTTGCAGCAGCTGGGCCTTGCGGATGTCTATGGCGAGAGCGTGGTGCCGATCTATGTGATGAATGTCGCCTATCCCATGATCGACACGGAAATCCTCGATTTCTGCAAGGGCAAGAAGGCGGTGCTGATGGTCGAGGAGGGGGCACCCGACTATATCGAGCAATCGCTGAACACGCTGCTCCGCCGCCGTGATATCGCGACGCGGATTTCCGGCAAGGACGTGCTGCCGATGGGCGGCGAATATACGGCCCCGGTGATGCTGTCGGGCCTGACCCGATTCATCGAAACCTGGGCTGCCCCGATGCTCGGCAATCGCCCGCCGGTGCCCGACCCTTCCGCTGTCCTCTCCGATGAGCGGGTCAGGGCCCTGGCGACGGTGGTGCCGCCCCGGCCCGCGGGCTTTTGCACCGGCTGTCCGGAACGGCCGATCTTTGCCGCGATGAAACTGGTCGAGAAGGAGCTTGGCGCCCATCACATGTCCGCCGATATCGGCTGCCACCTGTTTTCGATCCTGCCGCCCTTCAATCTCGGCGGCACCACCATGGGCTATGGCCTCGGACCGGCATCGGCCTCCGCCTTCAACGTCCCGTCGGACAAGCGGGCGATTTCGGTGATGGGCGATGGCGGTTTCTGGCACAACGGCCTTGCCACCTCGGTCGGCAATGCGGTGTTCAACAAGCAGGATGGCGTCATCCTGGTGGTCGACAATTTCTATTCTGCGGCGACCGGCGGCCAGGACATCCTCTCCTCGCGCGCCGACAATCCGCGCCGCAAGACCAACAATTCCATCGTCAGGGCGGTGAAGGGGATCGGGGCCACCTGGGTGCGCCAGATCGACCGCACCTATGACGTTGCCCGGATGCGCGACACGCTGCGCGAGGCGCTGACCACGAAGGAGCCCGGCCCGAAGATCATCGTCGCCTCCTCGGAATGCATGCTCAACAAGCAGCGGCGGGTCAGGCCGGAGTTCAATGCGGCCGTCCGGGCGGGCAAGCGGATGGTCAAGCAGCGCTTCGGTGTCGATGAGGATGTCTGCACCGGCGATCATGCCTGCATCCGGCTGTCGGGCTGTCCGTCGCTGTCGGTCAGGCAGACGGACGATCCGCTGCGGGATGATCCGGTGGCCTCCATCGACAATTCCTGCGTCGGCTGCGGCAATTGCGGCGAGGTTGCGGAAGCGGCGGTTCTCTGCCCCTCCTTCTACCGCGCCGATGTGATCATCAATCCAACCGGCTGGGACCGTTTCGTGGCCGGCCTTCGCCGCCGGGTGATCGGCTGGCTGCAACGCCGTCGCGCCCGGGGCCGGGTGACCTTTACCGAGGCGGGAGCCTGAGCATGGATGTCTCTGCGAAGGTCCCGGGTCGCCTGTCGACGGTCAAGCCGGTCTCGATTGCCATTCTCGCCATGGGCGGCCAGGGCGGCGGGGTGCTGGCCGACTGGATCGTCGCGCTGGCGGAATCGAAGGGCTGGGTGGCCCAGTCCACCTCCGTGCCGGGCGTTGCCCAGCGCACGGGGGCCACGATCTACTACATCGAAACGCTGGCCGGAATGGCAGGAGCCGCGCCTGTCCTGTCGCTGATGCCGACGCCGGGTGATGTCGATATCGTCATCGCCGCCGAACTGATGGAAGCCGGGCGCTCGGTGCTGCGCGGGCTTGTCACCCCCGGCCAGACGGTGCTGATCACCTCCACCCATCGCTCCTATGCCGTGGCGGAAAAGGAGCAGCCGGGTGACGGGATCGGTGATCCCGGCGTGGTGGTGACGGCCACGGATTTTGCCGCGCGGCGCACCATTGCCTTCGACATGGAGGCGCTGGCCGTCGCCCATGGCAGCATGATCTCCGCCGCCCTGTTCGGAGCCTTTGCCGCCTCCGGAGCGCTGCCCTTCGACCGGGCGGATTTCGAGGCGATCATTCGCGCCGGTGGCAAGGGTATCGCGCCAAGCCTGAAAACCTTCGCCGCCGCCTTCGATCAGGCAACGGAAAAGCCCAGGCAGCCCGTCAGCGCGGGGCCGGAGAAAAACCTGCCAGCCCTGCCTGCCCGGGCGGCCCTGCCTGCCCGGGCGGCCTTGCCTGCCCGGGCGGGCCAGCCTGAACTCGACGGGATCATCGAGCGGATCCGTGCGCGGTTTGCCGCAGCGCTGCATCCGATGCTCTATGCGGGTGCGCGAAAACTCACCGATTTTCAGGACCCCGCCTATGCGCAAGACTACCTGGATCGGCTTCAGGCGCTGCAGGATCTCGACCGCGCCGCAGGGGGTGAAAGCCACGGCCTCGCCTTCACGCTGGAAGCGGCGAAATATCTGGCGGTGGCCATGGCCTATGACGACGTCATCCGGGTTGCCGATCTCAAGGTGCGCGGCTCCCGCTTCGACCGGGTCAGGCAGGAAGTCGGTGTCGGTGCCGACCAGATCCTCTATACGACCGAATTCATGCATCCGCGCATGGAGGAGGTTTGCGGCACGCTGCCGAAGCGGCTGGGCCTGTGGATCGAACACCGCAAGGGCCTTCACGCTGCCCTTGACCGGGTGGTCAATCGCGGGCGGCGGGTGAGGACCGGCACGATCTTCTGGTTTCTCGGCCTCTATCTGGTCTCGGGGCTCCGGTCCGTCCGGCGCGGCACGCTGCGCCATCACCGCGAGATGGAATTTACCGATGCCTGGCTTGCCCAGGCAAAGGCGCTGCTGGCCAGCAATTACCCGCTTGCCGTCGAGGTGCTGAAATGCCGGAGGCTGGTCAAGGGCTATTCGGGAACCTGGCAGCGCGGCACGTCGAAATTCGACCGGGTCCTTGCGGCCCTGCCGCTGCTCGCGGCCCGCGACGACGGGGCGGACTGGCTGCGGCGGCTGCGGCAGGCGGCGCTGCTCGATGAAGACGGCATTGCCCTCGATGGCGCGCTGAAGACGGTGGCGTCGCTCTGAACCGGGAAAATCGCCGGATCAGATGTCGTGCTTGCGGATATTGTGCAGCACCCGGTGCAGGATCGACAGGAACAGCCGGTATTCCTCTTCCTCCACCCCGTCAAACATGTGCAGGAACAGGTCATACATCGTCGGCCAGAGGCGGGCAAAGGCCGCACGGCCTTCCTCGGTGATCGAGACATCGCGGATGCGCATGTCTTCGGCGCGGGGCTGGCGGCGGATATAGCCCTGCTCCTCCAGCGAATCCAGCGTCCGGCTCATCGTTGATTGCTCGGTCACGGCAAAGACCGAGAGTTCGTTGATGGTGACGGAGGCGGTGAGCGACAGGATCGCCAGCGCCCGCATCTTGGTGGTGGTGATGTCGTGGGTCTTCAGTTCTTCCGCCAGATTGGCGTTCCAGCGGGCCGCGATCCGGTTCATCAGATAGGGGGCGAACTGGTTGAGCCCGATTTCGCCCATCGTCGGCTGGGTCTCGTCCTGGTCACCGGGACGCCGCAAGATCCTGCCTGAAAACCGATCCTCCATCCGAAACCACCTGTCTGTTCAGTTAAGGGAAGAGGCGAGAAGGAAGCCCGAACCGCCACCGAGCCCGGGGCCCGAATGGGTCGAGGCACCGATATGGTAGAGCCCCGCAATGTGGGTGCGGTGGTTAACAGAAGTCTTGAACGGACGCCACAGGAAAAACTGGTCGAGCCCGCAGAAGCCGCCATAGGGATCGCCGCCCACCAGATTGACATTCATCCGCTCGAGATCGGCGGGCGACAAGGCGCGGCGCGCAATCACGCTCTCCCGGAAACCTTCGATATGCCGGCACAGCAGCGCCTCGATCCGGTCGGCATAGGCCTCGCGGATCGCTTCGGTCCAGCTGCCTTCAGGGCCGATTGCAATCTCGCCTGCGGCGTCGCCCTTCAGCAGTCGCGGGGCTTCCGGCAATTGCAGCCAGAGGACCGATTGTCCCTCCGGCGCGCGCGACGGGTCGAAGGAGGCTGGCTGTCCCACGCAGATCGTGGGTTCGGCCGGCAGCAGGCCGCGTTCCGCCTCGTTGGCGGCGCGCGATACGCCGTCGAGCCCCGGCGTCAGGTGCAGAAGCGCCACCTGGCCGAGCTCCCCGCCCGCCTCCCAGCGGGGCGGGTGTTTGAGCGCATAATGGATCTGCATGTTGCCCTTGCCGTGCCGGAAGGTCTTCAGGCCATCGGCCACCGCGTCCGGCAGCGGCACCGGCCAGTCCTTCAGCATCCGTCCATAGAGCTGGCCGGGATCGACCGAACAGATGACGCCCGACCGGGCCAGAATCTCCTCGCCGCCTGCAAGCCGCACGCCGGCAGCCCTTCCGTCCGGCCCTTCGACAATGCCCGTGACATCGGCCCCAATGCGGATCACGCCGCCATGATCGGTGATCAGGCGCTCGAAGGCGGAGAGGAGATTTTGCGCCCCGCCCCTGACGATCGGGCAGCCTGCAAGCTCGATGGCAAAGCCGATGACCTTGACCATCTGGGCGGAATAGGCGCTTTCCGGTCCAAGCCCGGTATGCAGCACCCAGGGTGCCCAGAGGGCGCGGACATCCTCGGAACGGTACGTGGTCTCCAGATGGGCGCGGGCAGTGGCAAGCGCCTCGCCGAACCAGCCCGCAAGGCCGCGAAAACCGCGCTTCCAGGCTTCCTTCAGCACCGTCTTCAGCATCGGGAACGACCAGAGTTGCCCGCCAAGCAGGGCAAACAGGAAGGGCGCATCACCGCCCAGCCGGTCCATGCCGGCGGCAAAGGCGAGGCCGTCGCCTTTGGCCAGAGCCTCGAATGTCGCGACATTGCGGGCGCGGTCCATCGAGAAGATCACGTGGCTGCCGTCGGGCCGGAGCACACCGGTCGGCAGGCCCGCATGGGCGAATTCCACGCCCCTTGCCTCCAGATCCTTGCCGAGAGCGCCCCAGGCGGGCGAGGTCAGGAACAGCACCATGGTGGTTGCCATCACGTCATGGACGAACCCCGGCGCGGTCAGTTCCTCGGTCCTGAGGCAGCCGCCGATCCGGTCATTGCGCTCGAGCACCAGCACCCGCTTGCCCTTGCGCGACAGCAGCGAGGCCGCAACCAGCGCATTGATGCCGCTTCCGGCGATGATGTAGTCGGGCTGGTCCATGCTTGTCCTCACCACAGGAAAGAGGGGGAACTGCGCGCCCCATGGGCGGGGCTCCTCCCCGTCAGCACGGGAAGGGTGTCAGCAGGTTGGGGTAATACCAAAGATCTTTGGTATAGGGATGGGGCCGGTCTCAGAGTTTGTCAGGGAAAAGTGGAATCCGGTTTTCCCGAATAGACAAACGACAACAAGGGGAGCCAGAGTCTGTCTGGTTCAATTTGAACCAGACAGACTCTGGGGATCAACCGGCAACCAGCGCCATTGCCCGGACCGGCGAGCCGGTGCCGTCGACGAATTTCAGCGGCGCGGCGATCAGCACCGCCCCCTTCGGCGGCAACTGGTCGAGATGGCAGAGGCTGGCCAGACCATAGCGGTTGGCCTTGTGCATCAGGTTATGGGCGGGGAAGGGCGGGTTCATGCCGCCGGCCGCACCGGCATCGGTGCCGATGGTTTCCGTGCCCCAGCCGATTGCGCCGCGCGAGATGACATATTCGATCGCATCGACGGTCGGACCGGGCGAATGCGGGCCATTGGCGTCGGCATTGAGGAAGGTGTCGCTCGAGCCGTTGCGCTTGTACCAGTCGGTGCGCATCAGCACCCAGCTGCCCTTCTCGATGGCACCATGCTCAGCCTCCCAGGCCCTGATGCCATCGGCACTGAGCAGGTAATCGGCATTGGCAGCCGCTTCTGCCGAGCAGTCGATGACATTGACCGGGGCGACGAAATTCTGTGCCGGAATCCGGTCGGTGGTGCCGTCCTGGTAGTCCTTGCCGGTGATCCAGTGCACGGGCGCATCGAAATGGGTGCCGGTATGTTCGCCAAGCTCCAGCCAGTTCCAGGCCCAGAACGGACCGTTCTTGTCATAATGCGAGATATTGTGCACCTTCACCTCAGGCGTGTTGACGGCGAAATCCGGCGGCAGCTTGATGACAGGCGTATCCGGTCCGAGGGGGGCGGTGAGGTCGACGACCTTGACCGATCCGGACAGCAGGGCGGAGGCGAGCTGGTTCAGTGCAGATGATGACATGGCAGGTTCCCCGATTGGCCGCCGGTCGCCGCCGTCCTCTTGGCAGCCCAGACCTCCCGTGCGGCAGTCATGGGCAGAGCCTATGTCACAAAATATGTGGGTGCAAGTATTTTGAGCGGCAAGCCCGGGTGTTCTCGCCTTCATCTGCGGCATCGGGTCTGACCGGATGCAAAAGCGTGAAATGCCGGTGCGAAGGCGCTTTGTGCAAGGCGCGGGCCTGTTTTGCGCCGGAAGATGCCTTGCAAGCTGCAAGCGGGCTTGACCGTGATTTGAAAATTGTATGCATTTGAGAATAATGGATCGGGCCGGAGAGCGGGATATCATGAGCAGCTATGATGCGATTATCATCGGCGCGGGGCACAATGGCCTCGCCGCTGCCGTCAACCTTGCCGAAAAGGGCTGGTCGGTGGCCGTGGTCGAGGCCCGCGACACTGCCGGCGGGGCGGTCAAGACATCCGGGCTGACGTTGCCGGGCTATCGCCATGATCTGGCGGCGATGAATCTCTCGATGTTTGCAGGCTCCGCCTTCCATGCGGCCCATGCGGCTGATCTTGCCCGGCACGGGCTGGCATTCGTTCCCGCCGAACACTGCTTTGCCAGCATCTTCCGCGACCAGACCTGGCTCGGTGTCAGCAAGGATCTGGAGACGACAGTCGCCCGCATTGCGGCCTTTTCCGTCAGCGATGCCGAAGCCTGGCGCCGGATGTTTGCCGAATTTGGCGGCGATGCCCCGCATATATTCGGCCTGCTCGGCGCGCCGATGCCCTCCCTTGCGGCGCTGAAGGTGGTGTGGAAGGCCTGGCGGCAGAAGGGCACCGGCTGGCTCTGTGACACCGCCCGGATGCTGCTTGCCTCGCCCCGCGATTTCCTCGATGCGCGCTTTGAAAGCGACCGGGTGAAGGCGATGATGGCGGCCTGGGGCATGCATCTGGATTTCGCCCCCGATACGGCGGGTGGCGCCCTGTTTCCCTATCTGGAATCCATGGCCAACCAGGCCTTCGGCATGGTGATCGGCAAGGGCGGTGCCTCCACCATCATCGATGCCATGGTCGCCCTGCTCCGGGAAAAGGGCGGGGTGCTCAGGACCTCCGCGCCGGTCGAGGCCATCGAGCAGGAAAATGGCCGGGCAAGCGCCGTGCGGCTTGGCTGCGGCGAGGTGCTGACGGCCCGCCGGGCGGTGATCGCCAATGTCCATCCGCAGCTGGTGTTTGGCAAGCTGCTGCAACCGGATGCGGGGCGGGCGGATTTCGACGCGAGGATCGCGGGCTTCCGGGCGGGGCCGGGAACGATGATGATCCATCTGGCCCTTGACGGTTTGCCGGACTGGACCGCAGGCGAAGAGCTGAAGCAATTTGCCTATGTGCATCTGGCCCCCGATCTGCCGATGATGGCGAAAGCCTATGCCGAAGCGGCCTCCGGCCTGCTGCCTTGCGAACCGGCACTGGTCGTCGGCCAGCCGACCGCGCTCGATCCGTCGCGGGCACCGGAGGGCAGGCATGTGCTCTGGGTGCAGGTGCGGGTGCTGCCCGCCACCATCAGGGGCGATGCCGCGTCTGAAATTTCGGGCCGCGACTGGGCCGGGATCAAGGAGGCCTATGCCGACCGGGTGATCCGGCTGATCGAGCGCCATGCCCCCGGCCTTTCCACCCGCATTCTTGCGAGAAGCATCCATTCGCCCGCCGATCTCGAGGCGGAAAATCCAAATCTGGTCGGTGGCGACAACCTGTCGGGCAGCCATCATCTCGACCAGAATTTCCTGTTCCGGCCGGTGGCCGGCTATTCCCGCTACAGGACGCCGGTGCCGGGCCTGTTCCTCTGCGGTGCCTCCACCTGGCCGGGGGCGGGAACCGGGGCGGGTTCCGGACACATGCTGTCAAAAATGCTGGCGGGCTGACAGGTGGCCGGTCCATCATCCAAGATTTGGCCTATCCTTTGGCCGGGATGCGGATAGAGTAGTGAAAACGTGCATACGGGGGATCAGGGTGTGGATCTGGAAGTCATTGTTCAGGGCGGGCAGGCGGAAAACAAGCCGGAGCTTCGGCTGTGGCTGCGCATGCTGTCCACCACCAAGCTGATTTCGCAGGAAATCCGCCGCAGGCTGCGGGCCGAATATGGTGCAACCCTGCCGCAATTCGATCTTCTCGCCCAGCTTTACCGTGAACGCGACGGCCTGAGGCTCGGCGAGCTTTCCCGCCGCACCATGGTCACCAATGGCAATGTCACCGGGCTGGTCGAACGGCTGGAGGTGGATGGTCTCGTCATCAGGGAAACGCCGGATGGCGACCGCCGGGTAACCGTGGCAAAGCTGACGGCCCGTGGCGAGAGCCTGTTTGCCGAAATGGCAACCGCCCATGAGGGCTGGCTGCGCGACATGATGGCCGACGTTCCGCCGGAGCGGCTGCAATCGCTGCTGCGCGATACCGGCGAGGTCAAGGCCTCCGCCCGAAACCACCTTTCCGGCCCGCACGACGAATAGCCGCGTTCAGTGCCCCTTCTCGGTGCGGAACTTGCGCTCCAGCAGGCCGACCAGCCGCACCATCGGCCAGAGAATGGCGATATAGATCAGCGCTGCGGCAATCAGCGGCGAGGGATTGGCAAACAGCGCCTGGGCATTGTTGGCTTCCTTCAGCAGTTCCGGCAGTGCCACGGTCGAGGCCAGCGACGTATCCTTGAACATCGACACGCAGTTGCTGGTGGTGGGGGCGACGACCACCCGGAAGGCCTGCGGCAGCACGATCTTGCGCAGCACGATCAGGAAGGGCAGGCCAAGCGCGGCTGCGGCCTCGAACTGGCCCCTGGCGATGCTTTCGATGCCGGAGCGGAACACTTCCGCCGAATAGGCCGACATCACCAGCGACAGTGCCATGATCGCCGAAGACCAGGAGGACAGGCTGATGCCGACGAAAGGCAGGGCGAAATAGATGAGGATCAGCACCACCAGCACCGGTGCGGCGCGGAAAATGTCGATATAGACGACGGCCGCCAGCCGCAGCGGCTTTTTCGCGTAGAGCCGGATCAGGCTGATCACCAGTCCCGCCGGCACGCCGATGCAGATGCTGGCAATCCCCAGCAGGAATGTGTGGAACAAGCCGCGCATCAGGGCAGGAAAGCTGCCCAGCATTACCTGGGTATTGAAGAATGTATCGATCAGCGACATGAAGCCCCCATGCAGCGCGGTGCCGGATCGCCTCCCCGCCGATCAGGATACCGCGCGGGAAAGGCAACCGGACGAAAAATCCCGCATCGACAGGACCTGCGGATGCGGGAGAGAATTTTGCGAGGTCAGCCCTTCGGGATCGGCTGCTCGGTCACGGTCGAGCTGTCGGCGGGCGCGTCATTGCCGAACCACTTCTTGTGGATCGCGGCCATGGTACCGTCCTTCTTCATGGCGGTGATGGCATCATTGACCTTGGCCAGCAGCGGATGGTCCTTCGTCATCATCAGGCCATATTGTTCGCCGGTCTTGATCCGGCTCTTGACGGCGAGGTCGGTCATCTTCAGGAAGGCATACTGCATGCCCGGCACGTCGGAGACAGCCGCCTCGATGCGGCCTGCCATGAGGTCGAGCAGCATGTCCTGCTGGGTATTGTAGCCCTTGACCTCGGTAATCCCCAGCGACGCCTTGTTGTCATTCGACCATTTCTCGCCGGTCGAGCCGGAGAGCACGCCGACGGTCTTGTCCTTCAGGTCCCCTTGGGCGGCGATGGCGGAATCCGCCTTGGCCGCAATGCCCATGTCGGAATCATAGTAGGGCTGGGTGAAGGACTGGCTCTGCAGGCGCTCCTTGGTGATGGTGATCGAGGAGATCGCCACATCGATGCGCTTGGAGCTGGTGGCGGCAAACAGTGCCTGGAATCCGAGATCGGAAAATTCCGGGGTCAGACCCAGGCGCTTGGCGACTTCGGTGGCGATTTCCGCCTCGAAGCCTTCGAATGTGCCGCTTTCATTCTTGAATTCGAAGGGCGGGTTGCTCGGATAGGAGCCGATCAGCAGCTTGCCGTCTTCGGCAGCGGCAAAATGCGGCAAAGCGAACAGGCTGGCGGTGGCAAACAGGGCCATCACGGTACGGCGTGTATAGGACATCGACTTCTCCCGGTTTTTTCAGGTTGGCTGCTTCACTACGTTCCCCCGGCACCTGTTGTTTTGGCTGCCGGTATTGCTTTGGCTCCCCAGGGAGCAAACCTTCAGGCGAATGCCGCGACCATCCGGTCGAGCGCCGTGCCGATATCCCTTTCGTCGCGGCAGATGCACATCCGCAGGAAAGCCCGCGAGGCATCGCCGAACAGATAGCCGGGCGCAAGCCCGACGCGGGCCTGTTCCAGAATGCGCCGGCAGGCCTCCCGCGAATCCGGCTCGCCTTCAAAGGCGAAGAAGGCATACATGCCGCCCCGGGGTTTCTCCGGCAGAAGGATACCGGGTATTTGTGCCAGCCGGTCATGGGCCATGTCCAGCCCTGTCTTGCAGCGGGCGCGAATCTCGTCGATCAGCGGCTCGCCGTCGACAATGGCTGTTGCCGCCGCCGCCTGCACCATGGCGGGGGTGCCGCTGTTGACATACTGGGTCATCGCGCCAAGCTGCGGTGCGACCGAGGCCGGATGAGTCAGCCAGCCGATCCGCCAGCCGGTCATCGCCCAGGCCTTGGAGAAACTGTTGATCGACATCACCCGGTCATTTTCGTCCGCGATGGCAAGGATGGAGGGGGCGACCGGCCCGTCGAAATAAAGCCGCCCATAGACCTCGTCGGAGAGGATCCAGATTCCGGTCTTGCGGCTGAAATCGAGCAGCGCCTGCATCTCCGCCGCACTTGCCGTCCAGCCGGTCGGGTTGGAGGGCGTCGAGAGGAAAATCGCCCGGGTGCGGGCGTCGCAGCGGTCAAACAGCTGGTCGAGATCCAGCCGCCAGTCGGTGTCGAAACGCAGCGCCACAGGCCGCGGTTCTGCCGCCGAGAGATGGATGACGCTGTGGATGTTCGGCCATTGCGGCCCGACATAGACGACATTGCTGCCGGGATCGGCAATCAGCTGCACGGCCAGAAACAGCGCCTGCATGCCGCCGGGCGTGACGGTGGTGCGGCTGACGGGAACGGGCCTCTGGTGAATGCGGCTCTGATAGGCCGACAGTGCCTCGTTCAGCCGGTCGAGGCCGCGCATGTTGGGGACATAGAAGGTCAGGCCCTCGTCGAGCGCCTGCTTTGCCGCATCGCGGATGAAGGTCGGCGTCACCATGTCGCCCTCGCCATACCAGAGCGGGATGACATCGCCGATTTCGCGGGCGCGAACCGCGAGAAGCGCAATGTTTTCCGTCACGAGATCGCGTATCTGGCCGCGAATGCCCTGCAAGGCAAAGCGTTCCGGTTTCAGCTGCAGCCGGTCGAGCGCGGTTTGAATGGTCATTCGGTTCCTCTGCGGGCCGGTGAGGCAAGGGTCACGCCGTCCGGCCTGTATTTTATCGGATCGTGCGGCATATTTCCGGCAAATTCAAGCGATAAATTTTAAGTTTAAAGGGTCTCCGGGGCGCCCCGTTCAGGTGGCCGACAGGCTTGCCCTTGCGGCCTCCATGCTGGCACTGACGGCAGCGGTGAGATGCATGGCATCGCTGGCCAGAATGAAGAATCTGAGGCCCAGCGCGGCAAAGCGGGGGAGGTCCCGGGTGTCGGGCCGGAAGATGCCACAGGTTCGCCCCTGTGAACGGCAGGTCGCGGCGATGGTGGTGATTGCCTCGTCGAGCGCCGGTCGCCCGTCCGTTGCCAGTGCGCCAAGCGAGACCTGGAGATCGCCGGGACCGATGAAGATCACGTCGACACCTTCGACCGCGGCAATCTCGCCGATATTGGCAAGGCCTTCGGCATTTTCGACCTGGATCGACACCAGCACCGAGCGGTTTGCCGTCTCGAGATAATCGGGGATACGGTAGCCATAGCCGGAGGCGCGGCCCGGTCCGACGCCGCGGCGGCCAAGCGGCGGGTAACGGGCGGCCGAGACCACGGCGCGTGCCTGTTCGGCGGTCGACACCATCGGCACCATGATCCCCTTCGCCCCGGCATCGAGAACCCCGGCGATGGCTTCCGGCGCAGAGCCGGGAACCCGGACCATGGCGGCCACGCCATGCAGGTCGGCAGCCCGCAGCAGGTCTTCCACCATCCCCCGCCCGATTTGCGAATGCTCGCCGTCGATGCAGATGAAATCCGGCTTTCCAAGCGCGATGATCTCGATGGCGGCGGGATGGGCGATATTGGCGAAGATGCCGAACAGCGGCGCGCCGGAGAGGCAGGTTTCCCGAAACGACGGAAATGCAGGGTTCATGGGTTAACGCCCGGGCTGGTGAGGTGGGTTTGACCGGCACCCGGCAGGTGCAGGCAGGGACGGCAGTCTAGACCGAACTATATGCAAATGGAAATATCCGATTTGCCGGCGGGTCTGCGCAATGGCCCGCAAACTGGCATTGCACGGTTTCCATGTCGCTGCCGCTCGGCTATAGACTGGAAAAACGGCAGTTCCCCTGGAGAGAATGAATGACCACCATCCGGTACCACGAAGGCGATATTTCCGCGACTGATGCAGCCCGTTACACCGGCGCGATTGCCATCGATACCGAAACGCTCGGCCTCATTCCGCGGCGCGACCGGCTCTGCGTCGTGCAGCTGTCGCCAGGTGACGGCAGCGCCGACGTGATCCGCATTGCAGCTGGCCAGACCGCAGCGCCGAACCTTGTGGCACTGCTCGAAGATCCCGCCCGGCTCAAGATCTTCCACTACGGCCGGTTCGATATTGCCGTGTTGTTCCAGACCTTTGGCGTGACGACATCGCCGGTGTTCTGCACCAAGATCGCCTCGCGCCTGACGCGCACCTATACCGACCGCCATGGTCTCAAGGACAATCTGAAGGAACTGCTGGAAATCGATATTTCCAAGGCGCAGCAATCCTCCGACTGGGCAGCGGTAAGCCTTTCCCCGGCGCAGCTCGAATATGCCGCCTCCGACGTGCTCCACCTGCATGCGCTGATGGACAAGCTGAATTTCCGGCTGGAGCGCGATGGCCGCAAGGCCCATGCGGGAGCCTGCTTCACCTTCCTGCCGACCCGCGCCAAACTGGACCTGCTCGGCTGGGAGGAAACCGATATTTTCGCCCATAGCTGAAATTTTTTTGGCAGGGCTGTCCCGCACAGCGACAGCCGCCGCAACTGCCTGAAAAGGCTGGTTTCGCTGGCTGGCTTTTGGCAATTGACCGCCCGATATGGTGAATTTGCCTGGCGTTCCGCCCGCTGCTCCAACACGCAATGTTAACCATTTTCGGATGGACTTGCCCTTGTCGCGATCAATGTCGCGGCATGAGGTTTTGTCAGTTTTGTTCAGACCCGAATTCGCTTGGGGGCGTTATGGTTGCCGATATGTTGGGCAGTTTGTCTTTTGAAGTTTCTGACGACCGTTCTTTTTCCGATCCCAGCAATTTTGGCCCGTTGAGCGGCGGTGCCTATGCCGACATGGACGGTTTCGATGGGGAAGAAGCGGTGCCGGTTTTCGTCCGCGGCAGCGTTCTCGATGCCTGTGCCGCACGGGATCGGGTCGAGCGGGCGCTGTCCAGCCATATCGCCGCCATCGATTCCGACGACAACGGGCTCTATCGCCTGTTTCGCAACCGGTAAGTTACCGGTCCGTCCGCCTTATCCGGGCGCGGATCTCGTCAAGGGTCCAGTCGACAAGCAGGTTGCCATTCTCGAAGACCGGGACGAGGTGGTTCTGCCGCAGGCCGATATCGTCCAGCCTGCAGGCGGCAAGTTCGGCCAGTTCGACGACGACAGCCTGCCTGCCGCTCTTTGACGCCTTTTCCTGCATGGTCGCCGGGCGCTTGGCCAGATCGTGCCAGCGGCCCGTGCCATCCTGCCGGGCGTTGACCTTCATGGTGAAGGCATAGGTGTCGCGGCTGACCTTCTGGATCAGCTGCGAGCCGATGCCGAAATAGATATTGTCGGCGGAAAAGCCGAGCGCTTCCATCCGGCCAAGGATCATCGACATGTCCTGCGGCGAGACGCCATCGCCCTGCATCACCCGGACCCGGTGATTGATCACCTTGTAGCCCTTCGAATTCAGCGTCGTGCCGAAGGCATAGGCCAGCTGGGCGACCGTCTGCACCGGCGTGTCGATCGGGTCGCCGCTGTCGGGGCGAACCAGCAGCAGCGCGCCACTGGCAGCAACGCGCTCATGCAGCGCCTTGCCCCAGACCTCGGCGGTTGCGTGCGCGATATCGTAGCTGTCGGAGACGACCGACAGGGCCCCGCTTGCCTGAAAGCGATCCAGCATGGTGCCGAAGGCCTCGGCCTCGCGGGCCTGTCCCCAGGCGGTCATCGTCGCGTGCTCCGAGGCCGGCATCGAAAAGCCCGCCATGGCGGCGCCGTAATACTGGCGGGCGTAAAGCAGGGCGGAGAGCGAATCGGTCCGCTCGAAAAACAACAGATGGGCCGCGCCGCCGATGCCGCTCTGCTCGCGGCTGGTGGCGCTGCGCGATCCGAAATCATGCAGCCGGGTGGCGATGGCGACCCGGTCAGGGTCGACGGTCTTTTCATAGAAGGGCAGCAGTTGCTCGCGGATGCGCCGGGCAAGGCTCGCGACCGTCGAGGGATACCAGATCGCCCGGACGATGGCGGTGTCGAGATAGGCGGTGACCCATGGGCTCTCGGGATCAGTGCTGGTGATCTGCGCCACCGGCACGCCCCGGCGCACCAGCGTGCCTTCCGGCAGGGCTTCGATGCGCACCGGCATGAAGCCGCCGAAACGGGACACGATCCTCTGCCAGCCCTCACGGTTGAAGGGCAGGCCGTGCAGGGTGGCGATCTCTTCGGCTTCCTGAACGTCATGCCGCGTCACCGGGCGCTGCAGCATGTCCTTCAGCAGCATCTGCAGGCCGAAGAACACAATTTCCGGCCAGGATGACGGCCCGCGCGCCTCCACATAGGCGCTGATCGCCCGTGTATCCGGCGGATATTGCAAGTGATGGCTGAGCTTGTAGCTGTCGGTGTTCAGGATGGGGTTTTCAAGATTCATCAGAAGGCCCGTCTCAAGCTGCCGATCCGGCAAATCGGCTGATGCATGGTTGTATGCGACAGCGGATTGATCGGCAACCCGGGTGCGCGCCCCGCGCTGCCACCGGACCCTGCAACCGCAAAATAGTTAGCATTCTGTTAATCAATTGCTGATAAATTTACATTAACCATTCCCGTCCGGGTGCCATGAGGCACCGGAGAGCGCCGCCCAAGAGCGCTCCAGCCGGCGGGAGCAGGACGGGGTGCACCGTCCCGTGCCATAAGCCTGATCCAGCCACCCCTTGTGAGAATGGAGCACGCCATGTTGCCTCCTGTTCGTACAATTTCCGGGTCCAGCGGGTCCTACCAGAACTCGTCCTCCGTCTCCGCCTCGGCGCATCTGACGGGGGAGCCGATCTTTCCCGGGCAGGCCGCAGATGCCGACCGTGACGTCAATCCGAACCTGACCGGCAAGCTCAACATCTTGCTGCTGAACGGGCGCGACAGCGTCTCCGAGAGCCTGTCGATGCTGGCCGAAGCGCTTGGCCGCACCATCCATCTGCCGCGGCAGGAGGGGGAGGGGCCGTTCGCCTATGCGCAGCGCCTTGCCGACGCGCTGAAGACGCTCCCCGCCGGCTTGCGGGCCGATGTCGAGCGGCAGCTGAACCTGATCCTGCAAGGGGTCCGCCTTGAGGTGGTCATCCAGGCCCTCGCCCATCCGACCGGCCCGGAAGCGGCGCGCATCGTCGCGCTGCTTGAAATGGCCGGGCTGAAGGAGCGCGATCTCGCCACCCGGACCGTGCTCACCTCCTATCGCCAGAATGGCGGGGCGGATGTGGCCTCCGAAGCGGGACATTTTCAGGGACCACCGTCACGGCTGGCGGTTCAGTCTCTTCCTGCCGGCGCTGCTCTCGAGCTCCCTCCGGGAAATCCTGATCTGGCCGAGGTCGCTGTCCCCCCATTTTTGCCGGAAGGCGACGACGGAGATGTCGCGGTGGCCCGCAATGCCGACATTGAACCGGACCTTGCGGGTGCCGGGATCGAAGCCATCGCCCTTCCGGACGAAACGGCCGACGGACCGTCCCTGTCGCGTTTTCACCATGAGACCGACAATATCTTCAGCCGGACCTCGGCACGCGAGCCTGATGTCGCCCGCTCGCCGGTCGACCAGATGCGAGCCCAGCTTGATCCCGGCAGGGCGGCAGAACCGGCCCCCGAACGGTCTCCCGGCGCAGGGCGGCAGAGCGCCGGCGTGATCGACGCGCGCGGCCTGCAATCGGTGTTGCGCTCTGCCTTCGAAGCGGGCGAAAACAGCGATCCCGTCATCCAGGCCAAGGCCGCGATGGAATTGCTGGCGGGGGTCGATCCGGCCCCCGACGCTCCATCCGGATTTGCAGGCCGGCGCGAGACCGCCGCGTCAAAGCCCTTTATCGATTATACCCGTCCGCCTCCGCGTCCTGCACCCCTGATCGAGAGCCACCAGATCTTCGAGGTGCTGAAGGGCTGGACGGTTGATCCTGCCGGCTCCGGCCTGCCGATCCTGCCCGCCTCGCTTGAGGCGGAGGCGGCGCTCGCCGCTGCCCTTGCGCCGCATGCGGGGCCGGAACCGGATGGCGAGGACCAGTCCTATCAGCTGCGCGGTCGCGGCACGGCCGCCAATGACAGCACCAACAGTTCGCACAAGGCGGCGCTGGCCGCTGCCGAACAGCAATTGCTGCAAAATGCCGATGAGGCCGCAGGGTTGCCGGCAGGCCGGGCCATCACGCGATCACCCGGCGGTGAGGCGACCGCACCTGAAGCCCTGCTCCGGAGCGCCCTGCAGCTGAGCCAGGATCTGAGGCTTGCCATCCCCTATGTCCAGCATCCCTATCCTGCCATCGATGCACATGAGGAGGGCGCTGCCGACCGCCCCGGCTTCCGCTCCCGCTCCCGCTCCGACGATACTGCCGGGGACGAAGAGGAGGCCGAGCCGCACAATTCCGGTTCTTCGCAGGACGGCGATGACAACGGGAGCGACGGGCATCCAGATGCTGATGGTGAAGTCGCATCCGCCGACATGGCCGATCCTGCCTATGACCTCTACCAGCGCATGGCCGGCTGGAACTGAGGAAACCGGTTGCCGGACAGAATGCAGAAGGCCCGCCGGTCGGATTGATCGGCGGGCCTTTTTGTCAGACGGGTCTGGCGGGATTACTCGGCGTTGCGGTTCTTCAGAGCCGCGCCAAGGATGTCACCCAGCGAAGCGCCCGAGTCGGACGAACCGAACTGGGCAACCGCTTCCTTCTCTTCGGCGATTTCCAGCGCCTTGATCGAAAGCATGACCTTGCGGTCCTTCTTGGAGAAGTTGGTGACGCGGGCGTCGACAACCTGACCGACCGAGAAACGCTCCGGACGCTGTTCATCACGGTCACGCGACAGGTCGGCGCGGCGGATGAACGACGAGATGTCCTCGTGGTTGACCAGCTTCACTTCGATGCCACCGTCGTTGACGGCGGTGATTTCGCACGACACGACGGCATTCTTGCGCAGGTCGCCGGACTGGGCGGCTTCGCCGACCGAATCCTTGCCGAGCTGCTTGATGCCGAGCGAGATGCGCTCCTTGTCGACGTCCACATCGAGAACGACAGCCTTGACGACGTCGCCCTTGTTGTATTCCTCGATGACCTGCTCGCCCGGACGGTTCCAGTCGAGATCCGACAGGTGCACCATGCCGTCGACATCGCCGTCGAGGCCGATGAACAGGCCGAATTCGGTCTTGTTCTTGACTTCGCCTTCAACTTCGGTGCCGGCCGGATGGCTGTGGGCAAAGGCCTGCCACGGATTTTCAAGCGTCTGCTTGAGGCCGAGCGAGATGCGGCGCTTGGACGGATCAACTTCGAGAACGACCACGTCAACTTCCTGGCTGGTGGACAGGATCTTGCCGGGATGGACGTTCTTCTTGGTCCAGGACATTTCCGAGATGTGGATGAGGCCTTCGATGCCTGGCTCCAGCTCAACGAATGCACCGTAGTCGGTGATGTTGGTGACGGTACCGGAGATCTTCTTGCCTTCCGGATACTTGGCCTGGATGCCATCCCACGGATCGCTCTCGAGCTGCTTCATGCCGAGCGAGATGCGGTGGGTTTCCTGGTTGATGCGGATGATCTGAACCTTGACCGACTGGCCGATGTTCAGGATTTCCGACGGATGGTTGACGCGGCGCCATGCCATGTCGGTCACGTGCAGCAGGCCGTCGATGCCGCCGAGGTCAACGAACGCACCGTAATCGGTGATGTTCTTGACGACGCCGTCAACAACCTGGCCTTCTTCGAGGTTCTGGACGATTTCAGAACGCTGCTCGGCGCGGGACTCTTCGAGTACCGTACGGCGCGAGACGACGATATTGCCGCGGCGCTTGTCCATCTTGAGGATTTCGAAGGGCTGCGGATTGTGCATCAGCGGGGTCACGTCGCGGATCGGACGGATGTCGACCTGGCTGCGCGGCAGGAAGGCAACGGCGCCGTCGAGATCGACGGTGAAGCCACCCTTGACCTGGTTGAAGATCACGCCTTCGACGCGTTCGCCGGCTTCGAACTTCACTTCCAGACGCATCCAGCTTTCTTCGCGGCGAGCCTTTTCGCGCGACAGGACGGCTTCGCCAAGCGCGTTTTCGATGCGCTCGACATAGACTTCCACTTCGTCGCCGACCTTCAGCGTGCCGTCCTTGGCCTTGGCGCCGAATTCCTTGAGGGCGATGCGGCCTTCAACCTTGAGGCCGACGTCGACAATGGCGACGTCCTTTTCGATGGCCGTGATGATACCCTTGGTCACATAGCCTTCGGCCAGATCGTTCTTGGCAAAGGATTCTTCCAGCAGGGCTGCGAAATCGTCACGGGTAGGATTAGCTTGAGACATGAAAACTCCTGAGAGCGTTCCTTTAAAGGGGAACGCGAGCGGCGCCGGTGGGTTGGTGTTGAACAGGCCTGACCTCCGTCCGCCCCTTCTCATCGAGGGGCAATCCGGCGCATGAACGGAATGTCAGGCATCTGGCAGCCCCGTCCTGCGGAGAAGGCTGCCCATCATCTATGTCGTCTTCAGCGCCGCATAAATCAAGGATTGAGCTGCGCGAAATGCGGCCTCTATACTCATTTCCGACGTATCAAGCAAGTGCGCATCTTCAGCCGGGCGCAACGGGCTTTCGGCCCGGTTCATGTCGCGTTGATCGCGCTGCTGAACCTCGGCCAGGATCGTGCCGAATTCGGCGCTGGCCCCGGACGCGATGATCTCCTCGAACCGCCGTCTCGCCCGCACTTCGGGGCTGGCGGTGACATAGAGCTTCACGGCGGCATGCGGGCAGACGACGGTACCGATGTCCCGTCCGTCGAGCACGGTGCCGGGCTCCTGTGCCGCAAAGCGCCGCTGCGCCTCGACCAGCGCCCGGCGCACCTGCGGCATTACCGCGATCTTCGAGGCGGCCTCGCCAATCGCGTGGGTGGCAAGCAGGCTGCGGTCGAGGCCGTTGAAATCGACCCTGCCTGCAAAACCCGCCGCCACCGGCTCGTCATCGAGCGGCAGCCCGGCCTCGAGCATCGCCCTTGCCGTGGCGCGGTAGGTGAGGCCGGTATCGAGGTGATGAAAGCCGTAATGCGCGGCAATCTTCCGCGACAGCGTTCCCTTGCCGGCCGCCGCCGGGCCGTCGATGGCAATGGTGAAGGTCATGTTCCGCCTCTGGTCCGTCTCTGGTCCATCCTGGAGCCTGCTGTAATCCAGTGTCCGGCGAAATTCAAATCTCTTTGCTGCCGTGACCGGATACGGGATTGCGCTCCCGCGCTCGGGGTCGAGCCGGGTTGTGATGGCGTGTCTTGCCCGTTGGCCACGGGGGTTCGGCAGGGGCGCCGGTCGCGCCTGGAATTGAGTGTTTAGGTGACGCGGCCAGCGCCCCTCTTCGATGTCTTGCCAACGCAACTTCGGCTTCTCTTCGTCTCATGACGCCATCTGCCGGGTTTTCGCATGCCCCGGCAGCAGGGATCCGGTTTTATCGGAATTTTCTCACACGCCGGCCTTTATTCAGACCGGCGCTGTCGCGGGACTTGTCGCATGGCACACATGCCCCCCCGGACATTCACGGGCCGGGAGAGGAAGCCATTTTCTGCGCCGTGACATGCCCGATGCTGCGAACACCCGGCATGAAACACCGGTTCCGCCTCGCCGGGCTCGCAGAAACCCGGTGTATCCGATGGCGGGACGGAAGAAGTGTAGGCACAGAAGTCGGGGATGGGGATGAATTTTTTTTGGGAAGCGGCATGCAGCAGGGCCCGGCATACGCGGTGCCCATCAGTGATCTTTGGAATTATATCTTCCCGAACCTCTTCACCAGTCCGGCCATTTCCGCATTGCCGGCCGCCTCATAGCCGGCGACCACGCCCTGGCGGTCGGCTTCCGGGCGGTTCTGGCTGACTTTCCATTTGCCGGTGATTTCGGTAATTTCAACCTCCACGCCGATGATCGCCCGCATCTGCATGGCGATGAAATCGTGCGGTGCGTCGGAGACGGCCCAGGGGTCAGGGCGGCCGTTCTCCTGCCCCTCCGTCAGCGCCGTGATCTGGCGCTGCAGCCAGTCGGCATCCTGATGCACGGTCGCCCGGCCGCGCACCTGCACCATGACATAATTCCAGGTCGGCACGACCTTGCCGGTGTCGCGCTTGGTTTGGTAAAAGGACGGCGTGACATAGGCATCCGGCCCCTCAAAGACCAGCAGCAGATCCGCCCCCGCCTCGATCTCCTGCCATTGCGGATTGGCGCGGGCGACATGCAGGCGGAGCGTTCCCTTTTCCGAGGCACCGGCATCGAGATGGACCGGAACCGGATTGGCCAGGATGCCGGATTGTCCCGCCGTGATCACCAGCGCCAGCGGATGGGCGCGGATCAGCGCGTGCTGCAGGTCGAGATCGTCTTGCCGGAAATGCGGCGGCTGGTACATGTCTTGAGCCCTTCCATCCGGGTGTGTGTCAGTCGATCCGGGCGCCAAGCCCCTTCATCAGGTCCATGAATTCCGGGAAGCTGGTGGCAATCATCGTGGCATCGTCGACGGTAACGGGGTGTTGCGAAGCCAGACCCATGACCAGGAAGCTCATGGCGATCCGGTGGTCGAGATGGGTCCTGACCGCCTCGCCACGGGCATTGCCGAGCCCCTTGCCGTCAGGCCGGCCGGTGACCGACAGCGTCGCCTCGCCTTCGGTGCAGGCGACCCCGTTCAGCTTCAGCCCGTTGGCAACAGCCGACAGCCGGTCGGATTCCTTGACGCGCAATTCCTCGAGCCCGTTCATCACGGTCTCGCCCCTGGCAAAGGCGGCGGCAACGGCCAGCACCGGATATTCGTCGATCATCGACGGGGCGCGGTCTTCCGGCACCGAGACGCCGCTGAGTTCGGAATGGCGCACGCGCAGGTCGGCCACATCCTCGCCCCCCGCCAGACGCGGATCAAGGATCTCGATTAATGCGCCCATCTCCTGAAGGGTCAGGATCAGGCCGGTGCGGGTCGGGTTCATCAGCACGTTGCGGATGGTGATGTCGGAGCCCGGCACCAGCAACGCTGCCACCAGCGGGAAGGCGGTGGAGGAGGGGTCGCCCGGCACGGCGATCACCTGGCCGGAAAGCCTGCCCCGCCCTTCCAGCCTGATGGTGCGCACACCATGGGAATCGGTCTCGACCGAGAGGTTCGCCCCGAAACCGGCCAGCATCTTTTCCGTATGGTCGCGGGTCATCACCGGCTCGATGACGGTGGTGATGCCCGGCGTGTTGAGGCCGGCCAAGAGCACGGCGGATTTCACCTGGGCGGAGGCCATCGGCACACGGTAGGTGATCGGGGCGGGGGTTTTCGGCCCGCGCAGCGTCACCGGCAACCGGTCGCCCGCGGCACTTTCCACCTGCACGCCCATCTCGCGCAGCGGGTTCAGCACCCGGCCCATCGGGCGGGAGGACAGCGAGGCATCGCCGATGAAGGTGGAGGCGAAATCATAGACCCCGACCAGACCCATGGTGAGGCGGCAGCCGGTGCCGGCATTGCCGAAATCGAGCGGGGCCCCGGGTGCCAGCAGCGCGCCATTGCCGGTGCCGTTGATGATCCAGGTCTCGCCCTCTTTCCGGATTTTCGCGCCCATGGCGCTCATCGCCCGGCCGGTATTGATCACGTCCTCGCCTTCAAGCAGGCCGGTGATCCGGGTTTCGCCACTGGCAAGCCCGCCGAACATGAAGGAGCGGTGCGAAATCGACTTGTCGCCCGGAATGGTCACCGAGCCACGGAGATTTTCCGAGCGTCTTGAAGTGGCGGGCTTCGGGGCGGCACCGTGGGACATCACGCTATTCCTTCGACTTTTCTGGCAACTTTTCTGGCAACTCTTTCCGGCATATTGCCGGCACTGGTCCTGTGCGGGCGGGCGAACCGGCTGGCGACCGGCATTGCCTGCCAGAACCAGCTTCCCGGCAAGGCGCGTTGCGATAGCATAAAGCATTGGCAGGGTCACCCCGGCAAGGGGCTTAAAAAACCGGCCCGGTCCGGGGCGTCGCGGGCGTGGCCGTGCGACCGGAAGCACATGGCGGCGGGCCGGGCGAAGTTTGGCTTTGACAGGAGTGCCGCCATGGATTATGGCGACCCGCTAACCATTTTACATGAGACAGCCGGCTTATCCGGCCCCTTCCGGTCCTTCGACCGGTTCATCAAGAGGCTTTGACAGTGGCAAAAGCGGAACTTGGCACAAAACGGACTTGCCCGGACACCGGCAAGAAATTCTACGATCTCAACCGCGACCCGGTTGTATCGCCCTATACGCAGAAATCCTGGCCGCTTTCCTATTTCGAGGAAACCTCCGTTGCCGCCATCATGGAGAAGGCAGCCGAGGAAGAAGTGGCCGAGGTCGATACCGAAAGCACGGAAGTCGAGCTGGTGTCGCTGGAAGATGCCGACGATGCCGCAGGCGGCGATGACATCCCCGACATGGGCGATGACGATGTCGATCTCGGCGACGACGATGACGACACGTTCCTGGAAGCCGATGAAGACGATGACGATGACGATGTCTCCGGCATCCTCGGCGTCACAGGCGGCGACGACGAAGTCTGATCGCCTGCAAACCACCGTCCGGCGATTGTTTTCACGAAAAAAATCGCCGGGCCGGATTTTTGGGCTTGTCATCTGCCACGACGGCACGTAATAAGCCGCCACCCGCCGGACACAACAGCTGTCCTGCCGGGTCCCGGACCGGGTCTTCAACCCGGAACCCAATGGATGGGGCTATAGCTCAGCTGGGAGAGCGCTTGCATGGCATGCAAGAGGTCAGCGGTTCGATCCCGCTTAGCTCCACCAAATCTTTCTCCGCATTTCCTGAATGCATCCCTGTGACGGTGCTTGCGGGCTCTTGGTATTGAGCCCTGTGCGAGGAAAGTCCCAAGGACCTGATAAGGTGCCAGGTCATCAAGGGCACCTGTTCCAGCTTCTGTCAGGTTCCTGCTGCACGAGGCAGACTCCAAGCAAATTTGTTTTCGTTTGTCTTTTCGGGAAAACCGGATTCCACTTTTCCCTGACAAACTCTAAACACGGCAGTGCCCGATAGGCTCCGTCCAAAAACATCCCGCTCCGTCTTGCGAAGCCGAATGTCGCGACAGGGCATCGCGTGAAAACAAGGACACAGGCACCATCAGACCGCCTTCGCGCCTGGGTCGCCAGGATGCGGAGCGGGTTGCTGGCGGCGCTGTGTCCTGTCGCAATCACGCGTGCGCGACCTTGACCACCGTACCGGGATGGGCATCGTCATGGGTAAAATCCGCCGCCAGCTGGGCGGCCAGGGCGGTGACGATCCCCGTTCCCAATCCCGGTTTCAAAGCCTCTTCCCGGGCGGGATAGCCTATGCCATCATCGCGGACCGAAAGCGCCCAGGCTTTCTCGGCGGAATGATAGTCGACGGTAATATGGCCACCGCGATGGCCGGGAAAGGCATGTTTCAGCGCATTGATCACCAGTTCCGTGACGATCAGCCCGAGGCTTGCCGACATGTTGGAATGCACCATGCTGTCATCCACATCAACGGTGATCGATATGGTGTCGGGATCGAGGATCATCGACGCGCCGAGGCTTTTGCAAAGCTGCCTGAAATAGGGCGCGAGCGCCACATCCTTGCCGTTTCCCGAGGCCAGTTGCTGCTGGACGGAGGCAATCGACATGACCCGGCCATGAGCAAGTTCGAGAGGGGTACGGCTTTCGCCTGACTGCATCTTGCGGGCGCTCTGGAGCAGGATGCTGGCAATGATCTGCAGGCTGTTGGCAACCCGGTGCTGCACCTCGCGCAGCAGCACTTCCTTTTCCAGCAACAATTCAGATTTCAGTTTCTCCGCCAGTCTTGCCGCCGTGATGTCGACGATCGACAGCAGGACCCGTACGCCATCGCTGTCGCTGTAGTCAAGCCGCTGGGCGTTGACGATCAGCCGTCGGGAAGGCTGGCCACCGCTGGCCAGATCCATCTCATAGGCCCTGATATCCGCAGCCCCCGATGCGGTCGCCTGCAGCAGCGCGGACAATTGCCGTCCGCCCCACTCGCCCTTGCCAAGACCGGCGAAGGGCCGGTGTTCGATATCGGCGGCGGCAATCCGGAATTCGGCGCAAAAGGACGCGCTGGCGACAATCACCTTCAGGTCGCCGTCGAGCAGCAGCAGGGGCGTGTTGGAGGAGAGCACGATGGCATGGCCAAGGTCGACAGGGCCCTTCACCTGCGGGGGATGTCCAGCAGTGTCCATTGAGGCAATTTCTTGGGGACCGGAGGCTCGCGCAGCGAAAGCCTTCCCCGGAATCCCGCTGTCGCAGACAACAGGGATGTGGCGGCAACCCTATCACGGATAAGCCCGCTTCAAAGGGAAATCGATTGCCCGCTTCGCTTGAGGGCATGCAATCAGGTCGGGTTGGCGGACAGGATCGCCGGTTACCCGGTTTCCCTGACAGCCTCTGGCGGCAAAACCGCTGCAAATTCTACCCGGACCAGCGTCCGGTTTGGCACAGCAGTGCCCCACATTTCTCCTGCTTGCCCGGCAGCTTGCCCCATGGTGAAACAGCCCAATCGGTACTGGCGGTAAATTATTATCCATGCGCCCAATTTACTTGACTCAGGCAAATGATTGGGCGTTTAAGTTTATCACAATAAAGTGTTTTTACGTGCGTATCGGACCTCATGGCCATGTCAGGCAGGCGTTATTTCCAGAGTTTGGACGGGCTGCGCGGGCTCTGCTCGCTGATGGTGCTCTGCGATCACTGGAAGGAACTTTATCCGGCGGCAGGAACCTGGATCCAGCAGACGGGCGGCGAGCCGGTTTGCCTGCTGTTTGCGCTCTCCGGCTTCTTCATGGCCTATCTCTATGCGGGCAAAAGGTTCAATGCCGATGCGGTGGCGACCTATCTGGTGCATCGCCTCGCCCGCATCTATCCCGCCTATCTGGTCGCCGTGCTGCTGATGGCGGTGCTGTCCTACGTGCCGCAGGTGCATATTGTCGGTGCCATCGTCGGTCCGGTCGAAATCACGAGGCACCTGCTTCTCGCCGGAAACATGGGCGTCTTCTGGTCGATCACCCCGGAAATCCAGTTCTACCTGTTCTTCGTGCTGCTCTGGCTGTTTGCCGCCGAACCGGTCAAATACCAGTGGCTCGGGATTGCCAACCTCACCTTCATCGCCGCCGACGTCATGCTCGGCCTGCCCGGTCCCGGCACGATGCTGCCCTCGAAACTTCCCTATTTCATGCTCGGCGTGGCAGCCGGCTATCTCTACAAGCGCGGCTTTGGCGCAAGGCCCGGTCTCATCAGCGGCATGGCGACCGTGCTGCTGCTCGGCGTCTATCTCTTCATTCATGTGCTCCACCCCCAGGGCGAAGTGGTCTGGGGCGTGCAATCGGCCGTGGGTGCCGCCCTGCTGCTGTTCCTTGCGGCAAGCGACAGCCCCGTCGCCACGCGGGTTCTGGGAAGCCTGCCGTTCCGCACCATCGGCAAGGTCAGCTTTTCGCTGTTTCTGTTTCACGTGCCGGTCTTCATGCTGACCCATCAGGCGCTTGAGGGCCGGGTGCCGTTCTGGCTGCAGACCGTCCTGTGCTGGGCCGCCGTCTTCAGCGTTGCGACCCTGTCGTTCCTCTACCTCGAAACGCCGAGCCGCAAGGCGATTACCGACCGGTGGCACCGCCGCCAGGATCAGGCCCGGCTGCCTTCCACCGCGCCCCTGCAGGGCGGAATGTAGGAATTATACCGGCAGGCGACAGGGCGGGCATCCGTTCCTCTTTCTGGACGCGGCCTTCTATTTCGCTTTGAAAGAACAGCGGTTCAGATTAACTTGCGGCACAAGCCCGCTTCGCCTCCGGCGAAGCCTGCGCGTCCCGGTCCGTTGCGCCGGGAGCTGCCCGGACCGTGGGCATCAAGCGCCAGGAACGGGCATTTTCTGATCTTTTGATACCGGGCCGGGGGACGGCCCTTCGAGGGGAGCCTGATCGAACATGAGCTACACAGAGACCACGACGCAGAGCTGGTTCAGCCGGATCAAGACTGCGATCTTCATGATTTTCTTCGGCTTCATCCTGGTTGTCGCCTCCGGCATCCTGCTGTTCTGGAACGAAGGCCGGGCCATCGGCACCTACAGGGCGCTGGTGGAGGGGGCAGGCCTGGTGATCAGCGTGCCCGCCGAGACGCCCGATCCGGCCAATGAAGGCAAGCTCGTCCACATCTCCGGAACCGTGGTTCCCGGTGCCGTGGCTGAGGATCAGCAATTCTCCATCTCCGCCGATGGGGCGGTCGGTCTCAGCCGGTCGGTGGACATGTACCAGTGGGTGCAGAAGGAAGAAAGCAAGACCCAGAAGAATCTCGGCGGCAGCGAGGAAACCGTCACCACCTATACCTATTCGAAGGAGTGGAACGACAGCCGCGTGAAGTCGGAGGATTTCAAGCAGGCTGACGGGCACCAGAATCCCGACATGCCGGTTTCGGGCCAGACCTTCGAGGTTCCTGATGCAAGGGTCGGCGGCTTTACCGTGGCAGGCGACCAGGTGGCACCGCTGGGCAAGAGCAATCCGGTCCAGCTGACAGCGGACGATGCGGCACGCTTTGCCTCGTTCTTCGGCACCGACCGTCCGGTCAAGGCCGAAAATGGCGGACTTTTTGTCGGTGCAAACCCGTCAAGTCCTTCGGTCGGCGACCTCAGGATCAGCTACAGCCGCGCCGATCTCAAGGATGCAAGTTTCGTCGCCAGGCAGAGCGGCGAGGCGCTGGCCCCCTATCAGGCCAGCAACGGCAATGAGATTTTCCTGAGTGCAGCGGGCAAGGTCGATGCGGCAGGCCTGTTCAAGCAGGCGGAAGAAACCAATGCCATCATCACCTGGCTGCTGCGTCTGGCGGGCATCGTCTGCCTGTTCATCGGCTTTGCGATGATCTTCTCGATCTTCGGCGTGCTGGCCGATCTCATCCCGTTCTTCGGCTCGCTGGTCGGTTTCGGCACCAGTCTCATCGCCTTCGTGCTGGCGCTCATCATCGGACCGTTCATCATCGCGCTCGGCTGGTTTGCCTATCGGCCGCTGCTGGCTTTGGCGATCATGGGTACGGGCGTGGTGCTGGGCGGCGGCATCTGGTACCTCCGGCGCAACCGGGGCACTGCTGCATCCGTCGCATCCGCGCAAAAAGCCTGAGTCAATTCAGGAGCCTGGATGTTTCTGGTCTCGAAGCTCTACTGGCTGGTTTTCCAGCCCCTGAGCTTCGCCCTGATCCTGGCTGTTGCCGGGATCACGGCGGGGCGCCTTCATCGCGTGCGGCTGCACGTGGCGGCGAACCTTCTGTCGGTCACGGTGCTGTTCCTCACCCTGTTCACCACCACGGGTGCCCTGCTGCTCCAGCCGCTCGAGGCCCGGTTTTCAAGGCCCGTTCTCCGCGCCGCTCCGGCCTGCCTGATCGTGCTTGGCGGCGGCTTTGACAATGAGGTCACCACCACGCGCGGCGGCTATGAGCTCAACGCCGCCGGGGACCGCTATCTCGAGCTCTTGCGCCTTGCGCGCCTTTATCCCGGGGCGAAACTGCTGATTTCGGGCGGGGATGCCCATCTTGTCCGCCACACCGAGGACGATGTGACAATCAGCCTGCGGCTGCTCGCCGGTTTCGGCATCGGCGGCGACAGGGTTCTCGCCGACCGGACCTCGCGCAATACCTATGAAAATGCCGAAAACAGCCGGAAGCTCATGGACAGCGCGCAGATCCGTGACTGCCTGCTGATCACCTCCGCCTTCCACATGCCGAGGGCGATGGGCATGTTCCGGCAGGTGGGTGCGTCCGTGATCGCCTGGCCGGTCGATGACCGGACCGATGGCACGACAGGATTCGCGGTGGATATGTCCGACCCGATGGGTCATGCCGAACAGATGAGCCTGGCGCTGAGGGAATGGTCGGGCCTGCTCGGCAACTATCTCGGCGGCCGCACCAGCGCACTCTATCCAGCCCCCTGAACCGGCCTATTCCTTGTGGACCGTGACAAACCGCGTGCCGCGCACCCGCACCGTCATCTCACAGGGTTTGCCGTCGGTGCGGTCGCAAAAATGCGGGGCCATCCTGAACACGAACACCATGTTGCCAAAGCGCATCCGGTAGTCATAGCCGAGGATCCTGGCGCTGGCGATCAGCACATAGCCGCCTTCCTTCACCTGGACATAGAAATTCGACGGACAGCCTTCGTCATTGCAGAGATAGTTCGGCTTGCCGTCGCAGGTGATCTTTCCCTCGTCGATCACCATGTCCATGATGCCGTCATTGTTGAAGTCGCGGGGCGTGGCAAACCCCTCGTCGACGGCGGAGGTCTGGCAGATCTCGCTGAAATGCTTGCGCTCATAGGCTTCGGGGTCCACCACCAGCGCCTGTTGCGAGAAGGCCCTGACCGGCACGAGGGCGAGCAGGGCGGCCTGAAGGAAAACCAGCAGATATGTCTTGATCGTCATGGCCAATCCTGGAGAAGGGGAGCGCGTCAGCGGGTGGTCTTATCGCCGAGAGCTTGCGCCGCCCTGATCGCCGGTGCAAGACCTGACTTGACGACGGCAGGGACACGATAAAATCTGCCGGATGGCAAAGGCCGGTGGTGGAGGCCGAAACGCCACGCGTGATCTTGCCCATAGAGGTCGTCAGTCCAGCCAGAGAGGTGGAAGCGCTTGTCCCTGCTCGAGATTCTTGACTATTCCGGCGTGGCGGTCTTTGCCGCAACCGGGGCACTTGCCGCCTCGCGCAAGGAACTGGACCTGATCGGGTTTCTGTTTCTCGCGGCGGTCACCGGCATTGGTGGCGGGACGTTGCGCGACATCATCCTCGGCCGGGTGCCGGTCTTCTGGGTGCTGAAGCCCACCTATGTCATCGTCTGCGTTGCCGTCGGCATCCTCGTCTATTTCACCGCCCACCTGTTTGAATCCCGCTACCGGCTGCTGGTCTGGCTGGATGCGATCGGTCTTGCCGCCTATTGTGTGATGGGCGCTGCCAAGGGGCTTGCCGCCACCGGTTCGCCGACGGTTGCCATCGTCACCGGCACGCTGACGGCAGCCTTCGGCGGCATCCTGCGCGATATCCTGTCGAATGAGCCCTCGGTGCTGCTGCGCCGGGAAATCTACATCACCGCAGCCCTTGCCGGCGCCTGCGTCTTCACGCTTGCCCAGGCGCTTGGTGCCCCCCTGTCGCTTTCCTCCAGCCTCGGTGCCCTGCTCGCCCTCATCGTGCGCGGCGGCGCGTTGCTTTACGGCTGGACCATCCCGCCCTACAAGCCAAGGCCGGGCAGGCATCCCGATGACGTGATGTGAGGACGTTCAGTCCTGCTTCGGCCGCAGCCGGATCACCACGTCGACATGGGCGATTTCCATGCCTTCGGGCGGTTCGGGCAGGTTGCCGATCTCGATGCTGGAGACCGGGATATCGAGCACCTCATTGCGGCCCTCGACGTAGAAATGGTGATGGTCGGAGACATTCGTGTCGAAATAGGTGCGGGCACTTTCGACCGCCAGCACCCGGATCATGCCCGCTTCGGTGAACTGGTGGAGTGTGTTGTAGACGGTTGCCAGCGACACCGGCACGCCTGCGGTCACCGCTTCCTCATGCAGTTCCTCGACGGTCAGATGCCGGTCACCCTTGGCAAACAGCAGGTCGGCAAGCGCCATGCGCTGGCGGGTGGGCCTGAGCCCGGAGCGGCGTAGCCGCGTCTCCGCCGTGGGCATTCTCGTTGCTGTCATTTCAACCTTGCTCCCGGCACGTCGAAACCCGGCGCAGTCCCCGTGCCACGGAAAGCCCCCCGTCCGCCCTGAGGATCCTGACCACCACAGGCGGGTGGAACAGAAGCAGGGCATCTGCCCGCAGGCATCACAAAAGCAGGACGTGGGTTTGATATATCTTTTGCCCGTCCTGCTTTCAATAGAGCCGATCAGGACAAATTGCCCGGCAACCCCGCGTTTGCGGGCTTTTGTGCAGGCGCGAATGTCAGCAGATTGTAAAAAAAGCGTGGGCAGTGGCTGCTGGCGCGCCGCCGCGACCATTGTTGCGCTTCATTTTGCTGCGATCTTGCTCTAATGCTCAAGACAGTTCTATCAAAGTGCATGTGAAGGGAAGTGTGGTGTCCATGGGAACCAGACAATCGAGCTTTAATTACGAGGAAATCCTCAGCTGCGGGCGCGGCGAACTGTTTGGCCCGGGCAATGCGCAGCTGCCACTGCCGCCGATGCTGATGGTTCACCGGATCACGGAAATTTCCGAAACGGGCGGTGCCTTCGACAAGGGCTTTATCCGCGCCGAATATGACGTCAGGCCCGATGACTGGTATTTCCCCTGCCATTTTCAGGGAAATCCCATCATGCCCGGCTGCCTCGGCCTTGACGGCATGTGGCAGCTGACCGGCTTTTTCCTCGGCTGGCTCGGTGAGCCCGGTCGCGGCATGGCGCTGTCGACCGGCGAGGTCAAGTTCAAGGGCATGGTTCGGCCAGAGACGAAGCTTCTCGAATATGGCATCGACTTCAAGCGTGTCATGCGCGGCCGCCTGGTGCTCGGCACCGCCGATGGCTGGTTGAAAGCCGATGGCGAAACCATATATCAGGCCACCGATCTGCGCGTTGGCCTTTCCAAGGAAAAGGCGGCATAAGCGCCCGGCCATGTGTTCATGCTGCTCCGGCCATGCTGCCGCCGGGGCTTCATTCCTGACGAAACGAAAGAAAAGGTTCCCACGATGAGACGGGTAGTTGTTACGGGTCTGGGCATTGTATCCTCGATCGGAAGCGATGCTGCGGAAGTCACCGCCTCGCTGCGCGCCGCCAAATCCGGCATTTCATTCTCGCCCGACTTTGCCGAACACGGCTTCAAGTGCCAGGTCTGGGGCAAGCCGTCGCTTGACCCGTCCGAGCAGGTCGACCGGCGCGCCATGCGCTTCCTGTCGCAGGGCGGTGCCTGGAACCATGTGGCGATGAAGCAGGCGATTGCCGATTCCGGCCTGCCGGAAAGCGATATCGCCGGCAATGAGCGCACCGGCATCATCATGGGCTCCGGTGGCCCCTCCACCCGCACCATCGTGGAAGCGGCCGATATCACCAACAAGAACCACAGCCCGAAGCGGATCGGCCCCTTTGCCGTGCCGAAGGCGATGTCGTCGACCGCCTCTGCGACGCTTGCGACCTGGTTCCAGATCCACGGCGTCAACTATTCGATCTCGTCGGCCTGCTCGACCTCGGCCCATTGCATCGGCAATGCGGCGGAAATGATCCAGTGGGGCAAGCAGGACATCATGTTCGCCGGCGGTCACGAGGATCTCGACTGGTCGATGTCGAACCTCTTCGACGCCATGGGCGCGATGTCCTCGAAATACAACGACACGCCGCAAAGCGCGTCGCGCGCCTATGATGTCTCGCGTGACGGCTTCGTCATCGCCGGCGGCGCAGGCGTTCTGGTTCTCGAAGAGCTCGAACACGCGAAAGCCCGCGGCGCGAAGATCTATGCCGAAGTGGTCGGCTACGGCGCGACCTCGGATGGCTATGACATGGTTGCCCCCTCGGGCGAGGGCGCGATCCGCTGCATGCGCCAGGCGCTGGCCACCGTCAAGGGCGAGGTCGATTACGTCAATACCCACGGCACCTCGACGCCTGTCGGCGACAGCAAGGAAATCGGTGCGATCCGCGAGGTCTTCGGCGACCGCATGCCGCATATCCAGTCGACGAAATCGCTGACCGGCCATTCGCTCGGAGCAGCCGGTGCGCAGGAAGCGATCTACTCGCTGCTGATGATGCAGGAACGCTTCATCGGCGAAAGCGCCCACATCACCGAACTTGACCCGGAATTTGCCGGTGTGCCGATCGTCCGCAGCCGCATCGACAATGCAAAGATCGATATCGCGCTTTCCAATTCCTTCGGCTTCGGCGGCACCAACGCCACGCTGGTATTCCAGCGCTACAACGGATGACACGCATGGCACAACTGATGCACGGCAAGCGCGGCCTTATCATGGGCGTCGCCAACAACCATTCCATCGCCTGGGGCATTTCCAGGGCGCTGGCGGCGGAAGGGGCGGAACTCGCCTTCACCTATCAGGGCGAAGCGCTCGGCAAGCGGGTGAAGCCGCTCGCCGCCGAAGTCGGCTCGGATTTCCTGGTTCCCTGCGACGTCGAGGATATCGCCTCGGTCGATGCCACATTCGAGGCGATCCGGGAACGCTGGGGCAGCATCGATTTCGTTGTCCATGCCATCGGCTTTTCCGACAAGAACGAGCTGAAGGGCCTCTATGCCGATACGACGCGGGACAATTTCACCCGCACCATGGTGATTTCCTGCTTCTCGTTTACCGAGATCGCCAGGCGGGCCGCAGCCATCATGAATGACGGCGGTGCCATGCTGACGCTGACCTATGGCGGCTCGGTGCGGGTGATGCCGAATTACAATGTGATGGGCGTCGCCAAGGCAGCCCTCGAAGCGTCGGTGCGCTATCTCGCCGCCGATTACGGTCCGCGTGGCGTGCGCGTCAATGCGATTTCCGCAGGCCCCATCCGCACACTTGCCGGAGCCGGCATCTCGGATGCCCGCGCCATGCTCTCCTGGCAGCAGAAGAACTCGCCGATGCGCCGCACCGTCACCATCGAAGACGTCGGCGCGTCCGCCCTCTACCTGCTCTCGCCACTGTCACGCGGCGTGACGGGCGAAATCCACTATGTCGATTCCGGCTACAACATCACCTCGATGCCGACGCTGGAAACGCTGAGCCGGGCGGACAGCGAATAGGGTTCTCATTGCTGGGGGCAGGCTGTCCACGCGGCCTGCCCAACGGGGGGTAATGCCCCCGGAGGTCCGTTACTTCCGACCCCACAGAACCTTGAACCGCGCATTGCGGCAAACCTCGCCGCTTTCGCGGAACAGGCCTGAAATCACCGTTTCATAGGGCAGGCCGCGATTGGCGACCATCAGCAGGCGGCCGCCGAGCTTCAGCGCCGAGGCGGCGGTCCTGATGAAACTCTGGCCGAGGCCGGGTTCGGTGGCATGGCCTTCGTGGAAGGGCGGGTTCATCAGCACGAGATCGTAGCGCTCCTTCACCTCTTCCTGCGCCAGATCCTGCCAGAAGAACCGGGCATGCATGTCAGGGCAATTGGCGGCCATGTTGGCCTTCGCAGCTTCCAGACTGTCGAAATCCGCCTCGAACAGGTCGATCCGGTTGAGGCGCGGGGCCCTGTCGGCCAGCATCACCGAGAGATAGCCCCAGCCCGCGCCGAAATCCGCAGCATTGCCGTCGAAATCGGCAGGCAGGCGGCTCACCAGCAGTTCCGAGCCGGCATCGACGCGGTCATGGCTGAACATGCCGGGGGCGGTGGTGAAGTGACCCTCGACCGAGACGGCCGGATGGGCGAGCCTTGCGGCGGCCTCGGCGGCATGGTCGGGAACCATCAGCCAGATCGCCACGCCGTGATATTTCGGTGTGTAGTCGCAGGCAATGCCGAGCTGCTCGAGCTTCTTGCGGATCGGCTGGATGCCGTCTTCCTTCGACCCCGCCATGACGATCATGCCGCCCGGCTTGACCGAACGCAGCAATGTCGCAAGCCGGGTCTCGTTCTCGCCGCGATGCTTGTTGAACAGCAGCAGGCCCATGTCGAACGGTCCTTCGGGCAGGCTCGGGGCGACCTCTACATGGGCGGCCTTAAGCTTCAGGAAAGGCGGCCGCAAGCCCTGCACCGCCTGCAGTTCGGCGGCAAAGCCCCCGGGAAGCGAAAAGCCCGCCTCGGCCCCGAGAAACAGCACGCGCTCCTGATCGCCGGGCGGCGTCAGCACGCCGGTGACGAAGGGGTGGAACAGGGTTTTAAGGGTTTCGCGGGCCATTTTCGCTCTCAATTGGTGACGCTGTGCTGCGGGGTCGGGCGGGACTGCGGACAGCAACGGTTCGGGTTCCCAAAATGATCAAAAGGCGCGAGATCATCTCCCGCGCCCCTGAATTCATGAAGAGGGAAAAGTTTACTCGGCGGCTTCGCCGTCTTCGCGCTTCTTCTCGGCAACTTCCTTGCCGGTTGCCTGATCGACTACCTTCATCGACAGGCGAACCTTGCCACGCTCGTCAAAGCCCATCAGCTTGACCCAGACCTTGTCGCCTTCCTTGACCACGTCGGTGGTCTTGGCGACGCGCTCGGAGGCGAGCTGCGAGATGTGGACGAGGCCGTCGCGGGCGCCGAAGAAGTTGACGAAGGCGCCGAAATCGGCGGTCTTCACCACGGTGCCTTCATAGATGGCCCCCACTTCCGGCTCGGCAACGATCGAGTGGATCCACTTGCGGGCCGCTTCGATTTCCTTGCCCGAGGACGAGGCAATCTTGACGGTGCCGTCGTCTTCGATGTTGATCTTCGCGCCGGTCTTTTCGACGATTTCGCGGATGACCTTGCCGCCCGAACCGATGACTTCGCGGATCTTGTCGACCGGAATGTTCATCACTTCGATGCGCGGGGCGAATTCGCCGAGCTGCGAACGGCCTTCGGTGATCGCCTTGGCCATTTCGCCGAGGATGTGGAGACGGCCGCCCTTGGCCTGGTTGAGCGCGATGCCCATGATCTCTTCGGTGATGCCTTCGATCTTGATGTCCATCTGCAGCGAGGTGACGCCCGCTTCCGTTCCGGCCACCTTGAAGTCCATGTCGCCGAGGTGATCTTCATCGCCGAGGATGTCGGAGAGAACGGCGAAACGCTCGTCTTCCTTGATCAGGCCCATGGCGATACCGGCCACCGGCTTTGCCAGCGGCACGCCGGCATCCATCAGCGCCAGCGAGGTGCCGCAGACGGTTGCCATCGAGGAGGAGCCGTTCGATTCGGTGATTTCCGAGACGACGCGCAGCGTGTAGGGGAACTGCTCGGCACCTGGCAGCATCGGGCGAATGGCGCGCCAGGCGAGCTTGCCATGGCCGATTTCGCGGCGGCCCGGGGAGCCCATGCGGCCGGTTTCACCGACGGAGTAGGGAGGGAAGTTGTAGTGGAGCATGAAGCGCTCCTTGTACATGCCGGTCAGGCTGTCGACATACTGCTCGTCTTCGCCGGTGCCGAGCGTGGCAACCACGATTGCCTGGGTTTCGCCACGGGTGAAGAGGGCCGAACCATGGGTGCGCGGCAGGATGCCGACTTCCGACAGGATCGGGCGAACGGTGTCGAGGCTGCGGCCATCGATACGGCTCTTGGTGTCGAGAATGTTCCAGCGAACGATCTTCGCCTGCAGGTGCTTGAACACCGAGCCGACTTCTTCAGCCGAATAGCGGGCTTCGCCTTCGGCGGGCAGGAAGTGGGCCTTGACCTTGGCCTTGACGGCATCGACCGCCTTGTAGCGTTCAGCCTTCTGGGTGATCTTGTAGGCGTCGCGCAGTTCGGCTTCGGCCAGGGCCAGCATTTCGCCTTCGAGGGCAGAATGATCTTCCGGGGTGAAGTCGCGCGGTTCCTTGGCAGCCACTTCGGCCAGCTTGATGATCGCGTCGATCACCGGCTGGAAGCCGCGATGACCGAACATGACGGCGCCGAGCATCACGTCTTCCGGCAGTTCCCGGGCTTCCGATTCGACCATCAGCACGGCTTCGCCGGTGCCGGCAACCACGAGGTCGAGGCTCGATTCGTCCATCTCGTCGAGATGCGGGTTCAGCACATATTCGCCGTTGATATAGCCGACGCGCGCGCCGCCGACCGGGCCCATGAAGGGAACGCCGGACAGCGTCAGGGCTGCCGAGGTGGCAACCAGCGACAGGATGTCGGGATTGTTTTCAAGGTCGTGCTGGAGAACGGTGACCACCACCTGGGTGTCGTTCTTGTAGCCTTCCGGGAACAGCGGGCGGATCGGGCGGTCGATGAGGCGCGACACCAGCGTTTCGTTCTCGCTCGGACGGCCTTCGCGCTTGAAATAGCCACCGGGGATCTTGCCGGCTGCATAGGTCTTTTCCTGGTAGTTGACCGTCAGCGGAAAGAAGTCCTGGCCGGGCTTCGGCGACTTGGCGGACACGACGGTCGCCAGAACCACGGTCTCGCCATAGGTGGCGATCACGGCGCCGTCGGCCTGACGGGCGACCTTGCCGGTTTCAAGCTTCAGCGGGCGGCCTGCCCACTCGATTTCAACAGTATGGATATCAAACATGTCTTGTCCTTCAAAAGCAGCAGATCGGGCGCATTCCTGTCGCCTCGGCTCATCGGCTGCCGGTCATGTGACGCCATCACGGGCAAGACAACGGGACGCTTTTTCAAAGGACGACTTCTGGGGAAGTCGGCGGGCAACTGAGGCCCGGCAAAAGCATCCGGCAATCCTGCCCCATGACAGGCCAAGGGTTGGTTCCTGGCAGATCCGGCCCATCCGGCCTGCCATCTTCCGGGTTTCCGCCTGCCGCCACGAAGGGCGCCGGTGGACTGTCGGAAGGCTGTTTTTCCTGCGTTCTCCCGTGCGCCATCGGCATCGGCGGGATCAGCCGGAATGCATCTCCGCGGGCCAGAGGCGGCCTCAGGAAAGAGAGGAGACCGGCGAAGCGACGTTTCCGTCACGGCCCGCCGGTCTGCCCGGGTTTTAGCGGCGGATACCGAGAGCAGCAATCAGCTTGCTGTAACGGGATTCGTCCTTCTTCTTGAGGTAGTCAAGAAGCGAGCGGCGGCTCGAAACCATCGCCAGAAGACCACGGCGGGAATGGTTATCCTTCTTGTGGTCCTTGAAATGGCCGGTCAGGTTGTTGATCCGCTCGGTGAGCAGGGCAACCTGAACTTCCGGCGAACCGGTGTCGCCTTCAACCGTTGCATATTCCTTGATCAGCGCAGCCTTGCGCTCAGCAGTGATCGACATCGTCATATCCTTTCAATGAGAGGAAAACAGGGACGCCAAAGGCCGGGATGTCGTCCAGCATTGGCCGTTAAGGCAGGGGCCGCCCGAAGGCGTCCCGTGCTGCGCTGCCTATAAACCATTCGCGCGCGGAAGGAAAGGGGGGCCGGACGGGTCGAAATCCGCCCGGCATCCCCCCGAATTCCAGCCCGTCGGGGCCTATTTGCCAGCCATCGCGTCGCGGATCATCGCATTGTAGCCATCGGGATCCTGCAGCATGGCGAAGTGGCTGGCATCCTTCAGGATCACCAGCTTTGCGCCGGGAATGTCCCGGGCCATCTCTTCCGTATGATCGCGCTTCACCGCCTCGTCGTGGTCGCCGATGACGACGGTAACCGGCACGGCGATCTTGCCGAGCATCCCGGGCGTCCAGGCGGGCTGGCTCATCCACATGCCGGAGATCTGGGTGACGAAGGCGTCATATTCGTTGGGCGTCGGCGACAGCTTCCTGTAATAGTCGCCGGCCCTGGTGATGTAGTCGGAAAAGGTCTTGTTCTGCATCACGTCGCCCTTCACCCCGTCGACCGTGACATTGGCGGCCTGGGCGATCACCCGGGTCAGGTGATCGGGGTTCTTCATCGCCATGTCGATGCCGATGATGCCGCCATCAGACCAGCCGACCAGCGTCACCTTGCCGACCTTCAGGAAATCCAGAAGCGCCACGTAATCGGAGGTCATCAGGTCATAGCCGAATGGCTCGGTGGTGCGGGTGGAACGGCCATGGCCGCGGCTGTCGGCAACGATGACCAGATGGTCGCGGGCGAGATCCTTGACCTGGCTCGCCCAGACATCGGAAAAGCCAAGCCCGCCATGGATCAGCAGCACCGGATCGCCCTTGCCGAAGGTGGCATAATACATCTTGATGCCATTCACCTCGGCCAGCCCCGAGGCATCCGCCTTCGGCATTGGCGGTAACTCGGGCAGGCTCTTCCAGCGGTCGTCGGCATGCGCAACTGCCGTCAATCCGGCGATCAGCAGCAACCCGGCAAAAATCCGTTTCAGCATGTCATTTCTCCCTCGTTTGGTATCGGGAGAAATTAGCCGAGATCAAGGCTTTTGCAAGCGATGCGCGGTTCAGCCGAATACCCGGCGCGGGCGGAATTCGCCTTCGGCGATCTCGCCGATGGCAATCAGCCGACCGCGCGCGGTGGCATAGGCTTCGGGAGCGGGCAGCGGTGCGTCGCGGCCGCGAAGCAGGATCGGATTGCCCATCTTCAGCCGGTGAGCCTGATCTTCGCTGATGGCGATATGCGGCAGGCCGGACAGTGCCTCGCCGGTCTCGATCAGAAAGGCGTCGAGGGCGGCCAGCCGCTCGTCCTGATCTTCGATGGCCTCAAGCGCAATGAGGGTGGCAAGCGGCACCATCGTCTCTTCGGCGAAGGGCGCGACGAAGGACCGGCGGAGTTCGGATATATGGCCGAAACAGCCGAGATCGCGGCCCATGTCGCGGGCAAGCGAGCGGACATAGGTGCCCTTGCCGCATTCCACCTCGAAGCGGGCGTGATCACGCTCCGCGCCGATCAGCGTCAGCCGGTGGATTTCCACCTCGCGGGCCGGGATGTCGATCACTTCGCCTTCCCGCGCGAGATCATAGGCGCGGTTGCCGTCGATCTTGATGGCCGAAAATTGCGGCGGGATCTGCTGGATGGTGCCGGTATAGGCGGGCAGCAGGGCGCGGATATCCGCCTCGTCGGGGCGGCTTTGCGATGTCCTGACGGCCTCGCCCTCGAGATCGTCGGTCGAGCGCTCCTCGCCCCAGGTGACGGTGAATTCGTAAACCTTGCGGCCATCCATCACGTAGGGAACGGTCTTGGTGGCGTCCCCGAGCGCAATCGGCAGCATGCCGGAGGCAAGCGGATCGAGCGTGCCGGCATGGCCGGCCTTCTGCGCCTTGAACAGCCACTTGATCTTCGACACGGCCTCGGTCGAGCCGAAATCGAAGGGCTTGTCGAGGATCAGCCAGCCGGAAACCGGGCGGCCCTTGGGTTTGCGGGGTTTGGACATCGTTCAGGCATTCCATGAAACAGGGGTGGCCGGAGGCCAGGAAACGTGTGGCGGGGCCACGGGGGTCAGGGCGGGCAAGGGGCGGGGCCGTTTGGCCTCAGGCGTCACCCTCGTCGTCCTGCAGCCGGTCGAGATCGCGGGCGACCCCGGGCGAGCGCAGCAGCGCGTCGATCTTCGAATAGTTGTCGAAGCTGGTATCGTCGCGGAATCGCAGTTCCGGCATGTATTTGAGCTGGCGCAGTTCCGGCCCGATCCGTCCGCGCAGATATTTGGCATTGCGGGCCAGCGCCTTGATCACCGTCTGGTGGTCGGAAACCCCGACGGGGGAGATGAAGGCGGTAGCGATCCGCAGATCCGTCGACATCCGGACTTCGGAAATCGAGATCACGGTCTTCTCGATGACCGGATCCTGCACGTCACCGCGCTGCAGTACCTTGGTCAGGGCACTGCGGACCTGTTCGCCAACACGCAGCATGCGCTGGGAAGGGGCGGAGGAAGTTGGCTTGCTCATGTTTTCTTGCTCGTGCCGCAGACGGCGGTTGGGGATCGAACCCGGAAAAGAGTGGGTCCAATGCATCTTTCACCGCCAAAGGTCAAGCGCTTCGACGCCTCCAGTGGCAGGTCCTTCCGTCGCCGCATGCGGATCTGGTCTTGACTGGAAATTGAAAAATGGCGGCACGGGGCCGCCATTCTGATGTCTGTGCGAGGCTTTACCCTTACAGCGTGCGGGTAATATGCTCGACGCGGAAGCACTCGATGGTATCGCCCGCGCGGATATCCTCGTAGTTTTCGAAGGCCATGCCGCAATCCTGGCCCATGTGCACTTCGGAGACTTCGTCCTTGAAGCGCTTGAGCGTCTTGAGCTTGCCTTCGTGGATGACCACGTTGTCGCGGATGAGGCGGACGCCAACGCCGCGTTCGACCTTGCCGTCGATGACCCGGCAGCCGGCGACCTTGCCGACCTTGGTGATGTTGAAGACTTCCATGATCTCGGCATTGCCGAGGAAGGTTTCGCGGCGTTCCGGCGACAGCAGGCCGGACATTGCTGCCTTCACGTCATCCACCAGATCGTAGATGATGTTGTAGTAGCGGATTTCGATGCCTTCCCGCTCGGCGAGCGTGCGGGCCTGGGCATTGGCACGAACGTTGAAGCCGATGATCGCCGCATTCGAGGCCTCGGCCAGCGAGACGTCGGACTCGGTGATCCCGCCTGCACCGGAATGCACGATGCGGGCCCGGACTTCGTCGGTGCCGAGCTTGTCCAGCGCACCGGCAATGGCTTCAATCGAGCCCTGCACGTCGCCCTTGATCACCAGCGGGAATTCCTTGACGCCGGAGGTCTGGAGCTGGGTCATCATCTGTTCCAGCGAACCGCGCGAACCGGACTGGCGTGCGGCGGCCTTGTCGCGGGCCAGACGCTGGCGGTATTCGGCGATTTCGCGGGCGCGGCTTTCGTTTTCGACGGCGGCGAAACGGTCACCGGCGGCGGGCGTGCCGGACAGTCCGAGCACTTCCACCGGCATGGCCGGACCCGCTTCCTTCACATGTTCGCCCTTGTCGTTGATCAGGGCGCGCACGCGGCCCCACTGGTCACCGGCCACGATGATCTGGCCGGGGCGCAGCGTGCCCTTCTGGATGAGGACGGTCGCGACCGAGCCACGGCCACGGTCGAGCTCGGCTTCGATGACCGTGCCTTCCGCCGTGCGGTTCGGATTGGCCTTGAGGTCGAGGATTTCGGCCTGCAGCAGCACGGCTTCGAGCAGCTTGTCGAGATTGGTGCGGGCCTTGGCCGACACTTCGACGTCAAGCACTTCACCGCCCATGCTTTCAACGAACACTTCGTGCTGGAGCAGCTGGGTGCGGACCTTCTGCGGATCGGCGTTCGGCTTGTCGACCTTGTTGATCGCCACGATGATCGGCACGCCGGCCGCCTTGGCATGGTTGATCGATTCGATCGTCTGCGGCATCACGCTGTCATCGGCGGCCACCACCAGGATGGCGATGTCGGTTGCCTGCGCACCACGGGCACGCATCGCGGTAAAGGCGGCGTGGCCGGGGGTGTCGATGAAGGTGATCTTCTGGCCGTTGTGCTCGACCTGATAGGCACCGATATGCTGGGTGATGCCACCGGCTTCCCCGGCCACCACATTGGCGTGGCGGATGGCGTCGAGCAGCGAGGTCTTGCCGTGGTCGACGTGACCCATGATGGTGACGACGGGCGGACGGGAGACCAGTTCGCCTTCCTCATCATTGACGTTGAAGATGCCGAGTTCGATGTCGGATTCCGAAACGCGCTTGACCGTATGGCCGAATTCGACCGCGATCAGTTCGGCCAGATCGGCGTCGATGACGTCGCCCGGCTTCATCATCTGCCCTTCCTTCATCAGGAACTTGATCACATCGACCGACCGTTCGGACATGCGCTGCGACAGTTCCTGGATGGTGATGGTTTCCGGCAGGATGACTTCGCGGATGACCTTTTCACGGGTTTCCTGCATCTGGCTGCGGCGGAACTTTTCCTGGCGGCGGCGCATGGCCGACAGCGAACGGCCACGCGGCGTGCCGTCCTCGTCGAGGCCTGCGGCGGTGACGGTCAGCTTGCCACGCCGACGCTCTTCCTCGGTCTTGACGCGGGCGGGCTTGGCAGGTTCCGGACGAACCACCTTGCGCACCGGGCCGGCGCCCGGACGGGCGGGCTTGCGGTCGTCTTCTTCTTCCACGTCGACCTTGCGGCCGCGCGGCGGCACACCGGCAACCGGCGGCACTTCGGCAGGGGCCGCAGCACCCGGACGGGCGGCCTGCTGGCGGCTGTCGTTCAGGCGGCGGACCGGGCCATCCATGCGGATGGCAGGCGTGACGATCTGGGTGGTAACCGGCGTTGCGGCAGCTTCCGGCGCGGCACCGGCCTCCTCGGGGCCGCGGGCTGCGGCTTCGGCAGCAAGACGCAGGGCATCCTCGCGTTCGGCAGCAATCCGGGCCGCCTCTTCGGCGCGACGGCGGACCTCGTCCTCGGCACGGCGCCGTGCATCCTCGGCATCGCGAACCTGCGCATCGGCAAGCGCCCGGCGACGGGCTTCCATCTCGCCGGCAGAAAGCCGGTTCAGCACGGCACCGCCGCTGCGGTGGTTGCTAGTGTCACGGTCGTTGCGCTGCTCGTAGGGACGCTGCGGCTGGTTCGGGCGCTGCGGCTGCTGGGCACCGCGCGGAGCCTGCTGCGGCGGGCGCGGGGCCTGAGGCGCTGCCGGGCTTCCGCTGCGCGGGGCCTGTGCTGCGGGCGCGGCAGCCGATGCTGCCGGCGTCACGATCGGCTGGATGACGGGCTTGTCGTCTTCAGGACGGTGCGGACGGCGCTTGCGGGTTTCCACCACAACCGCCTTGGTTCGACCCCGACCCATATCCTGGCGCACGGTCCCCTGGTTCACCCCTGATGGCTTCAGGGTCAGGGTCTTTTTTCCCGCTACGCTGATTGTCTTGTCGTCTTTGTTGTCGGTCATTCCGTTCCCGTTCCTTCGGACAGGGGCCGGATGATGACCATCAGACCCCGTCGTTCAATGCTTCAAGGCGCGTCGCGACCATATGGAGCCGCGTCCCACGCCCAAATCCTGTTCTCGTCCTGCATGTCCCTGCCGTTGAGCCGTTAAACACGAGTGCACGACATGCTGTAATTCCCGTCCTGGCGGCCGGCAGTGCCGGTAGCCGCATCATTGTCCTTGCCGGCCAGCGCCAGCCTTTGCCCGCGACTGGCCGCCGTAGCGGTACCGTTCGAGCAGGTTTGCGCGCTTCACTACACCTTCACCCGCCTGCCCTGCAAGCGCTGCGGCATGGATAAAAGCATTCTGGCCCATCAGATCTTCCATTTCGGCGTCGCCAAACAGATGGAACGCCGGTATTTCCGCCTCGGTTTCCATGCCGAGATGCCAGGCTTTGCGGGCCTGGTCGATCTTGCGTATGCCGTCAGGCGCGGCGTCGCGAGAATGGAACACGGCAAGTGCCGCTCCGCTGCGGACCGCCGCATCCACCTTCATCGTGCCGCTGATGAACTGGCCGGCCTTGCGACCGAGATTCATCATGCCCGCAAGCTGGCTTGCCAGCAGCCGGTCGATCTGGTCGGCAAGATCTGCCGGCGGCTTGACCGGCGCCTTCAGCGCCCTTGCAAAAATATTCTTCGCCACCGCTTTTTCAATGCGCTGGCGCTCGATGCCGATCCAGCACCCCCGTCCGGGGAGCTGGCGCTTCAGGTCGGGAACGACGATCCCGTCGGGCCCGGCGACGAAGCGGATGAGGTCTTCGGCCGTGCCGCTTTCCCGGGTGACGATGCAGGTCCGCCCGTTCATGCCTGCACCGGATCCGCCCGGCCCCTTGTCGAGGCCGTCTTGCGGAAACCCGTCCGCTTCGCTGTCGTGGTCGACATCGGACTGCCCGGACGCAATCATGCGTCCTCGCCGGTCTCGTCTTCGCTCACCTCTTCCTGGCCTTCCGCCAGGGCCGCGACTTCTTCCTCGGTGATCCAGCCGGCCGCAAGACGGGCCTGCAGGATCATGTTTTCCGCCTCGACGCGCGAAATGTCGATCTTCGAGAACAGGCCCTCGAACTTCTTGGTCTCGCCGTTCTTGCGCTCGCTCCAGCCGACCAGGTCGTCGGCGGCACAGCCGGCGAAGTCCTCGATGGTCTTGATGCCGTCCTCGCCGAGGGCAACCATCATCTGCGAGGTCATGCCGTCGATCTCGCGCAGCTCGTCGGCCACGCCGAGTTCCGTGCGCCTTGCATCCATTTCGGCTTCGATCCGCTCCAGGAATTCGCGGGCGCGGGTCTGGATCTCGTCGGCGGTTTCCTCGTCGAAACCGTCAATCGAGGCGATTTCCGACAGGTCGACATAGGCAAGGTCCTCGACGGCGGCAAAGCCTTCCGAAGCAAGCACCTGGCCGACCATCTCGTCGACATCGAGGGCATCCATGAACAGGGTGGTGCGCTCGTTGAATTCCTTCTGGCGGCGCTCGCTTTCTTCCTGTTCGGTCATGATGTCGATGTCCCAGCCGGTCAGCTGCGAGGCGAGGCGAACGTTCTGGCCGCGACGGCCGATGGCCAGCGACAGCTGTTCGTCGGGCACTACGACTTCGATCCGCTCGGCATCCTCGTCGAGCACCACCTTGGCGACTTCGGCGGGCTGCAGGGCATTGACGACGAAGGTCGCCGGATCCTGGCTCCACGGAATGATGTCGATCTTTTCGCCCTGCAATTCGCCGACGACAGCCTGAACGCGGCTGCCGCGCATGCCGACGCAGGCCCCGACCGGATCGATCGAACTGTCGTTGGAGATCACGGCGATCTTGGCGCGCGAGCCGGGATCACGGGCGACCGACTTGATCTGGATGATGCCGTCATAGATTTCCGGCACTTCCATGGTGAAAAGCTTGACCATGAACTGCGGATGGGTGCGTGACAGGAAGATCTGCGGGCCGCGCTGCTCGCGGCGCACGTCATAGACGAAGGCGCGCACACGGTCGCCGTAGCGCATGGCTTCGCGCGGGATCATTTCGTCGCGGCGGATGATGCCTTCGCCACGGCCGAGATCGACGATGACATTGCCATATTCGACGCGCTTGACAGTGCCGTTGACGATTTCGCCGACGCGGTCCTTGAACTCGTCGAACTGCCGGTCACGCTCGGCCTCGCGCACCTTCTGCACGATCACCTGCTTGGCGGACTGGGCGGCGATGCGGCCGAAATCCATCGGCGGCAGCGGATCGGCAATGAAATCGCCGAGCTTGGCATCCGGGTTGCGGTCACGCGCCAGCAGCAGCGGGATCTGCGTCGAGTAGTCCTCGGCGTGTTCGACCACCTCGAGCAGGCGCTGCAGGCGGATTTCGCCGGTCTTGGAATTGATGTCGGCGCGGATGTTGCTCTCGCTGCCATAGCGCGAGCGGGCCGCCTTCTGAATGGCATCGGCCATTGCGGCAAGCACGATCTCGCGGTCGATGACCTTTTCGCGCGCCACTGCATCCGCGATCTGCAGAAGTTCAAGCCGGTTCGCACTGACTGCCATGTCTCAAGTCTCCGTCTGTTCCTGTCGGTTCAGGGCTTTCCTATCCCAAAAGCCTGTCCGCGCTTATTCAATCGGGGTGTCTTCATCCTCGATGTTCTGGTTGGCCGCAGCCCTGAGGGCCTTGTCGGCCTTGAGGGCATCGCGGATCAGGTCATCGGTCAAAATCAGCTTGGCCTCGGCCAAGGTCGAAAAGGGTATGCGCACCACCGGCTCCTCGCCATAGGCCGCCTGGTCCCGCTCCAGCGTGAAGCCGTCCGCCTCGACGGTGACGATCTTGCCCCGGAAGCGCTTGCGGTTGTCGACGAGGATCGAGGTCTCGCATTTCACCAGATGGCCCTGCCAGCGGACGAAATCCGATACCCGCACCATCGGGCGGTCGATGCCCGGCGACGACACTTCCAGATGATACGCCTTGTCGACCGGATCTTCCACATCCAGAACCGGCGAAATTGCGGTCGAGACCTTTTCGCAGTCCTGGACGGTCATCGAGCCGTCATTGCGCTCGCACATGATCTGCAGGGTCAGGCCGTTCTGGTTGAGCAGGCGCACCCGCACCAGCCGGAAATCCATCGACACCAGCACCGGCTCGATAATGTCGGCCAGACGCTGGTCGATGCCGGTCTCGGTGATCAGGCGCGGCTCGGGCGCGGTCAGGGCAGGCTCGTTTTCGTGTGTATCGGACATCTGGGCAACAGGTCTTTTCGGTTCATCCAGCCGGACATCCTCCGGCGGGGCCTGATCGGGCATTAAAAAAGAGCGGGTCCGGTCCGGGCCCACTCTTCATCAGACGATCAAGAATTTGAACCTCCTATAGGCGGATTTTGCGCGGAATGCAAGGCATTCGCGCAGGCGGTCAGCGCAGCCGCTTTTCCAGCCCCGGTTCAGGATAGCAGGTCGGCGGCATCCCCGCGTTCTCCTGCCATTCGCCGAGCGAGCGGCGGGTCTTGAACCCGGCGAGCCCGTCGGGATTGCCGACATCATAGCCCTTTCTCACCAGCGCATCCTGCATGGCCTTCACATCCGAGCGCAGCATCGCACCAACCGGCTCGAACGGTGCCTTGAACGCGCCGGAACCATAGGCGATGCGGTCCGCCAGATTGCCGATGAACAGGGCATAGAGGTCGGAATTGTTATATTCCTTCACCACGTAGAAATTCGGACTGACGATGAACTCGGGACCGTGACGGCCGGCGGGCACCAGCATCATCGCAGGCTTGCCGGTCTCGGCGGCCGGGAAGGCCTTGCCGGACACGCGGACAATGCCGAGGCCGGCCCAGTCCGTGACGGATCTTGCCCGGTCCGGCCCTTCCTGCGCACAGGAAACGCCAGGCGGAATGGAGACCTCGAAACCCCAGCTTCGACCCCTCTGCCAACCCTTGGCGACCAGGAATTTCGCCATCGAGGCCAGGGTGTCCGGCACCGAGGTCCAGATATCGCGCCTGCCGTCGTCATCGAAATCGGTGGCATATTTCAGATAGCTCGACGGCATGAATTGCGGCTGGCCGAGTGCACCCGCAGAAGAGCCGCGCAGGGTCTCCGGCGAGGCGTCGCCGCTGTCGATGATGTGGAGGGCAGCAATCAGCTCGCGGCGGAACAGCTCGGCGCGGGTCGACATGAAGGCGCGGGTGGCGAGCACGTCGAGCGCCGGGGAGGGCAGGCGGGCCGCTCCATAGCCGGTCTCGCGGCCCCAGAGCGCCAAAACGATCGGGCCGGGAACGCCATAGGTCCTTTCGATCCGCCGCAGCGTCGTGGCATGGGCGGCAGCAAGCGTGCGGCCCTTCAGCGCCAGCGCCGCCAGCCGCTTCTCGCTGAAATAGGGGCCGGGGGCTGAAAACTCGGCCTGGGTCTGCGGTTGTTCCTTCGGGGGGGGCGTGCCGGGGGGAACAAGTTCGGAGAGCGTCCAGTCGAGATGCACATGGCCAAGGGCGCGCTCGAAACCGGCTCGGGAAATGCCGCTGGCGCGTGCCTCCGGCCACAGCGATGTTTCCAGCCAGTTGCGAAACCGGTTTTCCACCGCCGCCTTGCTGAGGGCGCCTGCGGGCGACCATGCGGCGAGAAGCAGGGCAAGGCCGAGGGCCAGCGCGGAAAGAGGGGAAAATACGGGCCGCATCGGCTTGTCTCCAGCGTCGGGGGGTTCAAAAGGCGGTGCGGGCCCTGAGCGCTGCCGTCAGCGTGCCCTCGTCGAGATAGTCGAGTTCGCCGCCGACGGGCACGCCATGGGCAAGACGGGTGATCTTGAGGTCAAAGCCGGACAGCTGGTCGGTGAGATAATGGGCGGTGGTCTGGCCCTCGACGGTGGCATTGACCGCAATGATCACCTCCCGCACTCCGCCGGCGGCGACCCGGCTGACCAGCGCGCGCACCGTCAGATCGTCGGGGCCGATGCCATCGAGCGGCGACAGCGTGCCGCCGAGCACGTGATAGGCGACATTCATCGCCGCGGCCCGTTCCAGCGCCCAGAGATCGGAGACATCCTCGACGACGATGATCACCCCCTGGTCGCGCCGGTCATCGGTGCAGATGGCGCAGGGGTCGGATGTATCGATATTGCCGCAGCAGGAGCAGACCGACACCTTGTCATAGGCTTCGCCCATCGCCCGCCCAAGCGGGCCAAGCAGCTGGTCCTTCTTCTTGACGAGATGCAGCGCCGCCCGCCGCGCCGAGCGGGGGCCAAGCCCCGGCACCCTGGCGAGCAGCTGGATGAGTTTTTCGATTTCCGGACCGGTAATTCGCTTTGCCATTTCCGGCTTTTATCCCAAGTGAGTGCAAGAAGGAATCATCGCTTGCGGAAACAGGGCATGAAAATTCAGAGCATCTCCATCGCCACCCCGTGCCGCCTGCCCGGAAAATCCGCCAAAACCGGCATTTTCAAGCAGCCGGTCTCGGGTGCTGTCATCATCGACGCCATGGGACTGGCGGGCGATTCGATCTGCAATCGCAAGCATCATGGCGGGCCGGATCAGGCGGTCTATGTCGAGGGGTCGCTGACGCTCGACTGGTGGGCGGCGGAACTCGGCACGCCCTTGCTGCCCGGCACTTTCGGCGAGAACCTTGTTGTCGGGGGGCTCGACAACCGGGATGTGGCGGTCGGCGACCGGTTTTCGATCGGCACCGTCCTGCTCGAAGCGACCGCGCCGCGCATTCCCTGCTCGACCTTCAGCCTGCGGATGGGGGATCAAGGCTTTGCCCGGCGCTACAACCGGGCAGCAAGACCCGGCATCTACTGCCGGGTGCTTTCGGCAGGGATCATCGACACCGGGCAAGAGGTCAAATTCACGCCATGGTCCGGCGACCGGGTGATGCTCGCCGACATTCTGGCCATGTCCGGGAGACGTGACGGCGCGGCAGAACTCGCCCGCCTGCTGGCATCACCCGTTTCGGCACGGTTGCGAAGCCAGTTCGCGACAAAAGCCACGACCTGAAGGCAGGTTGTCAGAAAGGCAGCTTGAAGCCGGGCGGGATCGGCAGGCCAGCCGTCAGGGCCCGGGTCTTTTCGGCGGTCACCGCTTCGGCCTTGTCCTTGGCATCCTTGTGGGCGGCGACGATAAGGTCCTCGATGATTTCGATGTCCTCTTCCTTGAACAGGGAGGGGTCGATCTTGACACCGAGCAGCTCGCCCTTGCCATTCATGCGGACCGAGACGAGGCCGCCGCCGGACCGGCCTTCGACTTCAAGTGCAGCGATTTCGCCCTGCATCTTTTCCATCTTGGCCTGCATTTCCTTGACCTTGCCCATCATGCCCATGATGTCTTTCATCGGACTGCTCCTTCAAACTGCAACCTGAAAATCAAAACTCGATATCGTCGCCGGGCAGGATGTCGCCTTCCTCGGATTCGACGAGGGCCGGGGCCGGGGTCTCGAGCTCCCCCGCCTCGTTTTCGCTGGCGCGGATCCGGACGTCGATCACCTTCGCCCCGGGAAAGCGCGACAGGATCGCCGCCACATCGGGGTCGGTCCTGGCATCCAGCAACTGCGCGCCACGGGCGGCGGTTTCCTGTTCGACCAGCGTCGGTTCGGCCGTGTCGCGGCTCAGCGACACGATCCAGTGGATTCCGGTCCAGTCCTTCAGCTTGACGCTGAGATCGTTGAGCAGCGTTCCCGGTGCCCCCTCGGCGAGCGCCACATCCAGCCGGCCGGGCTCGAGGCGCACCAGCCGGATGAAGGCCCGTGTCAGCGCCTTCAGCTTGGCATCGCGGTTCTGGGCGCAGAGGTCGACGATGTCGCCGAGGCTTCTGACATGCACTTTCGGCTCGGGCCGGGCTTCGGTGCGACCGAGCGGCTGGCCTTCCGGCCTTGAGCCCTCGACCGCATGCAGACGGGCGACCGGGCCTGGTTGCGGTCGCGGCGCTGCATTGGTCTGGACGGCCTGCTGCTGATGGATCATCTGCGGAGCGGCCATCGTTGCGCCGGGCCCGCCCTGTGCGGGAGGCGAGGGCCGGGAGGGGGCGGACGCCTCGCCGCTGCCAAGCTGCAGCACCCGCCGCGCCGCGTCTTCCGGCGAGGGCAGGTGGGCGGCATGGGCAAGGCGGATCAGCACCATCTCGGCCGCACCCGCCGGTCGCGAGGCGGTTTCCGTCTCGCCGATCCCCTTCAGCAGCATCTGCCAGATGCGCGACAGGGTGGTGACCGAGACGGAGGTCGAAAATTCCGTGCCGCGCAGCCGCTCGACCTCGCTGAGCGACGGGTCATTGCCTGCCTCCGGCACATATTTCAGCCGGGTGACGAGATGGGTGAAATCGGCAAGATCGGTCAGCACCACCGAGGGGCTCGCGCCCGCCTCATACTGGCTGGCAAATTCCTGCAATGCGCCTGCCGCATCGCCGCGCACGATATGGTCGAAAAGGTCGACGATCCGGGCCCGGTCGGCAAGGCCGAGCATGCCGCGCACGGCTTCGCCAAGCACCTGGCCATTTCCATGCGCGATGGCCTGGTCCATCAGCGACAGGCCGTCACGCGCCGAACCTTCGGCAGCCCGCGCGATCATCGCCAGCGCTTCCGGCTCGGCAGGCACGCCTTCCTTGGCGGCAATCACCGAAAACAGGCCGACGAGATCGGCAGCGCTGATCCGGCGCAGGTCGAACCGCTGGCAGCGCGACAGCACGGTGATCGGCACCTTGCGGATTTCGGTGGTGGCAAAGATGAATTTCACATGCTCGGGCGGCTCTTCAAGCGTCTTCAGCAATCCGTTGAAGGCCTGGGTCGACAGCATGTGCACTTCGTCGATGATATAGACCTTGTAGCGGGCCGATACCGGGCGGTAGCGCACCTGCTCGATGATTTCCCTGATGTCGTCGATGCCGGTATGGGAGGCGGCATCCATCTCGATCACGTCGACATGGCGGCCTTCCATGATCGCCTGGCAATGGTCGCCGGGGACCCTGAGGTCGATGGTCGGGCGGTCGATCTCGGCGGTCTTGTAATTCAGGGCGCGGGCAAGAATGCGGGCGGTGGTGGTCTTGCCGACCCCGCGCACGCCGGTCAGCATGTAGGCCTGCGCGATGCGGCCGGTCTCGAACGCATTGGTGAGCGTGCGCACCATCGGTTCCTGGCCGACCATCAGGTCCGAGAAATCCTTCGGGCGGTATTTGCGGGCGAGAACCCGGTAGCCGGTGGCGGGTGCCTTGCTGTCTGCGGTCGGCTCGCTGTCGCTCATCGCTGCTGTCAGCCCCTGCTGTCGCCCTTCTGCCCTCAGGCATCAGGGACTTCCAAAAAGCCCGTGAAATGCCGGATCTTGACGAGAAGACCGGAAAGGAAAGGGTGGGAGGCTGGAACGATGACCCGTGCCGGGCTCGTTGGGGCTGCTTCCTTCCGGACCTGACCCGGTTGGCGAGTGGTACGTCCACCACCAACCTCCCGCGCCACATATCGGCAATATCCTCATCAAATGCAAGCCAAGCCGGCAAAAAACTGTTATGACCTCGACGAGGCGGACCACGGAGGGCGAGGATTGAGCGCATTTCAACTGGATGAACGGCTGGCCCGCGACAGCGACGGCATTGTCGGACTGGGCCTGTGCCAATTGCGGCTGATGAAGGACAGCCGCTGGCCCTGGTTGATTCTGGTGCCGGAACGGGAGGGTTTGAGCGAGGTTTTCGATCTTCCGCCGCTTGAGCAGACGATGATGGCGCTGGAGGTCAACATGGTCGCGGCGGCACTGAAGAAGGTGACCGGAGCGGAGAAGATCAATATCGGCGCGCTTGGAAATATCGTGCGGCAGCTGCATATTCACGTGGTGGCACGGTCGCAGGGCGATGCCAACTGGCCCGGTCCCGTCTGGGGTCATGGCCAGTCGGTCGGCTACGGCGATCATGCCCGCCACGTCTTCGTCCGCAAGATCCTGGAAGCGCTGTCCTCATGACCAAATCGATATTCGAACGCCTGCCGCCGCATCCCGAACCAAGCCGCCTGACGGCCTTCGCGGCCAATGCGCTCGACCGGCAGTCGGAGCACCGGGCGCAGGATTGCGTCGAACGGGCCCTTGCCGTCGATGGTGCGCATCTGTTCGCCTTTTCTGGCAGCAGGCTGGTGCTGAAGCACGATGCCCAGGTGCTGGATCCGTTGTTTGCCCTTTATGAAATGCAGGAACTGCAGCCGGATTTCGATCAGGCCATCCTGCTCGGCTATCGCCGCAGCGGCGAACCGAGGCTCGCCGTCCCCGTCAACGCCGATCCCGACCACCTCGCCCATCATTTCAAGGTTCTCGACGGTCGCACCGTCTACCGGGAACAGCATCTTGCGGGCGAACTGCTGGGCGAATTTGCCCAGGCATCGAGCCTGATCGCCTGGAACCGCGACAACCAGTTCTGCGGGCGGTGCGGCGGGGCCATGAGCGCGCAGTCAGGCGGCTACAAGCGCGCCTGCGCGGCCTGCGGCCATCTGGTGTTTCCGCGCACCGATCCGGTGGTGATCATGCTGACCATCGATGTCGAGCGCGACCTGTGCCTGCTCGGACGCGGACCGCATTTCACCCCGGGCATGTATTCCTGTCTCGCCGGCTTCGTGGAACCTGGCGAAACCATCGAGGATTCGGTGCGGCGCGAGACATTCGAGGAATCCGGCATCCATATCGGCCGGGTGCGCTACCACGCCTCCCAGCCCTGGCCAATGCCGCATTCGCTGATGATCGGCTGTTTTGCCGAAGCCCGGTCCACGACAATCCGGCGGGATGAAACCGAGCTTGAGGACTGCCGCTGGTTCAGCCGCAGTGAAGCGCAGGCTATCCTTTCTGCCGAGAAAGGTCAGACCTATACATCGCCGCCGGAAGGGGCGATTGCCCATCGGCTGTTGCGCGATTGGGTAGATTGGCCTGTATCTTGACCCTATTTGGTTGCATTTTCATCCCAAAATTTAGACTTTGTAGTTGCTTAAGATTGTTGTTATAGGAAAATAACAACACATGTCGTCGGGGGCGACATCCTCGGGGCAATGTCGTTAATGCTGTCAAGCCGAAGATCCGAACAAGGAACTGCGGACATCTCGGCCGCCCAGGTGGAGCGCGAGATTGCCGGTGGCGTGGCGTGGCTGCGATTTGCCCCTCCCCTTGAGGCGGTTTACGAAAGCGATCATATCCAGCGCCAGATGCGGCAGATGAATAAGTATGCGCTGGTGGCTCTGGTTCTTTACAACCTGTTCTTGATAGCCGACTATCTGATGGTGCGCGATGTGCTGCGCGAGGCGGTGGTCGTCCGGCTGGCAATCGTTACCCCGGTCGCCCTGCTGCTATACGGGCTGATGCGCCGCAGCCAGCTGGTCAGGTTTCGCGACCTCTTCACCATCCTGCATGTGCTGCTGGTGGTGGGGTCCACCGCCTATCTGCTGGTGATCAGCAAGGATCCCGACCGTGTCCTCTATAATCAAGGCGTGTTGCTGGTGATCATCTATGCCTGCCTGATCCAGCGGATGCGATTCTGGTATTCGGTCCTGTGCTGCCTCTTCGTCAACATCACCTTTGCAGGTGCCATTGTGCTTCAGGACTTGCGGCCGGTGGAACAGGGCCTGGCGCTGGAAATGACGGTGGCACTCGGCACGATCTTCACGCTGGTCGCTGCCTATACGATGGAGCGCGAGCACCGGCTGTTCTATCTCATCTCGCTCAAGGAGCGCCTGCATGCCGCTGCCATGGAGGGCATCAGCATCCGGGACGCACTCACCGGGCTCTATAACCGCCGGGCGCTGGATGCCAAGCTGCTTGACATCAGTGAGGGGACCGGCGGCTGGCAGAACAATTTTGCCGTGATCATTTTCGATATCGATCACTTCAAGGTCTATAACGACCGGCTCGGCCATCAGGCGGGGGATGATTGCCTGAAACAGGTGGCGGGTCTGATCCTCTCGCTGCTGCGCGACGGCCATGACTATGCGTTTCGCTATGGCGGCGAAGAATTCCTGCTGCTGGTGCGTGAAGCCGATCTCAACCGGGCGGTCGCCATCGCCGAGCGGATTCGCTGCGCTCTGGAAGGCCGGGCGATCCCGCATCCGGAAAGTCCGACCGGTCCCTGTGTCACCGCAAGTTTCGGTGTGGCCCATGCCAGCAGCCTGCATGCCACGCCCGCAGAAGTGATTGCGCGGGCCGACATGGCGCTCTATGCGGCCAAGAACAAGGGACGCAACCGCGTCTGGCCGAGCCTTGCCGCCCGCCTCACCGAGGCCCGCGACCGGGCCGGGCTGGACATCATCCTGACCTGAGGGCCGGTTTTACCCCGCACTCAGCTGGCCGCGCATCCGGTGTCCTCTGTAGACCCCGAGGATCCTCACCTTTTCGGAAAAGAACCGCAGCTCCTCCAGTGCCTGGCGTACCGGCGTGTCGGAGGGATGGCCCTCGATATCGGCATAGAACTGGGTCGCCACGAACTTGCCGCCGAGCTGGTAGCTCTCAAGCTTGGTCATGTTGATGCCATTGGTGGCAAAGCCGCCGAGGGCCTTGTAGAGCGCGGCAGGGATGTTGCGGACATTGAAGACGAAGGTGGTGACGATCAGGCCGTCGTCCTGCGCGGGATCTGCCCATTTCTCGTCGCGCGAGAGTACCACGAAGCGGGTGACGTTGTTTTCCGTGTCCTCGACATTTTCGGCCAGGATTTCGAGCCCGTAGAGACCGGCGGCAAGGCGCGGGGCCAGGGCTGCCATCGAGCGGTCGCCGGTCTCCGCCACGAATTTCGCCGCTCCGGCGGTATCGCCGGCAACCACCGCCTTCCACCCGTTGACGCGGATTACCTTGCGGCACTGGCCGAGCGCGTGGATATGGCTGTGCACCGTGCGCAGCTCGTCCTTGCCGACGCCGGGCAGCACCATCAGCTGGAAATGGATCGGCATGAAATATTCGCCGATGATGTGCAGGCGCGATTCGGGCAGCAGATGATGAATGTCGGCGACCCGGCCGGCGATGGTGTTTTCAATCGGGATCATCGCCAGATCCGCATCACCGTTCTCGACCGCCATGAAGGCATCCTCGAAGGTCTGGCAGGGCAGCGGCTCCATGTCGGGAAACATGTCCCGGCAGGCCATGTCGGAATTGGCGCCATAGTCGCCCTGGAAGGCGATGCGGTTGGTCTTCAGGGTCATGGAAGGGTCCATCAGCGAGGGACGGCGGCCAGCATCTGGCGCGCCTTTTCAAGGTCTGCGGGAGTATCGACACCGAGCGGAACCGTGTCAACGATTTCGACATCGATGCGCATGCCCGCTTCGAGCGCGCGCAACTGTTCGAGCGACTCGCGCCGTTCCAGCACGGATGGCTTCAGCGACACGAACCGCTCCAGTGCGGCGCGGCGATAGGCATAGAGGCCGATATGGTGATAGAGCGGCCCCGGCCCGTGCGGCGCGGTCGCCCGGGTAAAATAGAGGGCGCGGAGCCTGGTGTCCGAAAGCGGCGAGCCCACCACCTTGACCACGTTCGGATTGGTCTTTTCATCCTCGTCGCGGATCACGGCCGCAAGGGTGGCAATATCGACATCGGGATTGTCGAGCGGCCGCAGCGCCGCCATGATGCTGGCGGGGTCGATTGTCGGCAGATCGCCCTGCACGTTGATGACGATTTGCGCCTTGCCTTCGGGATCGGCCTTTTGCAGCGCCTCGAAGATCCGGTCAGAGCCGGACTGATGGTCGGGCGAGGTCATCACCGCCTCAAAGCCTGCCTTGGCGACGGCATCGAGAATGTCGGCATGATCGACGGCGACGATGATTCGCCCGGCACCCGCTTCCGCCGCCCGGCGGGCGACCTCGACGATCATCGGGCTGCCACCGATATCGGCAAGCGGCTTTCCGGGCAGCCGGGTGGAGGCCATGCGGGCCGGTATCAGCACCAGCGCATGGTCAAAACGGGGATTATTCATGGTCCACCCTTCTAATGCCTGCGGAAAAGTGTCAAAAAGTAGCAGCGCCGGGGCGATAAACCCTGTTGCATCAATTGTCCAAAAGACATAGGTTCCGCGCGATTTCAAGATGGCCTGATTACATGATGGCACTGGCTGCAAGGGGAGCATTCGCAGATGAATTCATATGTGAACATGGGCGTCGGTGCCCTGCTGGGAACCGTTTTCGTGCTGATGTCCGTATCCATCGCATCTGAAGGCATTTTCAAGTCCGAGGCACCGGAGAAGGAAGGCTATGCGATTGCGGCGGCGGAAGCCCCGGCAGCCGGCGGCGAGGCGAAGGCTGCTGCTGCGGTTCCGATTGCCGACCTTATGGCCAAGGCGGACGCCAAGGCGGGCGAAACGATCTTCAAGAAGTGCCAGGCCTGCCACGACGGCAGCAAGGGCGGCCCGAACAAGGTCGGTCCGAACCTTTACGGTGTTGTGGACCGTCCGATCGCCAGCCATGAAGGCTTCTCCTATTCGGCAGGCATCAAGGATTTCTCCAAGGGCAGCTCGGAGAAGTGGACCTTCGATCACCTGAACGGCTTCCTCACCGCGCCGAAGAAATATGTCCCCGGGACGGCCATGGGCTTTGCGGGCCTGAAGAAGGATGACGAGCGCGCCAACGTCATCGCCTATCTCCGCACGCTCTCGGATGCGCCGGTCGATCTGCCCAAGCCGGGTGCTGAACCCGCCGCTGCCGCGCCTGCCGCAGCACCCGCCGCTGCCGCACCTGCGGCTCCGGCAGCACCTGCGGCTCCCGCCGCCGCTGCGCCGAAGCAGTAAGCGACGGAAATATCCGCCAGAAAATGTTGGAAAGCCCGGCCTTGCGCCGGGTTTTCTGCGTTCTGCACCTGGTTCAGTTCAGTTCAGTTCAGTTCAGTTCAGTTCAGTTCAGTTCAGGGCGGGCGCGGCAAGGGCGGCCCAGAAGGTGACCGTCAGGACGCCGAGCAGGGTGGAGAGCGTGATTGCCGAGGCCGCCAGCCCCTGTCCGGCGCCGAAGCGGTTGGCAATCAGCCAGGCATTGACGCCCGTCGGCACCGAGGAGGTCAGCACCATCGCCGCCGTCCATTGCGGATTGAGGCCGAGAAACTGGCAGGAGAGCCAGACGCAGGCGGGCAACAGCATCAATTTCAGCGCGGCAATGGCGGTCGCAAGTCCGATATTGCCGGAAAGCCCATACCGTCGAAGCGCCATGCCGAGCGACAGAAGCGCTGCCGGACCAGCAATCCCGGCAATCTGCTTCGACATCGTGTCCAGCATTGCCGGGAGCGCGAGGCCGCTGAGATTGAGGAGCGCGCCACCCAGGAGGCCGATCACCAGCGGATTCTGGACGAGGTTGAGGAGTGTCTGGCGACAGATCGCCGCCACACCGCGCCCGCGCTCGCCTGTTTCGCGCCGCACCGCTTCTTCCATCAGCACGGTGCCCGCAATCATCATCACCGGCAGATGCACGGCGAGCAGCACGGAGACCGCGACAATGCCCCTGTCACCCACCACCCTTTCGACCAGCGGCAGGCCGATGAAGACATTGTTGGCAAAGGCAGAGGAAACGCCCGAGATCACGCCGATGCGCCGGTCGCGGCCAAACAGCCGGGTGGCAACCAGATGGCCAAGGGTCCAGGCAACCGTCACGCCGGAAAAATAGGCAAGCCACAGCCTGACCGGCGTTCCCGAGCCGACATCGGCATGGGCGATGGTGCGAAACAGCAGCATCGGCACGGCGACACGGAAGACGAATTCGCCCAGCGCCTCGCCCGTTGCCGCATTGAGCAACCCGGTCCTCACCGTCAGCCATCCGGCAAGAATCATCAGGAAGACGGGCAGGACATCGTGCAGCACGGCGGACATGGATCAGCTTTCGACGGGGAAGACGGGGGCGGGAGCGCGGGGAAGACTGCGGGAATCTAGCATCAAAATTCCACTCAGCCCACAGATCCTGGGTGCGGGGGCGGAATTTTGCTTCCCTCCTCCGCAAAATCGACTAGAACCGAATCCCGGCAGACACATGACCGGGGCTTTCTCCTTGACCATCACCTATGACATCCTCACCATCGGCAATGCGATTGTCGATATCATCTCCCGTTGCGAAGACCGGTTTCTGGCGGACAACGCCATCACCAAGGCGGCGATGAACCTCATCGATGCCGAGCGTGCCGAACTGCTCTATTCCCGCATGGGACCGGCCATCGAAGCCTCCGGCGGCAGCGCCGGCAATACGGCGGCGGGCGTGGCGAGTTTCGGCGGACGGGCGGCCTATTTCGGCAAGGTGGCGGAAGACCAGCTTGGCCGGATCTTCAGCCATGATATCCGCGCCCAGGGCGTGCATTATCCGACCAGGGCGAAAGGCACCGTGCCGCCGACCGCCCGCTCGATGATCTTCGTCACCCCGGATGGCGAGCGCTCGATGAACACCTATCTCGGCGCCTGCATCGAACTTGGGCCCGAGGATGTGGAAGCCGAGGTGGTCAAGGCGTCGAAGGTCACCTATTTCGAAGGCTATCTGTGGGATCCGCCGCGCGCCAAGGAAGCCATTGTCGACTGCTGCCGGATCGCCCATGCCCATGGCCGCGAGACCTCGATGACCCTGTCCGACAGTTTCTGCGTCGGGCGCTACCGCTCGGAATTCCTGGAACTCATGCGCTCCGGCACGGTCGACATCGTCTTTGCCAATCGCGAGGAAACCCTGTCTTTGTATGAGACCGGAGATTTCGACGAGGCGCTGACCCGCATTGCCGGCGATTGCAAGCTTGCGGCTGTGACGATGAGCGAAGAGGGCGCGATGATCCTGCGCGGCGGCGAGCGCATTCATGTGCCGGCGACGCAGATCCGCGAACTGGTGGATACCACAGGGGCCGGCGATCTTTTTGCCGCAGGTTTCCTGTTCGGCTATACCCAGGGCCGCAGCCTTGAGGATTGCGGCCGTCTCGGCTGCCTTGCCGCGGGCATCGTCATCCAGCAGATCGGTCCGCGTCCGTTCGGCTCGCTGAAAGAGGCGGGACAGGCGGCAGGACTGCTCTGACGAAGCAGCAGGGCCTGCTACTTGAACACTTCGGCGGGATAGGCACCCCAGATCTCGTTTTGCGAGACCCAGCCCTCGCTGCCATCGGAAGTCGCCTCGCACCAGTCGCCGTTGCAACCGGCAAGCCGCACGACGACGCCCGGCTCCAGCTTGGCGATGATCGTGCCGTTGCTCTCGGGTTCGCGGCGCATGTTGACGTAGACTTTGGAGCCCTTGCCCCGCATCCACGGTGCGGTGATGGCCGTCCGCTGACCCGACAACAGCGCCTGATTGACCCAGCCTTCCGTCCCGTCCGCATCGCGAATGCGCCGCCAGGTATCATATTCCTGAATGATTTCCACCGGCAGGCCGGATTTCAGATACATCCAGGACACCGCGTAGCTGCTCCCGGGCCCGACGCGCAGATTGACCTTTTTCGATTTGAGGCTGACAAAGCGGGGAAGCGGCAGTCCGCTCGGCCCCTTTGTCGCCTGCTGCGCCAGGGCTGCACCGGGGTGAGCCAATGACAGGGCAAGCAGAAGTGCTTGAGCCCATGAGCGCGCAGGCCGGACCAGACGGGCGACAGATGATGGCGAAGAGCTGCGCGGATTGACGGTCATTTCATTTCCCAGAAATCGTGGCGGTTCTCGTCGGGTTGTGCCATCAAGCGGGCACCCGGGCGCGGGAGACAATATCAACAGGCAGGCTGCGAGCACTCTTTGTCTTCGCTCGCGGGTCTGGTAGAACGGGCTCACTGGATTTTATCGCGCGATTTGGTTAATGAGACTTGAACAAGTCATCGAAAGCTCCCATGACCGTGAAGAAAAAACCCAAGGTTTACATTACCCGGAAACTGCCCGATGCGGTGGAAACCCGCATGCGTGAACTCTTCGATGCCGAGCTCAACATCGATGATTCCCCGCGCAGTGCTGCCGAGCTTGCCGAGGCGGTGCAGAGCTGCGACGTGCTGGTGCCGACGGTCACCGACCGGATCGACCAGGCGCTGATCGAGGCGGCCGGACCGCAGCTGAAGCTGATCGCCAGCTTTTCCAACGGTATCGACCATATCGATATCGATGCGGCGGCGAAAAAAGGCATCACCGTCACCAACACGCCGAATGTTCTGACCGAAGACACCGCCGACATGACGCTGGCGCTGATTCTCGCCGTGCCGCGCCGTCTGGCGGAGGGAGCCCGCATTCTCACCGACAAGGGCGGCGAATGGGCAGGCTGGTCGCCGACCTGGATGCTCGGACACCGGATCTGGGGCAAGCGCATCGGCATCATCGGCATGGGCCGCATCGGCACCGCCGTGGCCCGGCGCGCCAAGGCCTTCGGCCTGTCGATCCATTACCACAACCGCAAGCGCGTCAATCCGGCGACCGAGGAAGAGCTGGAGGCAACCTACTGGGACAGCCTCGACCAGATGCTCGCCCGCGTCGACATCGTTTCGGTCAATTGCCCCTCGACGCCTGCAACCTTTCACCTGATGTCGGCGCGGCGTCTGGCGCTGATGCAGCCGACCAGCTACATCGTCAACACCGCCCGTGGCGACATCATCGACGAAACCGCGCTGATTGCCGGCCTCAAGGCGGGCAAGATCGCCGGTGCCGGGCTCGACGTGTTCGAGAACGAGCCGAAGGTCAACCCGAAGCTGATGAAGCTGGCGCAGGAAGGCAAGGTCGTGCTGCTGCCGCACATGAGCTCGGCCACCATCGAGGGCCGCATCGACATGGGCGAAAAGGTGATCATCAACATCCGCACCTATTTCGACGGCCATCGCCCGCCAAATCGCGTCCTGCCGAACCGGACCTGATTGCAATCTGTTGAATACATGATGAAAAACCGCATTACCTCAAATCGGGTTAATGCGGTTTTTCAAGGCCTTGTTTCCGGGGCCGGCGGCGCGTTTGCCCGGCGGCGCCGGTAGCGGATGGTGTCGAAGCGGGCGGCAAGCCCGTCATACATCAGCAGCCGCCCGACCAGCGGTTCGCCGGTCCCGGTGATCAGCTTGATCGCTTCCATCGCCATCAGCGTGCCGATCACGCCGGTCAGCGCCCCGATCACCCCCGCTTCGGCACAGGAGGGGACAAGGCCCCGTGGCGGCGGTGCGGGGAAGAGATCCCGGTAGCCGGGGTGAGGCTCCCCGTCCGCATTCTGCTCATAGGGTTTGAGCACCGTCACCGTACCGTCGAAACGCCCGACAGCCCCCGTCACCAGCGGAATCCTCGCCTGTTCGGCAGCATCGGCGGCGGCATAGCGGGTGTCGAAATTGTCCGACCCGTCGATCAGCAGATCGAATCCTGCCAGATGGCGGACGGCGGTTTCGGGTGAAAACCGCTCTTCGAAACGCAGGATGCGGACATGCGGATTGAGGCGGGCAATGGCGCGTGCCGCGCTCTCGGTCTTTTCCGCGCCGATCGTGCCGGTGTCGTGGATCACCTGCCGTTGCAGGTTGGAAAGCGAGACGCGGTCATCATCGACCATCCCCAGCGTGCCCACGCCAGCGGCCGCCAGATATTGCAGCACGGGCGCACCGAGCCCCCCCGCGCCAATCACCAGCACGCGGGCCTGCTTCAGCGCCTGCTGTCCGGCACCGCCGATTTCCGGCAGCAGGATATGCCTGCGGTAGCGGTCAATTTCTTCCGGGCTGAGGGGCGGCGTCTCTGTCATGGGCGAAATCTAGCGCGAAAGCCTGCCTGCGGCGACGGTAAAATGCTGGGCCCGGTCGCCAAGCGCCGAAAACAGCATCCCGTCGGTGCCGGTCATGAAACTCTGGCCGCCGAGATCGTCGATCAGGTCGAACAGGGCAGCGCGGCGGCCTTCGTCGAGATGGGCGGCGATTTCATCGAGCAGCAGGATCGGCGCGTGGCCGGTCATGTTGGCAACGAGGCGGGCATGGGCGAGAACCAGCCCGATCAGCAATGCCTTCTGCTCGCCGGTGGAACAGCGCCCGGCATCCATCGATTTTTCCGCGTGAAATACCAGAAGGTCGGCGCGGTGCGGCCCGTCGAGCGTCCGTCCGGCCGCGGCATCCCGGTATCTTCCCTCGCGCAGCATCGACCCATAGGTCTCCTCCAGATCGGCGGCGGGGCTGTCCATGGCCTCGTCGAGAAAGCCGGTCAGCGTCAGGGTGGCGGAGGGAAAGGGCGAATGGCCCTGGCTGGAGGCAATCAGATGGCTGAGGAAGCCGAGCATTTCGCGGCGCGCCAGTGCCATGGCGATGCCAAGCTCGACCATCTGCGCCTCGATGCCGGAAAGCCAGGCGGGGTCCATGCGATTTTCGGAAAGCAGCCGGTTGCGGCTGCGCATCGCCCGGTCGAAGTCGCTGGCGCGGCGTCCATGGGCGGGGTCGACGGACAGCACCAGCCGGTCCAGAAACCGCCGACGGTCACCGGATGAGCCGGTAAAGAGACCGTCCATGGCCGGGGTGAGCCACAGAACCCTGAGATGATCGGTCAGTTCATCGGCGCTTTTGGCCGCCGTTCCATTGATCCGCAATCGGCGCGATGCGCCCTCTTCGCCCCCGTCGGTGCCCGTGCCGATATCGACCGGACCCTCCATCCCCCCCACGCGCGCAAAGATGCTGAAGCCATCGCGCGTGGCGTCGTTCACCACCTCGCCATAGGGTGCGCGCCTCAGTCCGCGACCGGGCGAAAGGAAGGAGATTGCCTCAAGAAGATTGGTCTTGCCGGAACCATTGTCGCCGGTCAGCACCACATGCCGGTCATCAAGCTCCAGCGCGAGGCTCGCATAGTTGCGGAAGCCCGAGAGCCGGATTTCCTCGATATGGATCTTGTGCGGCATGTCGGGCCCTGTTGCAGGATGCCCCTGTCCTATGCCGAATTGCGAGCGGCGTTGCAAGGATAACCGGGGCGGCTCCCGGCGCTGTAACCGGTTGTGCGTTTACGCTTTATTTCGAAAACAGCATGTATGATGATGGACGCGGGGGCCTCCATGAAACGCGAGACGCAGCTGATTTTATCCTATACGGGCTTTGGCCTGGCCTTCGGCGCGCTGTTTCCCGTGGTGAGCCTTGCCGTCGATCTTTGGTTCAACCCGCGTCCTGGACCCGTCAGCCTGCTCGTGCTGTTGCGGGCCAATCCCGTCCAGATGATCGTTCTGCTGGCACCGCTTGTTCTGGGTGTCACGTTCTTCATCCTCGGAGTGATGCGCGCCAATCTGGTCCGTCAGTTGGACAAGACCCGCGATGCGGAACGAACCCTGTGGCGGATCGCCAATCAGGACAGTCTCACCGGTATGGGGAGCCGGCATCGGCTGATGGCCGATCTCGATCATGCGCTCACGGGACAGACAGAAATTGCCGCGCCGCTGCATGTGCTGCTGCTCGATCTCAACAAGTTCAAATTCGTCAATGATACGCTTGGCCACAATGTCGGGGATGCCCTGCTTGTTGCGCTTTCGCAGCGGATCGGTCGCCTGCTGTTGCCCGGCCAGTCGCTGTACCGGCTTGGCGGCGACGAATTCGTGATCCTCGACACGGCGGCGGGCGACGCAGGCATTGCCGATTTCGCAACCGGGATCATCGACAGTCTGGCGCAGCCCTTCGAGATTGACGACAACAGGATCATGACCGGTGCGAATATCGGCATCTGCGCCTTGCGGGGCAGCGACACCAAGGCGACCGACGTTCTCGGCCGCGCTGATCTTGCGCTTTACGCCGGAAAGCAGATGCAGGGCAGCAATGTCGTGTTCTTCGCCGACGACATGGCCGTGGAGGCCAATAGCCGTGCCGTCCTTGAGGACAGCATCCGGCGTGGTATCGCCAATGGTGAATTCTTCCTCGAATATCAGCCGATTGTGGATGCAAGGACCTGCAGGGTGACCTCGCTGGAGGCACTGGTGCGCTGGCAGGATCCGGTCAGCGGCCGGGTGATGCCCGACCGGTTCATCGCCGCTGCCGAGGCATCCGGCCTGATCGGCCCGCTGGGGCTGCATATCCTGCGCCGCGCCTGTGAGCAGGCTCTGGACTGGCCGCAGGTTTCGGTGTCGGTCAATGTTTCCGTCGAACAGATCAGGAGCCCGGCCTTTCCCGACGCGGTGCTGGCGATCCTGCGCGAAACCGGTTTTTCACCGGCTCGATTGATCCTCGAAATGACCGAAAGCCTGTTTGCAGCTGATGCGCGCCTGATCAAGCAGGCCTTCACGACATTGCAGCATGTCGGTATCCGCTTTGCGCTTGATGATTTCGGCACCGGCTTTTCCAGCATCAACCATCTGCGCGAATTCGGGCTGGATATCCTGAAGATCGACCAGTCCTTCGTGCGCAATCTCCGTCGGGGTGGCAGTGAAGCGGCACTGCTCAGCCATGTGCTCGGGCTTGGCCGGATTTTCGGCGTTTCCACCGTCATCGAAGGTGTCGAGACCCGTGACGAGGCCGAATTGCTGCGGGCCAGTGGGGCCAATGGCCTGCAGGGCTATTATTTCAGCCGTCCCGTCTCCGCCGCCGCAGTCGCCGAGCTGCTGCAGCAAGAGGGACGACCGCCCGCCGCCGACATGGCCTGGGCGGGATAGGTTCAGGTTCCGGACTTGATGCCCATGATGACCGGGCTCAGAACCGGCTTGCGAAATTCAGTTTCAGCATGTGGCTCTGCTGCTGGCCGTCGAAGGCACCGTCATAGGTGAGACCGAGCGAGGTGGCATCGGTGGTCGCCACGTCGAAGCCGAGTTCGACGAGTGCGCTGTCGGTGCCAAGGCTGGTTCCGGCGGTGGAAAAGTCCCGGCTGCCTTCGAAGGCAAAGGTCGGTGCCTGTCCCTCTTCGTCAAAGGCGTGCTGCCAGCCGAGCATGCCGCGCAGCCTTGCCCTGAAGGCGCCAAGTTCAAATTGCCGTCCGGCGCGCAGGCCGAGAATGGTGGTCGGCAGCCAGGTGTCCGATGCGCCGACGGTCAGGGCGGAATTGCCGCCGGTCTCGGTGAATCCGTCCGTGGTCTGGTGGATCACCGAAATATCGGCGAAAGGCTCGAGATCGACATCTCCCGCCCTTGCGGCATAGCCGAGTTCGGCAAAGAGGCCGGTGGCGCCGCCCCTGTAATGTCCGTCCAGCGTTTCGTCGAAACCGTTGAACCGGGCCTTCCGCGTCGTCTCGACCTCCTGCAGCGCATACTGCGCCCCGAAGCGCAGCGACAGGGGCCCGGCGGTATGGCCGCCATAAAGGCCGAGGCTGTAATCATCGCTGCTACCACGGGCATCACGCACGCCTTCATGGAAGGCGCTGCGGCCAATGCCGGCGAGCAGGCCGAAACGCCAGCTGTCGCCAAAGCCCGCATCCGCACCGAGCAGCAGGCCGCCGGTGGTGGCGATCCGGTCGCCATTCTCCCCCGTCCGGCTGCTCCAGCCGCCATAGGCGCGGCCCCAGCCGGTGACACCGGCATTGGCGGGATCGGCAAGGATTGCCGCGAAAGCCGCGGGGTCGGCGCTCTTGCCTTCCCCGGCATAGGCCGTCAGCAAACCCGAGGGTCCGCTGCCTGCAAGCGGCAGGGAGGGGGATTGCTGGAACAGGCCGCCCGAAGCCCCCATCGAGCCCAGCCGGTCGATGCCCGCCATCTGGCCGAAGCGGCTGACATCGAAGCCCAGCACGCCGGAGGAGGCATGGATCGAGCCCGAGAGATCGTCGAGGGTCGAGGCCGCCTGGCTTGCCGAAAGCGGCAGGACCTGCTGGTAAAGAGCGCTTGCGGGGGACAACTGATCGATGACCACGGCCGCCGCTGCACCGCCGGAGGTTTTCGCCGCCGAGGCCAGCGGCGTGGCATTGCGCGCAAGCTTGAGGGTCAGTCCGTGCCCGTCATTGACCAGCGACGGGGTGACGAAGCTGTAATTGGAGGTGATTGTGTCGAAGCTGCCGGTGATGCCGCCGGTACTGTCGAGAATCCTGTCCTGCCGGGCGAGGTTGATCGCCGACGCCTGCACCACGTCAAGGCTCGACCCGGCATTGATGGCCGTCTTGCCCGATACCGCGATCCGGTCGGCCACATTGCTCCCCGGGTTGACGGTGGCCTGATAGTGGCTGCCGGCCTGGAAGGTCAGGTCGCCCTTGATGGTGAGCGTGCCCGCCGCGTCGCCTGCGGGCGCAATCGTCCCGCCCTTGCCGACCGTGGTGCTGCCAACGGTACCGGTGCCGGCCAGCGTGCCATAGCCGGAGAGCGCGACCGTGCCGCCAAGCGTGCCATTGACCGCGAGCCTGCCACCGCTCAGCAATGTCCTGCCGGAAAAACCGGATGAATTGCCGGTGAGGATCACCGATCCGGCATCGGCATGGATGGTGCCCGCGCCCGACAGCACCGAGGCGAGCGTATAATCGGGACCACCGATATTGAAGACCAGCGCGCCGGTGCCGCTGCCGAACTGGATTGTCGGCGTGGTGAGCATCCCCGCCCCCCTGGCAATGGCCCCATGTGCCGCGCCGATAGTGACGGTGCCGCTCGAGCCCGCGCTGGTGGCGATGGTGAGGCCGGTGGCGGAAAGCGCGCCACCGCCGGTCAGTGTCAATTGACCCGTTCCGGCAGATCCGACATTCACCCTGTCGGTGGAGGCATAGGAGGACCCGTTGCCGGAGATCAGCAGCACGCCGGAGGACCCGGCGGTGCCGCCAAGTGTCAGCCGCCCGGATCGGGCGACCGCACCATCCTGGAGCACCAGAGATCCGCGCCCGGCACTGCCGATGGTCACCGCCCCGCCAATCTGCACGGATGTGCCACCGCCGCCCGCGATGAGGGAGCCGGTGCCGGCCGCCCTCGACCCGACGTCAAGAGTGCCTGTGGTCAGCCCGGCTCCGGTATAAAGACCAAAGCTGCCATTGCCCTGGTCGCCGATCACGGTCCCGCCCGAGACAGACAGCAGGGTGCCACCCCCCGATACATTGGCCGAGCCGTCGCCGCCGCTGAGCGCACCGAGCGTCAGGCCTTTGGCCTGAAGGCTGGCACCCGTCGACAGGTCAAGCGCGCCCTTGCCGGATTTGCCGAGGGTGAGGGCATTTGCAACGGCAAGTGCGCTGCCGCCGCCTGCAATGGCAAGCGTGCCGGTGGAACCGGACGCATTGCCGAACACCGCCGATCCCGCAGTGGCGCGGGCACCGGTATAGAGATCGAAGGTGCCGCGTCCGGCATCGCCTACCGTCAGCGCGCCGCCGAGTGCCAGTTGCGCTTGTTCGGTGGCGATGAACAGGCCATTGCCGGTTTTCTGTGCCCCGAGGCTGAGGTCGGCGCCGGAGAAACGTGCGGCCTTGTAGAGGTCGAGCTCGCCCGCGCCGCCTGAACCCACCGTCACGAGGCCGCCCGATTGCAGGATGGCGCTCGAGCCTGACAGCACCGCATGTCCGCTCGATCCCGCCTGGCTGCCCAGGGTCGCAGCCCCCGTCGTCAGCGATGTCGCGACGAACAGATTGGCGGTTGAGGAGAGACCAAGCACAAGGGACCCCGCAGCGCCCGGCTTCGCCCCGAGCCAGATCTGCTCGGGCCGGTCTATCGTCACGCTGTCGGCGGAGGAGGGCAGGCGGGCGGCTGACCAGTTGCCGCTGTTCGACCAGTCATTGTTGGTCTTGCCGAGCCAGGCAAGGCTGGCAGCACCGGCAGGTGTTGCGGCGAAAAACGCCAGGACGGCAAGGATGCTTGTTGAAACGCGCCAGGAAGGGCGGCTGGATGCTGGCACGGTCTGCTCCCAAATCATTCGGCTTCCGCTTGTCGCCCGCGCGTTCGAAACGCCGGTGCAATTCGGGGAGACCGTCCCTCATGAACGGTTTTAACTGCGGGTGATGATAGGCAGGCAGACTTAATGGCCGGTTGGGAAAAAAGGTTAATGAGGCAACGATAATGTCTCAAAATAAAAAAGGCAGGGTTTTGCCCTGCCTTTTTCTGTTCGAATGCCCTGGTATCAGTCGCTCAGCGTGTCGAAGAAGTCCTTCATCCGCGAGAAGAAGCCCGATGATTCCGGATTGTTCTCCTTGGACGAGATCTGCTCGAATTCCTGCAGCAGTTCGCGCTGCCGCTTGGTGAGCTTCTGCGGGGTCTCGATCTGGATCTGGATATAGAGATCGCCGACCTGCGAGGAGCGCAGCACCGGCATGCCCTTGGCCTTCAGGCGGAACTGTTTCCCGGCCTGGGTGCCCTCAGGAATGGTGACGCGTGACTTGGTGCCGTCAAGCGTCGAAACATCGAACTTGCCGCCGAGCGCTGCCGTCGTCATCGACACCGGCACGGTGCAATAGAGATCGGCACCATCCCGCTTGAAGAACTGGTGCGGCTGGACGGACAGGAACATATAGAGGTCGCCCGCCGGGCCACCGCGCACGCCTGCCTCGCCTTCGCCTTGCAGGCGAATGCGGGTGCCGTCCTCGATGCCGGAGGGAATGTTGACCGACAGCGACCGCTCTTCCGTCACCCGGCCATGGCCATGGCATTTCGAGCAGGGGTCGGCAATCGTCTGGCCCTTGCCCTGGCAGGTGGGGCAGGTACGCTCCACCGAGAAGAACCCTTGCGAGGTCCGCACCCGGCCCGCACCATGGCAGGTCGCGCAGGTGACGGGCTTGGAGCCCGGTTTTGCGCCCGAACCCGTGCAGGCATCGCAGGTGATGGCCGTCGGCACGCGGATCTGGGCGGTCTTGCCCTCGAAGGCTTCCTCAAGCGTGATTTCCATGTTGTAGCGCAGGTCAGCCCCGCGCTCGCGGCCACCGGAGGACCGGCGGCCACGCCCGCCGCCCATCATCTCGCCGAAAATATCCTCGAAAATGTCGGAGAAGCCACCTCCGCCGCCGCTGAAACCGCCACCGCCGAAGCCGCCGCCGCCCTGTTCGAAGGCCGCATGGCCATAGCGATCATAGGCCGCCCGTTTCTGCGGGTCCTTCAGGGTTTCATAGGCCTCGTTGATTTCCTTGAATTTCTTTTCGGAACTGGCGTCGTCGGGATTCTTGTCCGGATGATATTTCATCGCAAGCTTGCGGAAGGCGCTTTTCAGCTCCTTCTCGTCAGCGGTCTTGGCGACCCCAAGTGTCTCGTAATAATCAGCTTTCGCCATGCTGCATCAGGCCCCGGTCGAAGGAGTTCGGTTGAAGGCATCCGCTGTTCCCCAAAACAGCGAATGGCCTCCCATTCATTGCGGAAAGACGATCAGAAGGAATAACCAGGAAGGCGGCTCAGGCAACCGGGACGGTATCCCCTTGCGGCAGGCGGGCCTTGGCGGTGGTTCCTCAAAAGCCGCGCGCCATTGCTGACGCGCGGCTTTGATGTCTCTGCCCGGAGCCTCCCCCTTCCACCGAAGGGGACGACGCTCCGTCTCTTGTCTCTTCCGTTCAGGCGGAACGCTTCTGGCCGTCGTCCTTGACTTCTTCATAGTCGGCATCGACGACATTGTCGTCGCCGCCTTCAGTTGCACCTTCGGCACCGCCTTCCGCCTGCTGGGCCTCATAGATCGCCTGGCCGAGCTTCATGGACACTTCCATCAGCGACTGGGTCTTGGCCTTGATGTCTTCGGCATCCGGCTCGGAGGCGTCCATCGCGGCCTTCAGGGTTGCGATGGCGGCCGAGATGGCGTCACGGTCGGTCTGCGAAACCTTGTCGCCATATTCCTTCAGCGACTTCTCGGTCGAATGAACGAGGCTCTCGGCCTGGTTCTTTGCTTCGACACCCGCGCGGCGCTTCTTGTCTTCCTCGGCATGCGCTTCGGCGTCCTTGACCATCTTCTCGATATCGGCATCGGACAGACCGCCAGAGGCCTGGATGCGGATCTGCTGTTCCTTGCCGGTGCCCTTGTCCTTGGCCGAAACCTGGACGATGCCATTGGCATCGATGTCGAAGGTCACTTCGATCTGCGGCATGCCACGCGGCGACGGCGGCAGGCCGACGAGGTCGAACTGGCCAAGCAGCTTGTTGTCCTGGGCCATTTCACGCTCGCCCTGCGAGACGCGGATGGTCACGGCCTGCTGGTTGTCCTCGGCAGTCGAGAAGACCTGGCTCTTCTTGGTCGGGATCGTCGTATTGCGTTCGATCAGGCGGGTGAAGACGCCACCGAGCGTTTCGATGCCGAGCGACAGCGGCGTGACGTCGAGCAGCAGCACGTCCTTGACGTCGCCCTGGAGAACGCCGGCCTGAATGGCGGCACCCATGGCCACGACTTCGTCGGGGTTCACACCCTTGTGCGGCTCCTTGCCGAACAGCTGCTTGACGACTTCCTGCACCTTCGGCATGCGGCTCATGCCGCCGACGAGAACCACTTCCTCGATTTCGGCAGCGGTGATGCCGGCGTCCTTGAGCGCGGCCTTGCACGGGGCAACGGTGCGCTGGACGAGATCATCCACCAGGCTTTCGAACTTGGCGCGGGTCAGCTTCATCGTCAGGTGCTTCGGACCGGAGGCATCGGCGGTGATGAAGGGCAGGTTGATTTCGGTCTGCTGCGAGGACGACAGTTCGATCTTCGCCTTTTCAGCGGCTTCCTTCAGGCGCTGCAGGGCAAGCTTGTCGTTCTTCAGGTCGATGCCGTTGTCCTTCTTGAACTCGGCCGCCAGATATTCGACCAGGCGCATGTCGAAGTCTTCGCCACCGAGGAAGGTGTCGCCATTGGTCGACTTCACTTCGAAGACGCCATCACCGATTTCGAGAACCGAGATATCGAAGGTACCGCCGCCAAGGTCGTAGACGGCAATGGTCTTGCCTTCCTTCTTGTCGAGGCCATAGGCAAGCGCTGCCGCGGTCGGCTCGTTGATGATGCGCAGCACTTCAAGGCCGGCGATGCGGCCGGCATCCTTGGTGGCCTGGCGCTGGGCGTCGTTGAAATAGGCGGGAACGGTGATGACGGCCTTTTCGACCTTTTCGCCGAGATAGGCTTCCGCCGTTTCCTTCATCTTCTGCAGGATCATGGCGGAGATCTGCGAGGGGGAATGGCCCTTGCCATTGGCTTCGACCCATGCGTCGCCATTGTCACCCTTGACGATCTTGTAGGGAACGAGGCCCTTGTCCTTCTCGACGGTCGGATCTTCGTAGCGGCGGCCGATCAGGCGCTTCACCGCGAAGAGGGTGTTGGTCGGGTTGGTGACCGCCTGGCGCTTGGCTGGCTGGCCGACGAGGCGCTCGCCGTCGTCAGAGAAAGCCACCATGGACGGGGTCGTCCGCGCGCCTTCCGCATTTTCGATAACCTTGACATCCTTGCCGTCCATGACGGCCACGCAGGAATTCGTGGTTCCGAGGTCGATACCGATTACTTTCGCCATGTCTACTCTCCTTGAAGCAGGCTGCAGGAACCCGGTCAGGCATTCCGCTGACAGCCCCTAACGGGATTGATTTTCACTGTTTCGCAGTCCGTGCTGCGGTTATGACGGCTATATAAGAAGCAGTTTTCATCCCTGCAAGGCGTGAAGGGAACAAGTGACCGGCAAAAACACAGCTTGCCGCCCGATTTTCCCGTTCGAAAACGCCCCACATGGCGACGGAACCTGCCGGGAGGGGAACTCTTCCCCGCGACAGCCAGCCGCCTCGCACCAGAGATGACTGATATCCCCATATGGCTTGTGCGGGCCCTGTCTTTCAAGGGGGGGTCAGCGACCCATCAGAATATCGAGCAGGGTGCTGCGATGGGGAACCGGTGTCCCGGACGGACCGAGATTCGGATCAGGCTCGAGATTGCCATTGTCCGGCACATCGCCGGGAGGTGCTTCCGGATAGGCTTCGGGATTGCCGGTGATGACATCGCTGACGGTGAGCGGTGCCTGGCCGACGCCGGGCAGCACCCGGTCGGAGGGCAGGCCATTGCCGAACAGCGGGGCGGGCGACAGGCCCGCATGGGCGGCCACCATGAACTCCTTCCAGGTCATGGCCGGAAGGCCGCCACCCGTCACCTTCTTCATGAACTTGCCGTCGTCATTGCCGAACCAGATGCCCGTGGTCAGGTTGCTGGTAAAGCCCATGAACAGCGCGTCGCGATAGGATTGCGTCGTGCCGGTCTTGCCTGCCACCTGCCAGCCGGGAAGGGCGGCCTTCTTGCCCGTGCCGGTGGCGATCACCTGGCCCATCATGTAATTCATGTCGACCACCACCTTTTCGCTGAGCACGCGGGGCGGGGCGTCATAGGTATTTTCGTAGAGCACCTTGCCGTCGGGGGTCGAGACGCGGCGGATCAGGTGCGGGGTGGCCTTGTAGCCGCCATTCATGAAGGAGGCATAGGCCCCGGTCAGCTCCATCAGCGTGACTTCCGAGGTGCCAAGCGCAATCGAGGCATTCGACTGCAGCGGCGAGGTGATGCCGAGCCGCCTGGCAAGCTGGATGACCCGCTCCGGCCCCGCCTGCATCACCAGCTGGGCGGCAATGGTGTTCAGCGAATGGGCAAGCCCGTCGGTCAGCGTCACCGGGCCGTTATATTTCTGCTCGTAGTTTTCCGGCGTCCAGTTGCCGATGCGGATCGGCGCATCGTTGTAGATCGATGAAGGGCTGTCGCCCATTTCCATCGCTGTCGCATAGACGAACGGCTTGAAGGCCGAGCCCGGCTGGCGCCGTGCCTTCGTTGCCCGGTTATACTGGCTCTGGGCATAATCCCGGCCGCCGACCACGGCGCGGATTGCCCCCGTGCCGTCAATCGACACCAGAGCCGCCTGCGAGACGCGGAACTTGCTGCCATTCCTGGCGATGGCATCGGCAATCACCTCTTCGGCCTTTTTCTCAAGCGTCATGTCGAGCGTGGTTTCGACCACGACATCCTGCTTCACGGTGCCGATCAGCGCCGGCAATTCGTCCATCACCATGTCGGCGGCATAATATTCAGCCCCCGACCAGTAGCTCTTGGCACGGGTCGGGGGTGCCGACATCGCCGTCTTGACTTCGGCGTCGGTGATCACGCCCTCTTCGCGCATCGCGCCCAGAACCACCTGCGCCCGGGCTTGCGCCGCGGCGGGATCGCGGGCGGGGGAAAGCCGGGTGGGGGCCTTCAGCAGGCCTGCCAGCAGCGCGGCTTCCCCAAGCGTCACGTCGCGGGCCGACTTGTTGAAATAGCGCCGCGAGGCGGCCTCGACCCCGAACGCGTTCGAACCGAAGAACACCCGGTTCAGATACATGGTCAGGATTTCGTCCTTGGAATATTTGTGCTCGAGCCAGACGGCGAGCAGCACTTCCTGCACCTTGCGCTCCAGCGTGCGGTCCGGCGAGAGGAACAGGTTCTTGGCGAGCTGCTGGGTCAGGGTCGAGCCGCCCTGCACCATATGCCCGGCAAGAAGGTTGCGGGTCATTGCCCGGGCAAAGCCGATCGGATCGAAACCGAAATGGCTGTAGAAGCGCCGGTCCTCGATGGCAACGACGGCCTGCGGGATATAGGGCGACATTTCCTGCAGCGACAGCTCCTCGCCGCCGGTGATGCCCCGGTTGGCAATCGTGCTGCCATCGACGCCGGTGATCTTCACGTTCGGCGGACGTTCGGGGATGGTCCAGGTTTCGGCGCTCGGCATCCGTGCGCCATAATAGATGACCAGCCCGGCAATGCCCATCGTGCCCCAGATCGAAAGCACGATGCACCAGTAGATCAGCCGCCGGATCGCCGCGAAAATGCCGAAGGGACCACGGGCGCGGCGGGCCTTGCGGGATTTTCCGCCCTTGCCACCCCTGCCGCCGGAGGCAGGCTTCCCGCGCGGCGAACGGCCGGGCTTGCCGCCCCCCGCCACGCGGTCATCGGCGTCCAGACGCAGATCGTCGTCGGCGCGGCGGCTGCCGCTTTCGAACGAGGGCTCGACCCTCTGCCTGGACCTGCTCTTGCCTGCCATGCGCTGCTGCTGTCCCCGTTCCGGCGGGCAATCCCTGCCCTCATGCACCGTCCCCGGCGCACCGGAGGCGATGACTATAAAATGCGGCGATTTAAGGGGCGGTTAACATCCGGTTAAAGAGATGGGAGGGTGGGGCTCAGCGGGAGCCGGTCACCTTCTGCTTTGGCAGCAGCCGTCGGCGCAGGTTGATCAGGTGACGGCTGTGGGAGCGGTGGATGCGCTTGACATCGATCAGGGTGAGATCGCCGCAGGCGGTGAAGCTGTGCAGGCCATCGGGATGATCCGGCGCGGCGAGATCGCCCGTCAGGGTCACGGGCAGATGCGAGCAGGCGACATCGGTGGGCGTCAGGAGATCGAACCGGACAAAGCGCAAGGCACCGCCATAGGTCAGGTGGCAATCCTGAACCGGCAGGATCACCGCGCCATCCGCCCCGATCATCGGCGTGCCGCCGGGCCGCGCCCCGGAGCGGTCGACCATGACGGGATTATGCGGATGGGTCGTCCAGGGGCCGGTCAGCCGGTCGGCAAAGGCCAGATGCAGCTCGCGCTGGTCGCGGGCTCCCGGTCCGACCACGGTATAGAACATCCACCAGATGTCTCCGACCCGCAGCACCGAGGCTTCGGCCGCCGGAATGCCTGAGAGCAACGGCGTTTCGCGCACCCAGTCATCCGGAAAGGCCCGCGCCCGGTAGAGCGCGACTTCGCCCGCCTTGTGGCTTTCCGGGATCATGAAGGTCTCGCCATCCGCCTCGATCAGGAACGGATAGGAGAGATGCACCGGGCGGGCGAGCGCCACGCCCTTGCCGCGCCATTGCAGGTCGGCTTCGAGCTGATGATGCTCGATATGGCCATGCTTGGTGCGATAGTCATAGGCTTCGACGAAGATGTGCAGACTGTCGCCCCGCCACAGGCCGAAGGGATCGGCCAGATAGCGCCACGGACCGGGATCGGGCAGCCAGCTGATCCGGTCTTTCATGCCGGCGAGTGCCTGGCGATCAAGCAGGGTGGCGGCGGGAGCCGGGACCACGCCCACCTTCCAGAAATCACTTCTCGGTTTGGAAATCATGAGCCAGCTGCATTGGCGACCCGGACGCCCCGCAGGCCTGCATCGGCACCCATCACGGAGCGGTAGAATTGCAGGACATGGTCGATGCCGGTCGTTCGAGAAAAGGGTGTCATGTCGTAGCACAGCCGCGAAAAGCCTTCAACGCCCGCAGCCTGAAAGGCGCGGGAAAGGGCGGCAGCCAACTGGTTGACCGAGCCTGGCTCGACAATGGCGACAGGCTGGTCGCGAAGATATTCGGATGGCCCCTCCGTCGCGGTCGCGATGACCGGCAGGCCCTCGTTCATCGCCTCCAGAATGGCGAGGCCCGCGGATTCCTCCCGCGACGGCGACACGAAGAGATCGAGACCGGCGAGAAACCCGCCGACATCGTCGCAATGGCCGATCAGCCGAATGCGGCTGTCGGCGTTTGCCAGCTTTTCCAGCGCGGCACGATGCGGGCCTTCCCCGGCAATCACCAGGGCGGCATCGCGGGGCGCCGCCTTCAGAAAGGCTTCGATCAGCACATCATTGCCCTTGCTCGGATGCAGGCGACCAACCGAGCCGATCAGGCGGGTTTCCGGCGGCAGGCCAAGCTGGCGGCGCAGGTCGGTAGCCGGCTTTTGGATTGCTTCGGGAAGCCAGTTTGAGATCTGCTTTGCCTGGCCGGCGTAGCCGCTGATGCCTGCCATCTGCGATGCGTTCACGCAAATCAGCCCGTCCAGTCGCGCGTGCTGCCTGGCCTTGTAGCCGACATGAAGTGTCGCGACTTTCGCCACTCCCCCGGACAATGCGGTAAGGGCCTTGCAAGCCGGGCTGAGATGCGCATGGCAGATATCGGCAGACCTGTCCGCGATCAGGCGGCTCAGCGCCCAACTTCTGAACAATGGCGTTCTGAAGCCATGAAACATCACTTCCTTGTCCAAATGTCCCGCGATTGGAGACCCATAAGTTCCGGCAACATGCACCTCGTGCCCAAGCGCCGCCTGACCATTGGCAAGGTCTATGCAATATTTCTCGGAACCGGCGATCCTCCTGGAAAAGAGGATGTGGAGGATGCGCAGTGGTGCAGCCGGGGACAGTGCGGAAAGTTGATGGCCGCGGGACCATTCCGGGGTGGTGGCGCGGATTTCGCTTGCGCTTGAACGGGTGGCCAGATTGCCTTGTGGGCGGGGCATGTTCGTTGTCTCGAAATCGGAAGGGAAGGAGCAGGTGGTGACCTCCTCTTACCCAGGGACTTTGCCAGAATTATGATTATATATCAAATGTTTTTAACACGCAAAAGCGAAGTTTGCTGCGGTGAATCGTGGCAGGGTTGCATGGTCGGGTTATCTGTGTGCAGAAAATACGGCTGCCCCGGCAATGCTCCGGTGAAGGGTGCGGATGGTGCCCGTGATGTCGCCAGGCCAAGCAAGTCGTGATCTTTCAGATCAGCCGCCACGCTTATACCAAGGATCACTGATGGGAACCCATTCGATGGCGTGGAAACGGATACCGGGCAGGAGAATACCGCAGGTCGATGCTTTGAGCATCGACCGAGGATTTCGACGCCCTCCGGTGGCCGAATTCCACGCCACCCGGAGGGCCGGTCGCTTTTGACTTGCGGACGGCGTCGAAAATCCTCGCCGGACCGGTAGGTCCGACTGCGGTTTTCTCCTGGCCGCAAGCCAAAATCGATCCGGTCGAATGGGTTCCCATCAGTGATCCTTGGTATTGCGCATGTCGTCAGCGCAAAACCCCTGCACAGTCTTGCGCAACCTGCTCTACGGCTGCGGCTTCGACGGTTCGGAGAGGTCGGCCCAGATTGCCCCTGTCAGCGCCGCCATGCGCTCCGGCTGGATTCGCACCGCTGCATGGGTGGCGCCGGCGGCCGGGACCACTTCATCAAAGGCCTTGAGCGAAATGTCGCAATAGACCGGCAGTGGCTGCGCGAGACCGAAGGGGCAGACGCCGCCGACCGGATGGCCCGTGAGTTCACTGACCTCTTCCGCACCCGGCATGCGCGGCTTTGCGCCGAAAAGTGCCTTGAACTTGCGATTGTCGAGCCGGGCGGTGCCCGACAGCACCACGAGAATAACGGTCTCGCCGACCCTCGCGCAAAGCGTCTTGGCAATCTGCTCGGGCATCACGCCATGGGCTGCGGCGGCAAGCGCCACCGTTGCCGAACTTGCCTCGGTCACGATGACCTCGATTTCGGGGGCATGGGTCTGGAAAAACGCGCGGACGGAGGAAAGGCTCATCGGTGCATCCTGTTGCAAGGGTATGCCCATAAGTATAGGCAACCGGGCAGGACGCGGCAACGGGCTGCGAGCCATGCAATATTTGCAACGCTGCACTGCAGCATTAATGGTTTTAAATGCCGCGCATTCCTGTACATTCCAATCATCGAAGTGACGCACTCCTCCTCCCAGCGTCCTTCGGGGAGACTGGCAATCCTCCTCCTCCCAAATTGCCAGTCAGTATCCGAAACCCGGCGCTCCTCCCGCGCCGGGTTTTGTCTTTTCCGGATATCTCGCCCGGCAAGGCGATCGGTCACTGGCGAAAGAATCAGGCCAGGGCCTTGAAAAGACCCGGTCACCCTCCCATTTCCCTGTCATGAAACGTTAACCATTCTGGTGTAGCGTTACAAAAATGGTTCCGGACTTCAGTTCTGGAACATCTCTTTATCAAAGGCGCTGACCACGGATGTACTGGCAGCCCGGCGATCAGATAAAAGGCCCGGAGCAATCCGGGTCTTTTGCATTTGGGGACCTTTCGCAGATGCGAACACGCGGGCGGCCCCGAGAGAGGTTCCGGCGCCGGTTTGTCCCGCGCCGATTTACAAGGCGATCTGCTCGAGGATCCGGATCCAGGACCGAATCCCCTTGTGGAAGGATTGCAGGTCATATTTCTCGTTGGGAGAATGGATGCGGTCGCCACTGAGCGCAAAGCCGGTCAGCAGAGATTCCATGCCGAGCATCTTCTGGAAATCACCGACGACGGGGATCGAACCACCCATGCCGATGACGACGGCGGGTTTCGGCCATTCCGCTGACAGGGCTGTCTTGGCCTTCGACAGCAGGTCGGAATCATAGGCGAGCTGGATGGCGGGAGAACCGCCATGCTCGCTGAACTCCACCGAACAGTCGGCCGGAACCCGGGCCTGCACATAGGACCGGAAGGCGGTCCTGATCCTGGCGGGGTCTTGCTGGCCGACCAGCCGGAAGGAGATCTTGGCGGAGGCTTTCGCGGCAATCACGGTCTTGAAACCTTCGCCTGCATAGCCGCCCTCGATGCCGTTGACCTCGGCGGTTGGGCGCGCCCAGGTCAGTTCCAGCACCGAACGACCCTGTTCCCCCGAAGGGATCGACAGGCCGATGGCACCGAGAAAGCTTTCGTTCGAGGTGCCGAGCGTCTCCCACATCGCCCTTATCGAATCGGGCGTTTCCTCCACGCCGTCATAGAAGCCCTCAAGCGTCACCCGGCCCGTCTCGTCATGCAGTCCGGCGAGAATACGGGCAAGGATATGGATCGGGTTGGCCGCAGCACCCCCGTAATAGCCGGAATGCAGATCGCGCTTTGCCGCCCTGATCGTCACCTCTTCGCCGACCAGACCGCGCAGGCCTGCGGAAATCGCCGGGGTGTCCCGGTCCCACATCGAGGTATCGCAGACCAGCGCAAAATCGGCCTTCAGTTCCGGTGCATGGGCGGCAAGGAAGGGTTTCAGCGACGGAGAGCCCGATTCCTCCTCGCCCTCGAAAAGAATGGTAAGGCGGGCGGGCAGCTTGCCATGCACCTCCTTCCAGGCACGGCAGGCCTCGACAAAGGTCAGAAGCTGGCCCTTGTCATCGGAGGTGCCACGCCCGGTGATCACGTCATGGCCGTCCTCGTCGCGAATTTCGGGCTCGAAGGGATCGGTGTCCCACAGCGCCACGGGATCGACGGGCTGCACGTCGTAATGCCCGTAGAACAGCGCATGCGGCGCATCCGGCCGGTTGCCCTGGTGGTGGGCGACCACCATCGGATGGCCTGCCGTGTCACGCACCGAGGCATCGAAGCCGAGGCCGGTGAGCTCGCGCACCAGCCATTCGGCGGCGCGGCGGCATTCCGCGGCATAGGCGGGATCGGTGGAAATCGACTTGATCCGGACCAGCTCGAACAGCCGTTCCAGGCTTTCCGGCAGGTTCCGGTCGGCACGGTCCAGCACGGCATTGATATCAGACATGGGAAACCTCTTTGCGGGCGGGGGCGACCCTCGTCCCGGGTCGCTTCGAAAGACCAGACCGTAAAGGCTCGGTGCGAAGAGTTCCAGTTTGAAATTGTGCCCCCGGGGGATCGCGGCCTTTGACGGCTGAGGCCAGGGGTCAGGCCTTGCGGGCGTTTTCGATCAGCATGCGCATATATTCCAGCATCAGTTCCCGCTCGAACCGGCGAAAGCCGGCAAACAGCGCGTCATCGGCTTGCCGTGCGGTCGCCACGGCCTGTTCCTCCATGGCGCGGGCCTTTGGGGTGAGAAAGACGAGCTGGGCACGCCGGTCAGTCGGATGCGGCTTGCGTTCCACCAGCCCATCCCGCTGCATGCGCGACAGTGTATTGGCCATGGTCGCCTGCTCGATGCCGACCCGATCCAGCAGTTGCTTCTGCGTCTGACCATCCTCGGCCCACAGCTCGATCAGAACCGGCAATTGACCGGGGGAAAAGCCAAGCACATGGGCGCGTGCCTGCAACGAGCGGGTAAAGGCCTTGGCGAGCTGGCCTGCCAGATATGTGGCGGAATCCATCCGGTTGAAGGTCATGATCGTTTTCTAAGATTTGAAGCTTCTAAAACGATAATGATACGCGATTGTTTTCAAAGCAAGCTATTTAGAGCCGCATGGGACGCAGCCATTCCGTATCGGAGTGTCGCTTTTCGGATGGCACGGGAGGGGGAGAAAGGGGGCCGCCATGGCCTGGAGGGGGAGCCATGGCGGCACGAAGGAGGGGACAAAGGCCCGAGAGGGGGATTAGGCCTTTGTCCGGGTCTGATTGCCAAGCGGGGGACGGGCAGGCAACCAGACATCGGCGGCTTCCAGCGCCGGTGTTACTGAAATGTGCCCCCGATTGTGGTTTTTCAAGGGAAGCCCCCGATCTGCCGAATTACAATTTGGTAACGTTTCAGTGAGTGGCGGAGCGGCGGTCCCGCCAGAGGTCATAGGCGACAAGGACGAGCGAATAGACCACCACCAGAATGGCAAGACGGATGAGCCTCGGCAGAAGAAGCCCGGTTGCGGGCGTGAAAGGAAGACTGGCAAGGCCGATTGTCAGGATGAAGGTCAGTGCCTGCGCGACACGCTTTTCCACCCTCTCCGCCGCCACAAGTCTGCTGTTATCGGCATGCTGGAATACACTGTGAATACCGCGCTGCACGACCGGACTGAGGGCGACCAGCGCGCCCTTCAGCAAACCTGCCTGCCAAGGCTCTCCATTGCTGCGGCTGAACCAGATCGTAGCGGCAAAAAGGCCCAGGCATGCGGCCCATATCTGAAGCGAAAACACCAGACGTCGTGACATCAAAAAACTCCCGAGATGGCAATGACGCGACCATAGCAAATCCGCCGATTTCGTCGATGGACGTTTTCGGCCTCCCGCGCTATCCATGGTCCCCATGAAAAAAGGTGATCATCTCTTCCTCGTCGATGGCTCGGGCTTCATATTCCGCGCCTTTCACGCCATTCCGCCGCTGAACCGCAAATCCGACGGTTTGCCGGTCAATGCGGTATCGGGCTTCTGCAACATGTTGTGGAAGCTCCTGACGGACGCGCGCGATACGTCCGTCGGGGTGACGCCGACTCATTTTGCGGTGATCTTCGACTATTCCTCGAAAACCTTCCGCAATGCGCTTTATCCCCTCTACAAGGCCAACCGCACCGCACCGCCCGAAGACCTCGTTCCGCAATTCGCGCTGATCCGCGAGGCGACCCGGGCCTTCAACCTGCCCTGCATCGAAATGGAGGGCTATGAGGCCGATGACATCATCGCCACCTATGCCCGCCAGGCCGAAGCGACCGGGGCGGATGTGACGATCATCTCGTCGGACAAGGACCTGATGCAGCTGGTGACGCCGAATGTCCACATGTATGACAGCATGAAGGACAAGCAGATCTCGATTGCCGAGGTGATCGAGAAATGGGGCGTCGCCCCGGACAAGATGATCGACCTGCAGGCGCTGACCGGCGACAGCACCGACAATGTGCCCGGCGTTCCCGGCATCGGCCCGAAAACCGCAGCACAACTGCTCGACCAGTTTGGCGATCTCGACACGCTGCTTGCCCGCGTCGGCGAGATCAAGCAGCCGAAGCGCCGCGAGAGCATCGAGGCGAGCGCCGAACTGGTGCGGATTTCGCGCCAGCTGGTGACGCTGAAGGTTGATACCCCGGTCGAGGTGCCGCTGGCCGAGCTGGTGCTGCACCCGCAGGACGGGCCGAAGCTGATTGCCTTCCTGAAGGCGATGGAATTCACCACGCTCACCCGGCGGGTGGCCGAAAAGACCGGCACCGATGCCGGCGCGGTCGAGGCCGCCGCCGTCCCGGTCGAGACCGGTGACGAGATGCATGGCCCCGATCTCGATGCCGCCGCAGCACCGAAACCGGCGGCGGATGGGTCGGCTCTCCCGGCCCCTGACCTGGCGGACGGGGCCGGAATTGCGGGTTTTGCCGAGGCAAGGGCAGCCCTTTTCAAGGATCAGCCGATTGACCGGTCGGCCTATGAAACCATCCGCGACATCGCCACCCTGGAGCGCTGGATCGCGCAGGCACGTGAAACCGGGCTCGTTGCCTTCGACACCGAAACCACGTCGCTGGATGTGATGCAGGCCGATATCGTCGGCTTCTCGCTGGCAGTGGCTGAATCCCGGCAGACCGGCACGCCCGGGCGCATTCGCGCCGCCTATGTGCCGCTCGGCCACCGCAGCGGCACCGGCGACCTGTTCGGCGGCGGCAACCTCACCGAAGGCCAGATCCCGCTCCGCGATGCGCTTGCCAGCCTCAAGGGCCTGCTGGAAGACCCGGCAGTGCTCAAGGTCGCGCAGAATCTCAAATATGATTACCTGCTGATGCGGCGCTACGACATCGTTGCGCAGAGCTTCGACGACACGATGCTGATTTCCTATGTGCTGGAAGGCGGCTCCGGCAGCCATGGCATGGATGCGCTGTCGGAACGCTGGCTCGGCCACACCCCGATCGCCTTCAAGGAGGTGGCGGGGTCCGGCAAGTCGCTGGTCACCTTCGACCAGGTGGAAATCGACAAGGCGACCGCCTATGCGGCGGAAGATGCCGATGTCACCCTGCGCCTGTGGTTCGCGATGAAGCCGCAGCTGGTGGCGCGCGGGTTGACCTCCGTCTACGAGCGGCTGGAGCGCCCGCTGGTGCCTGTACTGGCGCGGATGGAAGAGCGCGGCATCTCCGTCGACCGGCAGATCCTGTCGCGGCTGTCAGGCGAGCTCGCGCAGGGAGCGGCAGCGCTGGAAGACGCGATCTATGAGCTTGCCGGCGAACGCTTCAACATCGGTTCGCCCAAGCAGCTTGGCGATATCCTGTTCGGCAAGATGGGCCTGCCCGGCGGCGCGAAGACCAAGACCGGGCAATGGTCCACCTCCGCCCAGGTGCTGGAGGATCTCGCGGCTGCCGGGCTCGATCTGCCGCGCAAGATCGTCGACTGGCGGCAGCTCACCAAGCTCAAGTCCACCTATACGGACGCGCTGCCCGGCTATATCCATCCGGTGACCAAACGGGTGCACACGTCCTATTCCATGGCCTCGACCACCACGGGGCGGCTCTCCTCGTCGGAACCGAACCTGCAGAACATTCCGGTGCGCACCGCCGAAGGCCGCAAGATCCGCACCGCCTTCATCTCGGTTCCCGGCAAGCGGCTGATTTCGGCGGATTACAGCCAGATCGAATTGCGGGTGCTCGCCCATGTCGCCGATATCCCGCAGCTGCGCCAGGCCTTTGCCGATGGCATCGACATCCATGCAATGACGGCATCGGAAATGTTCGGCGTACCGGTGGAAGGCATGCCCTCGGATGTGCGCCGCCGCGCCAAGGCGATCAATTTCGGCATCGTCTATGGCATCTCCGCCTTCGGCCTTGCCAATCAGCTCGGCATCGAGCGGGGCGAGGCGGGCGATTATATCAAGCGCTATTTCGAACGCTTCCCCGGCATCCGCGACTATATGGATGCCACCAAGGCCTTTGCCCGGGACAAGGGCTATGTCGAGACCATTTTCGGGCGGCGGGTGCATTATCCCGATATCCGCTCCTCCAATCCGCAGGTGCGGGCCTTCAACGAGCGGGCGGCGATCAATGCGCCGATCCAGGGGTCCGCCGCCGACATCATCCGCCGTGCGATGATCCGGATCGAACCGGCGCTGGCGGCGGCACGGCTGAATGCCCGGATGCTGCTGCAGGTGCATGACGAACTGATTTTCGAGGTCGAGGACGCGGAAATCGACGCTTCGATCCCGCTGATCGTCGACGTGATGGAAAACGCTGCCCAGCCTGCGCTCGAGATGAAGGTGCCGCTGAAGGTCGATGCCCGCGCCGCCCATAACTGGGACGAAGCCCACTGACACACTTGCCGGTTGCTGGCGGTCTCCCGCTGCCGGTGACGGCGTTTCATTTCAGGAAGGAAAATACCCATGGCCTTTGCCACGCTGAACGGGCTCACCGTTCACTATGAACTGATCGGCAATCCGAAGTCGAAGAAGATGATTGTCTTTGCCAATGCGCTCGGCACCGATTTCCGCATCTGGCTGCCTGTCTTCGACGAGATGTCGGATGACATGTCCTTCCTGCTCTATGACATGCGAGGCCACGGTCTGACCTCGCTGCCCGAGGGCGCCTTCAGCATCGACACGCTGGCCGACGACCTGATCGCGCTGACCGAGCATCTCGAATTCAAGAAGTCGATCTTCTGCGGCCTGTCCGTCGGCGGCCTGGTGGTGCAGGCGCTGGCGCTGAAGCGGCCGGATCTGGTGCGCAAGCTGATCCTCTCCAACACGGCGGCCAAGGTCGGGGATACCGACACCTGGAACGCCCGCATCGAGGCGGTGCGCAAGGGCGGCCTTGCCTCGATCAGCGGCAGCGTGATGACCCGCTGGTTCACGGAGGATTTCCGCGAAAGCCGTGCGGCCGATGTCGACGGCTACCGGCTGATGCTGGAGCGCCAGTCGGTGGAAGGCTATGTCAGGACGGCGGAAGCGATCCGCGATGCGGATTACCGTGCGGGGGTCAAGGACATGGTGCTGCCGGTGCTTTGCCTTGCCGGGGACAGGGACCAGTCGGTCCCCGCCGCCATCGTGCAGGATACCGCTGACATCATCGAGGGCTCGGCCTTTGAGGTGATCGAACAGTGCGGCCACATGCCGTCCATCGAACAGCCCGAACAGCTGGCGGCCCTGATCGAGGATTTCATCCGGCAGAACTGAGTCTGCCCTGTCCCATAAGAAAACGGCGCGGGGATCGCTCCCCGCGCCGTTCGAATCTTATGTTGCTGCAATCAATGTGCGCCGGACATGTCGCCGAGCACGTCCTTGCTGGCAACGGTCGAATCCGCCTTCAGCCGGTAGACAATCGGTACGCCGGTGGCCAGATTGACCGAGAGGATCTGCTCGCGGTCGAGCCGGTCGAGGACCATCAGCAGCGAGCGCAGCGAATTGCCGTGGGCGGCAACCAGCACTTTTTCGCCGCGAAGCACCCGGGGCAGGATTTCCTTCATGTAATAGGGCCAGACGCGGGCGCCGGTATCCTTGAGGCTCTCGCCACCCGGCGGCGGCACGTCATAGGAGCGGCGCCAGACATGCACCTGCTCCTCGCCCCATTTGGCGCGGGCGTCATCCTTGTTGAGGCCGGAGAGATCGCCGTAATCGCGCTCGTTCAGTGCCTCGTCGCGAATGGTCTGAAGGCCGGACTGGCCGATATTGTCGAGGATCATATGGCAGGTACGCTGGGCACGGATCAGGTTGGAGGTAAACGCAATGTCGAACTTGATGCCGTAATCGGCCAGCGCCTTGCCGCCCGCATTGGCTTCCTCGACGCCGAGCGGCGTCAGATCAGGATCGCGCCAGCCGGTAAACAGGTTCTTCAGGTTCCAGTCGCTCTGCCCGTGGCGAACGAGCACCAATGTTCCGCTCATCAAAAGTCTCCCTGTGGAAAGGTCGGATATCAGGATTTGGAAAGCCCGAGGACATCGAGCATCGAATAGAAGCCGGGCTTGCGGTCCTGGCCCCAGAGGGCGGCGGTGATTGCGCCCCGGGCAAAGATCGTGCGGTCGCCGGCGCTGTGGGAAAGCGTCACGGTCTCCCCTTCGCCGGCAAAGATTACCGAATGTTCGCCGATCACCGAGCCGCCGCGCAAGGTTGCAAAGCCGATGCTGCCCGCCTCGCGCGGCCCGGTATGGCCGTCGCGCACCCGGACGGAATGGTCGGCAAGCGCGATCCTGCGGCCTCGGGCCGCGGCCTCGCCGAGCAGCAATGCGGTGCCGGAGGGCGCATCGACCTTGTGGCGGTGGTGCATTTCCAGCACCTCGATATCAAAATCCCGGGCGGAAAGCGCCGCCGCCGCCTGCTCGACCAGAACCGAGACGAGATTGACGCCGAGGCTCATGTTGCCCGACTTGATGATCCGGCCATGACGCCCGGCTGCGGCAAATTTCTCCTCGTCGGCGGCGCTGCAGCCGGTGGTGCCGATCACATGCACGATGCGCGCCTGGGCCGCGAGCCCGGCAAAGGTGACACTGGCTGCGGGCGAGGTGAAATCGATGACACCATCGGCATGCAGGAAGGCTTCCAGCGGCTGGTCGCCGATCTTCACCCCATTTTCTCCGAGACCGGCAATCTCGCCTGCATCCTTGCCGATGAAGGGCGAGCCCTCGCGTTCGATGGCCGCATGCAGGGTGACGCCGGGCATCGCGGCGATCATCCGGATCAGCGTCTGCCCCATCCGTCCTGCGGCACCGGTTACCACCAGCTTCATCTCGCGCTCGCTCATGCCCCTTGCTCCTGTCTGTCGTTTGAACCCGTCTCATCCCCTGCGTCGCCATCCGTCAGTTCCAGGGCGGGGGCCTGAAGACTGTGCAGCCGGGCATAGACGCCGTTCGACCGGCGCGACAGCGCCTCATGCGTGCCCTCCTCGATCACCCGGCCCTCCTGCATCACGACGATCTTGTCGGCATTGATGACGGTCGACAGGCGGTGGGCGATGACGACGACGGTGCGGTCCTTCATCGCCTCTTCGAGCGCCCGCTGCACGGCGGCTTCAGACGCGGTATCGAGCGCAGAGGTTGCCTCGTCGAGCAGCAGGATCGGCGCGTTGCGCACGAGAGCCCGGGCAATCGACAGGCGCTGGCGCTGGCCGCCCGACAGCGTCACGCCGTTTTCGCCGACCGGCGTGTCATAGCCCTGCGGCTGCGCCAGAATGAAGTCATGGGCATAGGCAAGCCTTGCCGCTTCCTCCACCTCGGCATCGGATGCCTCCGGGCGGCCGTAGCGGATATTGTCGCGGATCGTGCCTTCAAACAGGTAGGGCTGCTGCGAGACATAGGCGAGGTGGCGGCGCAGCGACGCCTTGGTCACATGGGCAATATCCTGCCCGTCGATGAAGACCTCGCCTTCGACCGGATCATAGAAACGCGGAATGAGGGCGATGATCGTCGATTTGCCTGCGCCCGAGGGTCCGACCAGCGCGGTGGTCTTGCCGCCCTCGGCGGTGAGGCTGACGTCCCGCAGCACCGGTTCATTGGTGCCATAGGCAAAGCCGACATGGCGAAATTCGATGCTGGCGCGCGAAATCACCAGGTCCCGCGCATCGGGCCGGTCCCGCTGCTGGGTCGGCATGTCGAGCAATTCATAGATCATCCGCGCATTGACCACGGCGCGTTCCAGCTGCGACTGCAGGCGTGCCAGCCGCCGGGCGGGGTCATAGGCCATCAGCAGCGCGGTAACGAAGGAGAAGAAGGCCCCCGGATCGGCACCGAGATAGATCGAACGATAGGCCGCATAGCCAAGCACGCCCGATATCACCAGACCGGCAAAGCCCTCGGTCAGCGGCGCCGTACGCTCCGACAGCCGGGCGATGCGGTTGGCCCGGCTTTCGGCCTGGTCGATGATCAGGCCCAGACGGTTGCCGAGTTCCTGCTCCATGGTGAAGGACTTGACGATGGCAATGCCCTGCACGGTTTCCTGCATCGCGCCGAGAACGTGGCTGTTGAGTTCGATGGATTCCCGCGTCGCGGTGCGCAGCCGGGTCGAGACATATTTGATCGCGTAGATGATCGGCGGCGCGGTGACGAAGATCACCAGCGTCAGCAGCGGATCCTTGGCAAGCATCACCCCGAGCAGCCCGACCAGCGTCAGCATATCGCGGGCAAGGGACGTCACCGTCATGTTCAGCACATCGCGGATGCCGGTGACATTCTGGTTGATCTGGGCGGCCAGATGCGAGGAGCGTGCTTCGGAAAAGAAGCCGACGGACAGCTGCATCAGCTTGGCATAGATCCGCCGCTGGTAACTGGCGACGATATTGTTGCCGATCTTCGACAGCGTTACCGACTGGCCATAGGTGGCCAGACCCCGCATCAGGAAGGCGACAAAGATCGAGCCGCAGATGATCCATACCAGGTTGGAATTGCGGTCGGGATGAACGAAGGCGGTGGAGACCACCGATTCCATGATCCAGGCGACGAAAGCCGTTGTAACGGCCATCAGCACAAGGCAGGCAATGGCGAAGATGTAGCCCGCCAGATGATCCTTGCCATTTTCGGCAAAGATCCGGCGCATGATGTCGCTGTTGCTGGTTTCCCGGGGCGCGGAATGTGCGCTTCTGTTTCGAACGTCCGACAGGGTCTTGAGCCTTCCATATCGCGCCGCACCCGGTCCGCAAGCCCGCAGGGGCGAGAAAACGGGCATGGTCTGGCCGTGATCGACCTGATGCGCTCTATACCGGGAGCCGGTCTGCCTCAAGGAAAAATCCGCGCGAGGCAGCGCAGCACGCCGCGAAACGCCAGCCGGTGTGCCTTCGACGCCATCCCCCCTGCCTGGCGTCAGCCCTTCCAGCGGCGGCCTTCGGTACCCATGCCGAAGCGGCTCGGTGTGCGGGCATAGGAGGCAAGACCGGCAAGGGCTGCGAGCGGATGGGTGACGACATAGGTCGGGATCGATTTCAGCAGCGCCGAATGGGGTGCCTTGTCCTCGAAGGCTGCCCGGAACTCCGGACGCCGCAGTGCCGGCAGGATCTTCTGCGAGATGCCGCCGGCCAGATAGACCCCGCCACGCGCCATGAAGACCAGCGCCAGATCACCTGCGACCCGGCCGAGATAGGTGGAAAACAGCGACAGGGTTTCTTCTGCCGCAGCATCCGTGCCCGCCAGACCGGCGGTGGAAATATCCGCCGGGCTGGCAAAGCTCTGCGTCTTGCCGTCAGCCTTGCAGATTGCCTGATAGATGTTGACCATGCCGCGGCCGCAGAGCAGCTGTTCGGCGGAGATGCGGCCCTCGATCGGATCGAGATGCGGGAAGATTGCCCGGTCCCGGTCGGTGCGCGGGCCGACATCGATATGGCCGCCTTCGCCGGGAACGGGAATCCAGGTGTGCTGGGCGTGGATCAGGCCTGCGACCCCAAGCCCTGTGCCGGGGCCAAGCACCACCTTCGACGCGTTGAAATTTTCCGGCGCGGTGCCGATCGGCTCGCGGAATTCATCCGACAGCGAGGCAATGGCCAGCGCCTGCGCCTCGAAATCGTTGATGATAAGGATTTCCTCAAGCCCGAGACCCTTCAGCATCGCCTTCGGACGGACCACCCATTTGCAATTGGTGAGCGGAATTTCGTCGCCCCGGATCGGTCCGGCAATCGCCAGGATCGCTGCCCGTGGCTGGACTGAGGTCTTGTCGAGCACGCAGACCTGCACCGCCTCGTCGATGGTGGCGAAATCGGCGGTCTGGATGATCGGGAATTCCTTCGGCTCGGCATAGACATCGATCAGTATCGAGAAGCGCGCATTGGTGCCGCCGATATCGCCGATCAGGATCGGGAAGGGCAGGGGATGGCTGAGGTCGGAATTTTTTGACATGGCGGATCCGTCAGTTCTGTTCGTCGCTGGCAACAAGGGTTTTCACGAGTATTTCGGCGGTGGCGCTGTTGAGCGCCATGGGAATGTCATAGACCGTCGCCAGCCGCATCAGCGCCTTGACGTCGACGTCATGCGGCATGGCCGAGAGCGGGTCGACCAGAAAGATCAGCATGCCGACATCGCCGGTGGCAATCAGCGCGCCGATCTGCTGGTCGCCGCCCAGCGGGCCGCTTTTCAGCGGGGTAATGTCGAGCGACGGACAGGTCTCCGCGACCCGCCTGCCGGTGGTGCCGGTCGCAACGATGCTGAATGGCTGCAGCAGCGCTTCGTTGGCCCGGACAAAGGCGGCCATTTCCTCTTTTTTCTGATCGTGCGCGATGAGCGCAATCCGGCCGCGGCAAGCCATTCTGGAAAATCCGTTGCGGTTTAAATCGATTAATCCCTCATACAGCAAATAAACGCGATTTGGAAAGGCGATTTCCGACCGAAAAGGCCCCGCGAAGGCGCAAGTCGGCAATCAGCGCTGCAAGGGACTGTTTTTGCGTCAGGCACCGCCGGTTTCACGCGGGAAAAAGACGGGCGGCGCGTGCTGTCAGTTCGGACGATTGAACGGGAACGGACCGAATTGCGGAAGCACCGGATTGTCGGAGCCGGAAATCGCCGCCGCCGTTGCGCCGGGCTCGGGCGCCGCCGTTTGTGCAAAGGCCGGGGCGGCGGTGGCGCTGGCATAGGCAAGCCCGTTCGCCCCGCGATAGGTCGCCGCCGCGACCGAGGGCACGGCGGGCGCATTCAGCACCGCCGCGCAGGCGCTGGGCAGATCGGACACCATGATCGGGCGCGGCGGCTTCGGTGGCCTGGAGCCGGGTTTCGGACTGGATTGCGCCCAGGGCTCCTTGGTAAACCACCAGGCCAGCTGCTTGCCGCAGCCGTCGCCCTCTGGCACGGCGGCCTGCGCCTTGCAACTGGCCGAGCCCGGCGGGCAATGCATGCGGATGTGGAAATGGAAGTCGTGGCCGTAATAGGGGCGCACCTTGCCGAGATTGGTACGGTCGCCGGTCCAGGTGTCGCAGAGCTTCTTCTTGATCGCCGGATTGACGAAGATCCGCTCCACTTCAGGATAGCTGGCGGCCCGCATGATCACCCGGGCATGGGCGGAATCCCAGATCGAAGTGTCGATTGTCAGGAACTTGTTCTGGTTGAGCATGGAGCGGGCGGAAATCGTCTCGCGCTCTTCGGCCGTCAGCGTGCGGGCCGGCATCGGCGTCAGCCAGACATCCGCATCGAGCCCGATCTGGTGCGAGGCATGGCCGCTCTTCATCGGCCCGCCGCGCGGCTGCGAGATATCGCCGAGCAGCAGGCCGGGCCAGCCGTCGAAACGGTTGGCATCCTGGCTGAAGCGTTCCAGCAGCGAAATCAGCGCCGGATTGCCCCAGCGCCGGTTGCGCGACGGGCGCATCACCTGCCAGGTCGGCCCATCGGCCGGGATCGCCACGGCTCCGCTGAGGCAGCCCTTGGCATAAAAGCCGAAGGACGTGGTCTTTGCCGGATTGGGCAGCTCGACCGCGCCGAACAGCTCCCTGGCCACCCCGTCGGCCCTCGCGCTGCCGGGGCCAAGAGCAAGAAGACCGGCGACAAGCGCCAGGGCAAGGCGAGGGGCGGCAGTTGGGGGCTTCAGGGTCATCCGTGCGCTTTCAAAAGGGTCGTGCCATGGGTTCGCAGAATCAGCTGGAAGGAGGGTAATCCCCGACGCGTCCTCAAGCAAAACCTGCTTTTCCTCTGCCGCGCGAGAATGGCCAAATTCCGGCAGTTGCTGATAAACCCTGATGCTGGCGGCGGGCTTACTTTTGCTGGGATTTGTTTTAATCTAACCAAATCGGTGAGACAGGGGCATTCATGACATTCATGCAGCGGGGACTTGGCCTGGCAACGGGTCTGGCATTCTTGGGTTTTGCGACAATTCTTCCGGCCCTGGGCGCGGATTTGCCGTGGCGCATCGGGGCCTCCTCGGCGGGTGAGCTGCGCTACAAGCCGGGCTTTCCGCATTTCGACTATGTCAATCCCGATGCCCCGAAGGGTGGCACGGTGTCGATGGCGGCCATGGGCACCTATGACACGTTCAACCCGGTGCTGACCAAGGGCGATGCGCCCGAAGGGCTTGGACTGGTGTTCGACACGCTGCTCAAATCCTCCGATGACGAGATCACCACCAGCTACGGGCTGCTGGCCGAAGGCGTTGCCTATCCCGATGATGTCTCCTTCGCCACCTTCCGGCTGCGCAAGGAGGCCAGATGGGCCGATGGCCAGCCGGTCACGCCTGAAGATGTGGTCTATTCCTTCGACAAGGCCAAGGAACTGAACATTCAGGCATCCCGCTACTATGGCCATGTGGTGAAGGCCGAAAAGACCGGGGAGCGGGACGTCACCTTCCGCTTCGACCAGAAGAACAATCTGGAGCTTCCCAATATCCTCGGCCAGCTGACCATCGTTCCCAAACACTGGTGGGAGGGCAAGGATGCCAAGGGCAACCCGCGCGACATCGGCCGCACCACGCTCGAACCGGTGATGGGCTCCGGCCCCTACAGGATCGCCGCCTTTCAGCCCGGCTCCACCATCCGCTACGAATTGCGGGATGATTACTGGGGCAAGGCAATCAACGTGAATGTCGGCGAAAACAATTTCCGCACCCGCGACTTTACCTATTTCGGTGATCTCGACGTCGCCTTCGAGGCCTTCCGTTCGGGCTCGGTCAATTTCTGGACGGAAAATTCCGCCAAGCGCTGGGCGACAGCCTATGATTTCCCCGCGGTCCAGCAGGGCAGGGTGAAGCGCGAGGTGATCCCCAACGCCTATCGCAGGCAGGGCGTGATGGTCGGCTTCATCCCCAACCTGCGCCGCCCGCAGTTTCAGAACGAAAAGCTGCGCCAGGCCCTCAATCTCGCCTTCGACTTCGAGGAACTGAACCGGACGACCTTCTTCGGCCAGTATCAGCGCGTCGACAGTTATTTCCATGGCACCGAACTGGCCTCGAAGGACCTGCCGCAGGGCAGGGAACTGGAGATCCTCACCGGCCTCAAGGACAAGCTGCCGCCCTCCGTGTTCACCACGCCCTTCGCCAATCCCGTCGGCGGCAAGCCGGATTTGTTTCGCAACAATCTCCGTCAGGCGCTGGCCCTGCTGAAAGAGGGCGGCTACGAACTGCGCGGCAACAAGACGGTGGAGGCAAAATCCGGCGCGCCGGTGAAGTTTGAAATCCTCCTGAACGGCGAGACCCTTGCCCGTGTCGCGCTGCCCTTTGCCCAGAACCTCCGGAAGATCGGCATTGATGTCAGCGTGCGCAGCGTCGACGAGGCGCAATATACCAACCGGGTGCGCAGTTTCGATTTTGACATGATCTACAGCGGCTGGGGCGAATCTTTGCACCCCGGCAACGAACAGGCGGAATTCTGGGGTTCAAAGGCCGCGTCCCAGCAGGGGACGCAGAACTATCTCGGCATTGCCGATCCCGGCATTGACGCGCTCGTCGACAAGGTGATCTTTGCCAGGGACAGGGATGAACTGGCAGCAACGACACGGGCGCTCGACCGGGTATTGCTCGCCCACCATTATGTGGTGCCGGGCTACACGCTGCGTGCTGAGCGCTATGCTTACTGGGACCTCTTCGACCGGCCGGCGGATATGCCCTACTATTCTTCAGGCTTTCCCGATGTCTGGTGGGCGAAGGCGGCGGCGAAATAGAAGTCGTGCGGCACCGGCCCTTGCCAGCCGGGCAAAGGGACGCCCAAATGCAAAACGAGCCGAATCAGAGCGGATCGGGCGGCAATGCGAGGGATGAGATGGTGAAGGACTTCACACGGGCGCCGGTCGCCCCCTCCGGAAGGGTTTTGGGCTGATGGGTGGCTATATCCTGCGGCGGTTGCTGCTGATGATCCCGACGATCATCGGCATCATGGGCATTTCCTTCGCCGTCATCCAGTTTGCACCCGGCGGGCCGGTGGAGCAGGTGATTGCCGATCTGACCGGTCAGGGCAGCAATGCCGACCAGCGGCTGAACGGCGGCGGCGGCGATCTCGTCAACCAGCAGGAAGCCGCGACGGCGGAAACCAATTCCAGATATCGCGGCGCGCAGGGGCTCGATCCGGAACTGATCGCCAAGCTTGAAAGGCAGTTCGGTTTCGACAAGCCGCCGCTCACCCGCTTTCTCGAGATGATGGGCAACTATATCCGCTTCGATTTTGGCGAGAGCTTCTTCCGCAATGCGAGCGTCATCGAGCTGATCAGGGACAAGATGCCGGTCTCGGTATCGCTCGGCGTCTGGATCCTGCTGCTGTCCTACGGGATTTCCATTCCGCTCGGCATCCGCAAGGCAGTCAGGGACGGATCGGCCTTCGACATCTGGACCTCGGGCGTCATCATCATCGGCTATGCGGTGCCGGGCTTCCTGTTTGCCATACTGCTGGTTGTGCTGTTTGCCGGCGGCTCGTTCTTCGACTGGTTCCCGCTGCGCGGCCTGGTGTCGGACAATTTTGCCGATCTCTCCTGGTGGCAGAAGATCCTCGACTATTTCTGGCACCTGACGCTGCCGCTGGTCTCGCTGTCGCTCGCAGCCTTTGCCACCACGACGCTGCTCACCAAGAATTCCTTCATCGACGAGATCAAGAAGCAATATGTGACGACGGCGCGGGCCAAGGGCCTGTCGGAACGGCAGGTTCTCTATGGCCATGTGTTCCGCAATGCGATGCTGATCGTGATTGCCGGCTTTCCCGGCGCCTTCATTTCGGCCTTCTTCACCGGTTCGCTGCTGATCGAGAACATCTTCTCGCTCGATGGCCTCGGGCGGCTCGGCTATCTCTCGGTGGTCAAGCGCGATTATCCGATCGTCTTTGCGACGCTCTACATCTTCTCGCTGATGGGGCTTTTGGTCGGGTTGCTCTCCGACCTGATGTATACCTGGGTCGATCCGCGCATCGACTTCGACAAGAGGGATGTGTGAGATGGACACGTCTCTGGATGCTTCCCGCAACGGCGCTGAGGCGGAAGCCGCACCGCGAAAGGGCCTGCTGTCGCCGATCAATCGCAGGCGCTGGCAGAATTTCAAGGCAAACCGGCGCGGCTACTGGTCGCTCTGGCTGTTCCTTGTGCTGTTCCTCCTCAGTCTCGGTTCCGATTTCATCGCCAATGACCGTCCCCTGCTGGTCTCCTACAAGGGCGAGTTGCTGGCACCTGTCTTCACCGATTATCCGGAGGAGAAATTCGGCGGCTTCCTGGCCGAGACCGACTATCGCTCGGACTATGTCACGCAGGAAATCAACGCCAATGGCTGGATGATCTGGCCGCCGATCCACTATTCCTACCAGACCGTCAATTCCAGCATTCCCCATTCCGCCCCGACGGCACCGTTCTGGACGATGTCGAAGGAGGAGCGCTGCTCGGCCTATCCGCTTGGAACGGATGATCCCGGCTGCAATCTTGGCAATCTCAACTGGCTCGGCACCGACGACCAGGCCCGGGACGTGGTGGCGCGAATGCTTTACGGCTTCCGGATATCGGTGCTGTTCGGCCTGATCCTGACCATCTGCTCCGCCGTGATCGGCGTGACGGCAGGCGCGATCCAGGGCTATTTCGGCGGCTGGACCGATCTGATCCTGCAACGGGTGATCGAGATCTGGTCCTCGATGCCGGTGCTTTACATCCTCTTGATCATCGCGGCGATCCTGCCGCCCGGCTTCTTCGTGCTGCTCGGCATCATGCTGCTGTTTTCCTGGGTGAGCTTCGTCGGGATTGTCCGGGCCGAGTTCCTGCGGGCCCGCAATTTCGAATATGTCCGGGCCGCCCGGGCGCTCGGGGTCAACAACCGCACCATCATGTGGCGGCATCTCCTGCCCAATGCCATGGTGGCAACCCTGACCTTCCTGCCCTTCATCCTCTCGGGCTCGATTGCCACGCTGACCTCGCTCGATTTCCTCGGTTTCGGCATGCCGCCCGGCTCGCCATCCCTCGGCGAACTGATCGCGCAGGGCAAGAACAACCTGCAAGCCCCCTGGCTCGGCCTCACCGCTTTCTTCACCATGATGATCATGCTGTCGCTGCTGATCTTCATCGGCGAAGCCGTCCGCGATGCCTTCGATCCGCGCAAGACATTCCGGTGATGGATGCAATCGGGGGGAAGACGCGTTATGTTTGGCTCATCCGCTCTCGACAGGAGAACCCCGATGAACAAGACCGTGCGTGACCATTACCCCGCATCCCGGCTTCCCGCAGACCTGCGCGACGGCATTCCTGAGGGTGCCGAGGTCATCGTTACGGTCGAAGTCAGGGAGAACCGCACCCATCCGGGCTTTCCACCGGAGCCGGAACGCAAACCGGTGACGGCCGAAGAACTCCGGGAGTCGCTGACGCGTTTCAAGCAATCACCGGATTTCCGGGAAGCGACGGATGATCCCGTTCAGCGCATCCGCGCCTTGCGGGATGAATGGGATCATCGATGAAGATCTACGTCGATGCGAACATTCTGTCCGGCGAGACCCCCATCTCGGTCAGCCCTCTGACGCGCTCCATCTATCGTCTGTCCGCCCGCCTGAGAGCCACAAACAACAGCCTCAAGCTTCCGGATGCGCTGTATATTGCGACAGCGCGCAGCATCGGGTGCACACATTTTCTGACAGCAGATGATGGTGTCAACGACGTCATTCTGAAGAGATTCGAAGCAACGGACGAAAGTCTTGCACCTCCGCTTGCCATCATCCGCCCCGACCTCCCCACCCTCGACAGCCTCCTGAAAAGTCCCGCCCCATGACCGAACCCCTTCTTTCCGTGCGTGATCTTTCGGTGGCCTTTCATCAGGGCGGGCGAACCTCGCTGGCGGTGGACCACGTCTCCTTCGACATCCACAAGGGCGAGGTGGTGGCGCTGGTGGGCGAATCCGGGTCCGGCAAGTCTGTCTCGGCCAATTCCGTGCTGCGGCTGTTGCCCTATCCCTCGGCAAGCCACCCGTCGGGCGAGATCCTGTTCAATGGCCGGGACCTGCTGAAGGCTTCGGAGGCGGAACTGCGCTCCGTGCGTGGCAACGACATTACCATGATCTTCCAGGAGCCGATGACCTCGCTCAATCCGCTGCACACGATCGAGCAGCAGATCGCCGAAATCCTCGCCCTGCACCAGAAGATGGAGGGGGCGGCTGCCCGGGCCCGCATTCTGGAACTCCTGGCGCAGGTCGGCATCCGCGAGCCGGAAAAGCGGCTTTCGGCCTATCCGCATGAATTGTCCGGCGGCCAGCGTCAGCGGGTGATGATTGCCATGGCACTGGCCAACCGGCCCGAACTGCTGATCGCCGACGAGCCGACCACGGCGCTGGATGTCACGGTGCAGGCGCAGATCCTCGAACTGCTTGCCCGGCTGAAGCGCGAGCACGGCATGTCGATGCTGTTCATCACCCACGACCTCGACATTGTCCGCAAATTCGCCGACCGGGTCTGCGTGATGACCGGGGGCAGGATCGTCGAGAGCGGGCCTGTCGAGGCCATCTTTGAACATCCGCAGCATGCCTATACCCGGCATCTGCTGGCCTCCGAACCGAAGGGCGAGCCGCCGGTGGCGGATGCGTCGAAGCCCGTTGTCATCGAGGGCGAGAATGTTCGCGTCTGGTTCCCGATCAAGTCGGGGTTCCTGCGCCGTGTCGTCGATCACGTCAAGGCGGTGGACGATGTCAGCGTGACGCTGCGCGCCGGACAGACGCTCGGAATCGTCGGTGAATCCGGATCGGGGAAGACGACGCTGGGGCTGGCGCTGACCCGGCTGATCTCCAGCAAGGGGCGGATTGCCTTTGCCGGAACCGATATCGGCAACCATTCCTTCTCCGCCATGCGGCCGCTGCGGCGTCACATGCAGATCGTGTTTCAGGACCCCTATGGGTCGCTGAGCCCGAGGATGAGCATTTCCGACATCATCGCCGAGGGCCTGCGGGTGCATGAGCCCGAACTGAACGCGGCGGCGCGCGACAGGCGGGTGGCCGAAGCGCTGGAGGAAGTCGGGCTCGATGCGGCGACCCGCTGGCGTTACCCGCATGAATTTTCCGGTGGCCAGCGGCAACGCGTCGCCATTGCCCGGGCGATGGTGCTGAAGCCGCGCTTCGTGATGCTGGACGAACCCACCTCGGCGCTCGACAAGAGTGTCCAGGCCCAGGTGGTCGATCTCTTGCGCGACCTCCAGGCAAGGCACAATCTCGCCTATCTCTTCATCAGCCATGACCTGAAGGTGGTGAAGGCGCTTGCCAATGATATCGTGGTGATGCGCGCCGGAAAGGTGGTCGAGCAGGGCCCGGCTGCCGCCCTGTTTGCCACCCCGCAGGATCCCTATACCATCAAGCTGCTGGCGGCTGCCTTTGATCTCAAGGCAGTCAAGACGCCCGTACCGGCCTGAAACCCGAACAAGAGCAAGAGCAAGAGCGATGTCCCTCAGCCCCGTTGTCATTGACCTGAAATTCGATGCCCTGAGCGTCGCCCGTTCACTGGAGCGCGCCTTTCCCGGCCGCGGGAAGATCAACATGGCCGACCCCGCCAACCGGGGCCGGGTGGTGCCGGGGGCGGCCTATTGCGTGTTGTGGAACCCCGACCATGACCTTTTCCAGCGCATGCCGGACCTGAAGGTGATCTTTTCGGGCGGGGCGGGCGTTGACCGTATCCTTCAGGTGCCGACCCTGCCGGATGTGCCGATCGTCCGCTTTGTCGATCCGACCCTCACCAACCGGATGAGCGAATGGGCCGTGCTGCAATGCCTGTCACAGCTGCGCCAGACGCTTGCCTATGCCGAGATGCAGGCGCGCCGCCAGTGGCGCGAACTGATCCAGCCGGAGGCCTCGGAACTCACCGTCGGCATCATGGGGCTCGGCGTGCTTGGCCTCGATGCTGCCCGCAAGCTGAAGATGATGGGCTTCAACACCATCGGCTGGTCGCGCACGAAGAAACAGGTCGACGGCATGGAAACTTTTGACGCTGCCGGTCTGGACAGCTTTCTGGGCAAGACGGACATCCTGCTCGGTCTGCTGCCGCTCACCCCCGAGACCACAGGCATCTACAACGCCGCGCTGTTTTCCAAACTTCGGCAGGGCGGCGCGCTCGGCCAGCCCGTCTTCATCAATGGCGGACGCGGCGGCAGCCAGGTGGAGGCGGACCTGATCCGGGCACTCACCGATGGCACCCTGCGTTCTGCCTCGCTTGACGTGTTCGAGACCGAACCCTTGCCCGCGACAAGCCCGCTCTGGGGCCTGAAAAACGTCATCATCACGCCCCATGCGGCGGCGGCCTCCGACGAGCGGGCGCTGTTTCGCCATGTGGAGGCGCAGATCGCGCGCCATGAAAGCGGCCTGCCGCTGGAAAATGTCGTGGATCGCGGGCGCGGCTATTGAGCGACCGGGGCCATTTTCATCGGTATGCCTGTTCAAGGCTGGACAAGGCCCGTCCTTTTCCCAATAAGATCGATTTAAACATGTTCCGGGCCGTCACGGCTGTGCAAGTGGAGAGGAACCGGCAACAGCCGGTTTGAGGGATGTCATGACCAAGACCGATCTTGCAAGCCGGGTCTATAACCACACCTGGAAACTCGATCCGATCATCCGCAGCCTGATCGACACGGACTTCTACAAGCTCCTGATGCTGCAGATGATCTGGAAGCTTTATCCCGGGGTCAACGCCACCTTTTCGCTGATCAACCGCACCACCTCGGTGCGGCTTGCCGACGATATCGACGAGCATGAATTGCGCGAACAACTCGACCATGCCCGCACCGTCCGGCTGTCGAAAAAGGAAGCGATCTGGCTGGCGGGTAATACCTTCTATGGCCGCAACCAGATTTTCGAGCCGGAATTCCTCGCCTGGCTGGCCGCCTTCCGCCTGCCGGACTACGAGCTTCACCGCCAGGACGGGCAATTCGTGCTGAGCTTCCACGGCAAATGGATGGAAACCAGCATGTGGGAGATTCCGGCGCTGGCCATCATCAACGAGTTGCGCTCGCGCGCCGCGATGAAGGCGCTCGGCCAGTTCACGCTCGATGTGCTCTATGCCCGGGCCAAGGCCAAGATGTGGGCGAAGGTTGAGCGGCTGCGCACCCTTCCGGGCCTGCGCATTTCCGATTTCGGCACCCGACGCCGCCATTCCTTTCTCTGGCAGCGCTGGTGCGTGGAAGCGCTGAAGGAAGGCATCGGCGAGGCCTTTACCGGCACCAGCAATGTCAAGCTGGCGATGGACAGCGATCTGGAAGCCGTCGGCACCAATGCGCATGAACTGCCGATGGTGGCCGCCGCCCTGGCCGAAAACGATGCCGAGCTTGCCGATGCCCCCTACAAGGTCCTGCAGGACTGGAAGCGGCTTTACGGCGGCAATCTGCTGATCGTGCTGCCGGATGCCTATGGCACCGCGCATTTTCTGCGCCATGCACCGGACTGGGTGGCGGACTGGACGGGTTTTCGCCCGGACAGCGCACCGCCGATTGAAGGCGGCGAGAAGATCATCGACTGGTGGCAGAAGACGGGCCGTGATCCGCGCGAGAAGCTGCTGATCTTTTCCGACGGGCTGGATGTCGACGCGATCATCGCCACCTACCGGCATTTCGAGGGCAGGGTGCGGATGAGCTTCGGCTGGGGCACCAATCTCACCAATGATTTTGCCGGTTGTGCGCCTGCCGAAATCGCCGGCCTGAAGCCGATCTCGATAGTCTGCAAGGTGGTCGATGCCAATGGCCGCCCGGCGGTCAAACTTTCCGACAATCCGAAAAAGGCGACGGGCGAGCCCGCCGAAGTCGAGCGCTACCTGAAATTCTTCGGCAGCGAGGATCGGGTGGTGCAGGAGGTGCTGGTCTGAGGATCAGCCAAGAAACGCCGCATAGGCCTCGGGCCTGAAACCGACGATGCTTTCGCCCGAGGGCTTGACCAGAACCGGACGCTTGATCATCGAGGGTTGGGCAAGCATCAGGGCAATCGCCTTTTGCGCATCCAGATCCGCCTTGCGCGTGGCGTCCAGCGCCCGGAAGGTCGTACCCTGGCGGTTCAGCACCGTATCCCAGCCATGGGTCTCCACCCAGCCGAAAAGGGTCTCGCGCTCGATGCCCGCCAGCTTGTAATCGTGAAAGGTGGCGTCGTGGCCTGCCGCCGACAGCCAGGCGCGGGCCTTCTTCATCGTGTCGCAGGTCTTGATGCCATAGATGGTGAGCGGCATGGGCGGGCTCTTTGCAGGCGGAAATCGTAACAAGGCAGGTAACCAGGGTCCGCCCGGGCATGGCCCGGACGGAGATTGGCAAGATGGCCGGTATCAGGCCCTGAGGCGCTCGTTCTTCGCGTCCCAGACGACGTCGGGAAGCACCCGGGCCTTGCGGCGTTCGGTGAACATCAGCACTTCAAGCTCGGTGCCGGGCTCCATCTTCGACGGATCGACATAGGCAAAGGCCAGCGACTTCTGCGTTGCATGGCCATAGCCGCCCGAGGTGGTCAGACCGACAATCCTGTCACCGGCATAGACCGGCTCGTTGCCGAGGCAATCGGCGTCGGTTGCCTCCACTTCGAGATAGACGAGCTTCATCCGCTCGCCCGCCTGCTTGCGGCGCAGGCTGGCGTCGCGACCGATGAAGTCTTCCTTGTCGGTGCGGATGAACCGCTCCATCGAAGCTTCGAACATGTCGATTTCGGTGGTCAGTTCCGAACCCCAGCCGCGATAGGCCTTTTCCATGCGCAGCGAGTTCATCGCATAGGTGCCGAACAGCGCTATGCCATGCGGCTTGCCCGCCGCCATCAGGGCGTCGAATACCTTCGGCATCTCGGCCATCGGGCAATGCAGTTCCCAGCCAAGCTCGCCGACATAGTTGACGCGCAGCAGCCGCACGCCGGCAACACCTGCAACGGTTGCCTCCTTGCCCGTCAGCCAGCGGAAGCCGGCATTCGACAGATCCGTGTCCGTGCATGCCGAAAGCACGTCGCGGGCGCGCGGACCAGCCAGAACCAGCACGCCGAAATCATCGGTCGCATCGGTGATCGCGACATTCTCGCTGTCAAGCTTGCGCCAGGACAACTGGTCGAAATCGTGGTGCTGGGCAACCGCTGCCGACAGCACGTAGAAGTGATCGGCGGCAAGCCGGGTCACGGTGATTTCGGATTCGATGAAGCCGTTGGCATTGAGGAGATGGCCGAGAATGATGCCGCCATCCTTCGCCGGGATCTTGTTGGCGCAGATCCGTTCCAGGAAGGCGAAGGCATCAGGGCCCTTGACCTCGAATTTCGAGAAGGTCGAGAGATCCATCAGGCCGACCCGCTCGCGCACCGCCAGCGCTTCGGCGCGAACGGCATCCCAGGAGGAGTTGCGGCGGTAGGAATAGTCTTCGCCCTTGCCGGAGCGGTCATACCAGCGGGCGCGTTCCCAGCCAAAGATCTGGCTGAACTGGGCACCTTCGGCCTTGAGCCTGTCATGCAGCGAGGAGGTGCGCAGGTTGCGCCCGACCTGATGCTGCTCGCCCGGCTTGTAGCAATAATACATGTGATGGTAGTCGGCGACCGAGACTTCTTCGGTATAGGCCCTGGTTGCCCAGTTGCCGAAGCGGCGCGGATCGAATTCGCGCATGTTGATTTCGGCCTGGCCGTGCACCATCCACTGCGCCAGATACTTGCCTGCGCCCGCACCCTGGCAGATGCCGATAGAGGCACCGCAATGCATCCAGTAGTTCTTCGGGCCATGGGCGGGGCCGGAGAGGTAGTTGCCGTCGGGCGTGTGGGTGATCGCACCCGAGATGACGGATTTAAGGCCCGCCTGGTTGAACAGCGGGAAGCGTTCGCCGGCCTTTTCCAGCCAGGGCATCAGCCGGTCGAGTTCGGGGGCGACGAGTTCGCTTTCGAAATCCCATGACGGCGGCTGGCCGTCCCAGCAGACATGGGCGGTGGCGGTCTCGTAGGGGCCGATCAGGATGCCGTTGGTTTCCTCGCGCAGGTAGGAATGGCTGTAGGGATCGCGCACCACGGGGAGTTCAGGGCCGAAATCGATCAGTTCCTGCACCGGTTCGGTGATGAGATAGTGGTGCAGCATGTTGACGATCGGCACATTGTGGCCGGACCAGCTGCCAACCACGTCGGCATAGGAGCCGGCGGAATTGACGACGTGCTCGCAGGTGATGTTGCCCTGGTCGGTGACGACGAGCCATTCGCCCGTCGGCAGCAGCTTGACATCCATGACGCGGGTGCGGCGGTAGATTTGCGCGCCGAGCTTGCGGGCACCGGCTGCCATCGCATTGGTCACGTCGGCAGGTGCCACATGGCCATCGGAAATGGTGTGGAAGGCGGCCTTGACGCCGAACGTGTCCATGAAGGGGTGATACTGCCTGATTTCATCCGGGCCGATGATCTCGCATTCGTAACCGGCAAGCCGCGACACCCCATAGACATATTTCAGCCAGTTCAGCTCTTCGTCCGTCGTTGCCAGCCGCAGGCCGCCGCAACCGTGCCAGGAGACCGCATGCCCGGTCAGTTCCTCCAGCTTCGGATAGAGCTTCGTGCCGTAATCGTGGACGCGGGCGAGATTGAGCGAGGTGGTAAACTGCGGGCACTGGCCTGCGGCATGCCAGGTCGAGCCGGAGGTGAGCTCGCCTTTTTCCACCAGCACGACATCGCTCCAGCCTTCAAGGGCCAGGTGATACAAAAGGCCGACGCCCATGATGCCGCCGCCGATGACGACCACCCTTGCATTTGATTTCATGAAATTCCTCCATCGTTTATCGTTTGGGCCCGTTGAGATCGGGCAGTCAGGCGGGTCGCGGGCCGATGCATCGGACAGGGTTGTCGGCCAGTCAGGGCGTTCCCCGCAGGTTGGTTCGAAGAGGGCTTTATCGCGGCGCAAAGGCCAGGCGGGCTTGCCATCCCGGTTAAAATGCAACGAAGTCAGCGCTTTGTCGCCCCATCCTTCGCAGGCCCCTAGGGGCCTCGACAGGGGCAGCGAAGTCAAGGGCTCCCGTGTCCGCAAGCCTCAAAAAGAAAGGGGACGATGACCAAACTCATTTTTTGGCAGGGCTTTATAATGTTTATTAAAAATAAATGTTACGAACAATCTTAGATATACCACTAACCTGAACTCAAGCTTTTGCCGGTAGTTTCGCGCCCAAATGAGACATGTGGAGCGAATGTAATGCCGATCCTGATGAAAAAACTTTTGAATTGCCGCAAGGGCAATTTCTCGATCACCACGGCATTCTTGCTTCCCGTTTTGCTGATGGTCGTGGGTCTGGCGCTCGACTACACCGAAATGTCGCGCAAGCGGGAAGTGCTGCAGCAGGCTGTCGATGCGGCGGCGCTGAGTGCCGCTTCGACCATGGCGACCAATGGCACGTCAGCTGCAGGAGCCCAGGCGCTGGCGATATCGTTCCTGAAGGGCCATATGGCGACCACATCAAGCGCTGCCCTCGACCTGCAGCCGCCGGTCATCGACATCACCCAGACCTCGGTGACCACCCATTCCAAGAGCTTCAAGGTCAAGGTGACCGACAGTTACAATGTGCAACTGTCCGGCTTCCAGACCCTGCTTGGCATCAGCCATGCCCGGGTGACGGCGGTCGGCACCGCCGAAAGCTCGACGGAATCGCGCAATCCGCTCTCCATGTATCTGGTCCTTGACCGCTCTGGATCGATGCAATGGGTGACCTCGACCGTCGATACGAGCCAGTCCTCCTGCTATAACTACTACGAATATAACTGGCCGACAGCCACCTACCAGCACCCCTGTTATGTCAAGAAGATCGACTCGCTGAAACTTGCTGTTTCCGCTCTGGCCTCGACATTTGAGACCGCCGATCCCACCCATGAACTTGTCCGCCTTGGCGCGGTTTCCTACAGCACGGTCGCCGCCACGCCGCTTGCACCCGTGTGGGGCAGCTCCAGTGCCAAATCCTATGTCAATGCGCTGACGGCGTCGGGCGGCACAAACTCGACCCCCGGTTTCCAGATTGCCTATAATGCGCTGATGTCGACCACAGAAGACCAGGCGCACATGGCCAAAACGGGCCTTGTTCCTTCGAAATACATCGTGCTGATGACCGATGGCTCGAATGACAATTCGGCCAATGATGCCACCACCAAGAGCCTGTGCGATGCGGCCAAGACTGGCGGGATCAAGGTCTACACCGTCGCCTTCGACGCGCCGGACCGCGGCAAGGCATTGTTGTCCTATTGCGCCAGTGGCACCGACTATTACTTCGAGGCGGCAAGCGTTCCCCAGCTCGTCGCGGCATTTCAGGCAATTGGCGACAAGACATCCAGGCTGTCGAACCGCCTGACCCAATAGTTGCAAGGCGCGATGGAGGCCGCGCGTGCAATAGGGGCGCAGGCATGATATGGGCCTCTGCGACCGGGGTTTGACGAATGCCATTGATGGCATCGGCGATGCACGAACCCCGATCGATGTTCGTCTCGCCGGAACTGGGATCTGATGGTTACGCTCAAGGATGTTGCTCGCTCGGTCAAGCTTTCGGTCACACAGGTCAGCCGGGCTCTCAACGACCATTCCGACGTCAATGAGGAGACCCGCAAACGGATCAAGGATGCGGCAGCGGCGCTCGGCTATGAGCCGAACATTTCGGCGCGCAAGCTGGTCTCGGGACGGTCGGGCATCGTGGCGCTGGTCGAATCCAAATATCCGGGCTTCACTTCGGACTTCATGTTTTTCGAGATCGTTGCCGGCCTCTCCCAGGAGTTTTCCCGGCGGGGCATGCAATTCGTGCTGCATGTGGCAGGCGAGGACGAGGACATGCCGGCGGTCTATCAGAAACTGGTCGGCAATGGGTCGCTTGACGGCTTCGTGCTGACCAAACCGATGCGCAATGATCCGCGCATCACCTTTCTGGAAACCCGCAAGGTGCCTTTCGTGGTGCATGGCCGCCTGCCGACCCAGACGAATTACCCGTATTACGATATAGACAACCACTTCGTCGCGACCGATTCCATCAGCCGGTTTCTGGCACTCGGGCATCGCCGGATTGCGCTGATCAACGGTCTCGAACATTTCACCTATGCCGTGGCACGGGCGCGCGGCTATCGCGAGACGCTTGAGGCCGCCGGCATGGCAACCGATCCCCGCCTGGTCTGGCACGGCCACATGACCGAACAATTCGGTCGTTCCTCCACATTTGCGATGTTTGACGGCCAGGTCCCGCCGCCAACCGCGATCTTTTGCAGCAATGTCCTGATTGCAAAGGGTGTTTACGCGGCTCTGGCCTCGCTCGGGCTCGACGTTCCCGGGGATGTCTCGGTGATCGCCCATGACGATGCGCTGCCCAATATCGATCCCGCCCGTTTCGACCCGCCGCTCAGCGTGACCTATGCGCCGCTGCGCGACAGCTGGCCACCGCTTGCCGAATATCTGACCCGGGCCATCATGCAGGAACCACTCGCGGATCTGCAGCAGCTCGCCCGGCATGTCTTCGTGGAACGGGCATCCGTGACCCGGGCCAGGGGCCACTGACAGGACGGAATTAACAACCCATGATTTCTTTTTGACCACGAGCCGTGGTGACCCCTTGACAGGGCAGATGGATTGGCAGTAGTTTTCCGAAACGTTTCGGATTGCGGGAGGGAGCCTGCAGCCGACCGTTTTGCTGCATATCTTTTCCAGAGAAGCAGCCGCTGCCATCAACCGGGAGGAAATTTCATGACGTACAAGATCAAGAGCCTCATTCTGGGCTCGGTAGTGGGAGCTGTCCTGTCGGCTTCGGCTTTCGCGGTTCCGGCCTCTGCCGAGGATATCACCTATGTGTCCGGTGCGGTCGGCAAGGCCGTCGAAAACTTCGCGGCGCTGGTCAAGCCCTGGGAAGACAAGACCGGCAACAAGGTCACGCTGGTGCCGATGCCTGCTTCCACCACCGACCAGTTCGGCCAGTATCGCCTGTGGCTTGCCGCCGGCAATTCCGATGTCGACATCTACCAGACCGACGTGATCTGGGCGCCGCAGCTGGCCGACCATTTTGTCGATCTGACTGCTGCCGCCAAGGATCTGGCGCCAAAGCATTTTCCGTCGATCATCGAATCCCAGACTGTCAACGGCAAGCTTGTCGCGCTGCCGATCTTCACCGATGCACCGGCCCTCTACTACCGCAAGGATCTGCTCGCCAAGTACAACAAGCCCGTGCCGAAGACCTGGGAAGAGATGGCGGCAACCGCCAAGGAAATCCAGGACGGCGAACGCGCTGCCGGCAAGAAGGACCTCTGGGGTTTCGTCTTCCAGGGCAATGCCTATGAAGGCCTGACCTGCGATGCGCTCGAATGGGTGAAGTCGTTCGGCGGCGGCCAGATCATCGAGCCGGATGGTTCGGTATCGATCAACAACCCGAAGGCCGTGGCAGCGCTTGAAGCCGCCAAGAGCTGGGTCGGCTCGATCTCGCCCGGCGGCGTGCTCGGCTATGGCGAAGAAGATTCGCGCGGCGTCTGGCAGACCGGCAATGCGGTCTTCATGCGCAACTGGCCCTATGCCTACACGCTCGGCAATGGCGGCGACAGCGCGGTGAAGGGCCTGTTCGACGTGACAACCCTGCCGACCGGCGGCGGCAACGACAAGTCGGCGGCAACGCTCGGCGGCTGGAATGTCGCGGTTTCCAAATATTCCAAGCACCAGGAAGCCGCAATTTCGCTGGCCCTCTACCTGGCCGGCCCGGAAGCCCAGAAGCAGCGCGCCATCAACGAATCGAACCTGCCGACCATCGTCTCGCTCTATGACGATGCCGACATCGCCAAGGCGCAGCCGATCATCCCGCAGTGGAAGAACGTCTTCCTGCAGGCGGTTCCCCGTCCCTCCGCGCCCACCAAGGGCAAGTACAACGAGGTCTCGTCGAAGTTCTGGTCGGCCGTGCATGACACGCTGTCCGGCAAGGGCACGGCTGCCGACAATCTTGAAGTGCTGCAGTCCGACCTTGAAGAGCTGAAGGGCTCGGCCTGGTAATTCCGAAGGACAAACCCCGCATCCCCGTGATCCCGGCAGGCCTTGCGCCCTCCGGGATCCGGAAAATGACAGCCCGGCATCAAGGCCGGGTGCGCGGAAGCCTCGGGAGATCAGCATGACGCAAGCCTCGTCCGGTCGCGCGGTCACCATCGACCGCAGCGGCGAAAGGAGCCTCCAGCAGCAGCGCGCCCGCGCCGCCTTCTGGTTCCTCGCACCCATGGTGGTGGCCCTTCTGGCCGCTGCCGCCTGGCCACTGTTTCGCACCATCTATTTTTCGCTGACCAACACCACGCTGAACTCGCTCTACGAGGGCAAGTGGATCGGCTTCGACAATTACCTCACCTGGAAAACCCTGTCTTCGGGCCGGACCCTCTACCGGGGAACGCTGGTCGATCCCGCCTGGTGGAATGCGGTCTGGAACACGGTGCGCTTTGCCTTCGTCTCGGTCACGCTCGAAACCGTGCTCGGCCTGCTGGTGGCGCTGGTGCTCAATGCCGAATTCAGGGGCCGCGGCCTGGTGCGCGCCGCGATCCTCATTCCCTGGGCCATTCCGACCATCGTCTCGGCCAAGATGTGGGCCTGGATGCTGAACGACCAGTTCGGCATCATCAACGATCTGTTCCTGAAAATCGGGCTGATCGACCACAAGATCGCCTGGACGGCGACCGATTCCACCTCGATGTATGCGGTGCTGGCCGTCGATATCTGGAAGACCACGCCCTTCATGGCGCTGCTCTGTCTCGCCGGCCTGCAGATGATCCCGCGCGACATCTATGAGGCGGCGAAGATCGACGGCATCAACCCGGTCAAGGTGTTCTTCCGCATCACCCTGCCGCTGATCCGCCCGGCGCTGATGGTGGCGGTGATTTTCCGCACCCTCGACGCGCTGCGCATCTTCGATCTCGTCTATGTCCTGACGCCGAATTCCGCCGCCACCAAGACCATGTCGGTGATCTCGCGGGAAAACCTGATCGACTTCGACAAGTTCGCCTATGGCTCGGCCCAGTCGACGCTGCTGTTTGCCATCATCGCCGTCTTCGTGTCGCTCTATATCTGGCTGGGCAAGGTCAATCTTACCGGGGAGGGCCGCTGATGAGCCCGACAGTTCTGCTGGGACGTATCGGCTTCTATTTCGCCGTGGTGCTGATCGTCGTCATCTCGGTCTTCCCCTTCTATTATGCGATCCTGACCTCGTTCAAGACTGGTACGGCGATCTTCGAGGTCACCTACTGGCCGACCGGTTTCGACCTTGCCAATTACAACAAGGTACTGACCCAGGCGACCTTTCCGCGCAATCTGCTGAATTCGCTGTTTGTCGCCACCACCACCGTTGCGCTGTCGCTGTTTCTGGCGGTGACCGCCTCCTATGCGCTGGCGCGTGTCCGGTTTCGCGGACGCGGCCTGTTGCTGATCACCATACTGGCGGTCTCGATGTTTCCGCAGATCGCGGTGCTTGCAGGCCTCTTCGAACTGGTGCGCTTCCTCGGCCTGTTCAACACGCCCTTTGCGCTCATCCTCTCCTACACGATCTTCACGCTGCCCTTTACCGTCTGGCTGCTCACCACTTTCATGCGGGATCTGCCTGTCGAGATCGAGGAAGCGGCGATTGTCGATGGCGCAACGCCCTGGGTGATCATCACCCAGGTCTTCATGCCGCTGCTCTGGCCAGCACTCGTCACCACCGGGCTCCTCGCCTTCATCGGTGCGTGGAACGAATATCTCTTCGCGCTGACCTTCACCTCGTCGGAAACGACGCGGACCGTGCCGGTTGCCATTGCGCTGCTCAGCGGGGCCTCGGACAAGGAAATTCCCTGGGGACCGATCATGGCCGCCTCCGTCATCGTGACGGTGCCGCTGGTCGTGCTGGTTCTGGTCTTCCAACGAAAAATTGTGGCTGGCCTGACGGCTGGCGGCGTCAAGGGCTGAGGGGCTCACCATGGCAAGAATCGAACTGAAGAATCTGCGCAAGTCCTATGGTGCCGTCGACGTCATCAAGGGCATCGACCTTGAAATCCGCTCCGGCGAATTCATGGTCTTCGTCGGCCCGTCGGGTTGCGGCAAGTCGACGTTGCTCCGGCTGATCTCCGGGCTGGAAGACATCACCTCGGGCGACCTCTCCTTCGACGGCGAACGGGTGAATAATCTGGTGCCGTCGAAGCGCGGCATCGCCATGGTGTTCCAGTCCTATGCGCTTTATCCGCACATGAAGGTCTATGACAACATGGCCTTCGGCATGAAGCTTGCCAAATCCAGCGAGGCGGAAATCCGCCGACGGGTGATGGATGCGGCAAGACTGCTGCAGATCGAGCATCTCCTCGACCGCCTGCCGAAACAGCTCTCCGGCGGCCAGCGCCAGCGCGTCGCGATTGGCCGCGCCATCGTCCGGGACCCCCGCGTCTTCCTGTTCGACGAGCCGCTGTCCAACCTCGACGCGGCGCTGAGAGTACAGACCCGGCTCGAAATAGCCAGGCTGCACCACGCAATGAACAATGTCACGATGATCTACGTGACCCATGACCAGGTGGAAGCGATGACGCTTGCCGACCGGATCTGCGTACTGCGTGACGGGCTGGTCGAGCAGGTCGGCACCCCCGCCGAACTCTACGAGAGGCCGAACTCGCTGTTCGTCGCCGGTTTCATCGGCAGCCCGAAGATGAATTTCCTCACCGGCCAATTGGCGCAAGCTTACCAGTGCCACACGCTCGGCATCCGCTCCGAGCACATCGCGGTCGTGGAACAGGGGGCCGTCTGGCAGGGCACCGTGGTGCATGCCGAAGACCTCGGCTCCGACAATTACCTGTTTGTCGAAATTGGCGCCAACGAGACGGTTATCGTCCGCCAGCCGGGCAAATTGACCATTCCGTACGGGACAAAGATCGGACTTGCACCGTCACCGGACAAACTGCACCGCTTCGATGAAAGCGGCCACCCGTTCCGGTAGCTGGCTCCCACAACACGTCACCCCCGGCGGGGTGCTCCCAGGCCAATCCCGCCCAAAAACCCTGAAGGAGAATGCCCATGGTCGTCAGAACGGTCGTATGGGGAGAGAATGTCCACGAGCAGAAAAGTGCGGTGGTGCGCAGCATCTATCCCGACGGCATGCACACTTGCATTGCCGGGGCGCTTGCCGCAGACAGCACCATCGAGGTCACGACCGCCACGCTGCAGGAGCCCGAACATGGCCTGAGCGCCGAACGCCTGGCCCGGACGGATGTGCTGATCTGGTGGGGCCACGCGGCGCACGGGGACGTTTCCGATGCGGTGGTGGAACGGGTCTGCGACGCCGTCTGGGGCGGCATGGGCCTGATTTTCCTGCACTCCGCGCATTTTTCCAAGCCATTCAAGCGGCTGATGGGCGCGCCCTGCAATCTTACCTGGCGCGAGGCCGGCGAACGCGAACGCCTCTGGGTGACCTCCCGTCACCATCCCATCACCCGTGGCCTGCCCGACAGTTTCGAACTGGAAAACGAGGAAATGTATGGCGAACCCTTCGGCGTGCCCGAGCCGCTCGAAACGGTGTTTGTCAGCTGGTTCCAGGGCGGCGAAGTGTTCCGCTCCGGCCTGACCTATCGCCGCGGGGCCGGAAACGTCTTCTATTTCCGCCCGGGCCACGAAACCTATCCGACCTATCACGACAGGAATGTCCAGCGGGTGATCTCCAACGCCGTTCACTGGGCCCATAACCCCGAACCGCGGCTGGCCGACCCGAATGCGGCACCCAACGTGCCGGTCGACAAGGCACCGGAAAAGATCGAGGAACGCGGACCAAAACTGCATCAGGCGGGCGAACAGGGCCTGCGGTAGAACCAGGGTCGGGTCGGTGGATCACCGGCAGACCGCGCAAAGGAGCGCAGCATGACCACCCATATCCGCAAGGAAGAGAATTCCAGAGTCCGCGTGCTGGTCGTCGGCACGGGCGGCATGGCGCGGGTCCATGTCGAGGCCTATCAGGCCATGGACGGGGTGGAGGTCGTGGGTGGTGTTGACCCGCGCGAGGGCCCCCGGACCGAATTTCTCGCCCGCCATGCCATCCCCCATGGCTTTTCCACCGTCGAGGAGGCGCTGGCCTGGGGGGAATTCGACGCCGTTTCCAACGTGACGCCGGATCAGGTCCACTATGCCACCACCTTGCCCTTGCTGGCGGCGGGCAAGCATGTGCTCTGCGAAAAGCCGCTGGCAACCAGCCATGGTCAGGCGCAGGAGATGGCTGATCTGGCGAAGGCGGCAGGCGTCATCAACATGGTCAATCTCACCTATCGCAACGTCCCCGCCCTGCAAAAAGCGGCGCAGTTGGTGGCAAATGGAGAGATCGGCACGATCCGCCATTTCGAGGCTTCCTATCTCCAGAGCTGGCTGACCCAGCCCGCCTGGGGTGACTGGCACACGGAAAGCCAGTGGCTGTGGCGGCTGTCGAAGGCGCACGGGTCCAAGGGCGTTCTCGGCGATGTCGGCATCCACATCATCGATTTCGCCACCTTCATCATTGGCAGCGGTGTCCGCGATCTCTCCAGCCGGCTGGTGACCTTTGACAAGGCGCCCGGCGGGGTGATCGGCGACTACCGGCTCGATGCCAATGACAGTTTCGTCATGCATCTTGCTCTTGACAATGGCTCGGTCGGCACGATCAGTGCCACGCGCTTTGCCTCCGGCCACTTGAACGACCTCCGGCTGCGGCTGTTCGGCGACAAAGGCGGGCTGGACGTGTCGTTTGAAAACCAGATCAGCCGGTTGCGGGCCTGCCTGGAACCGAACCTGATGACGGCGACCTGGGAAGATATCCCGACCGATGCGGTAGCCACCGTCTATCAGCGCTTCATCGGCGCGATCCGTGGCGAAAATCCCGCCGAGCCGGATTTCCAGCGGGGTGCAGACCTGCAAAGGGTTCTCGATCAGGCGGAGAGGTCGCAATAGAGTCTGTAGAGTCTGTATGGTTGAACGGGACCCCCTGAGCCTGCAGGACTTCGCGATTGCTGGCGGAGGGCGAAGCTGCTCTCCGTCAGGCCTCGCCGGAATACTGGCTGTCCGACACCGGCTCCAGCCAGTCGGCAGACCTGCCGTCTTCAGCCTCGTGAATGGCAATATGGGTCATGGCGGTGGTGGCGGTCGCGCCATGCCAGTGCTTTTCGCCTGCCGGAATCCACACCACGTCGCCCGCCGCAATCTGCTGCACCGCTCCGCCCCAGGTCTGCGTCCAGCCTGCGCCGGCGGTAACGACAAGCGTCTGGCCGAGCGGATGGGTGTGCCAGGCGGTGCGGGCACCGGGCTCGAAGGTGACGCTGAAGATCTTGACCCTGCCGGGCGCTGCCGCCTCGTTCAGCGGGTCCTGGCGGACCTGTCCGGTAAAATAGGCCGAAGACACCGCAACGGATGGCTGCGAACCGCATTTCCTGATTTCCATCTTGTGTCTCCCTGAAACAACAAGGGGAAGCTACCCCTCCCGGCGCGCGAATGCCAGGCTTTTGACCCGATGTCGGCGCCTCAAGGCCTTGCACCGACCATCCTCCTGCACGTTTCCCGTATTATTCCTTCAAGGGGCAGTCGGCGCCAGGCGCAAGCTTCGTGCAATTTCGGCACCCTAGAGTCTGTCAGTGACAAATTGAATCTGGAGGGATTCCAATTTTGTGTTTTTTCTGATTCAAGCATCTTGCTGGAAGGGAGGCCAGCAAGGATGGTGAAGCCTCTTTCTCTTGATTTGCGGGCCCGGGTGGCGGATGCGTTGACGGGTGGCATGACTGTTCGCGCGGCGGCGGAACGGTTTGGAATATCGGTCGCCTCGGCGGTTCGGATCGGTCAGCTTTCGCGCTCGGGCAAAGGGCTGCTGCCATCGAAAATTGGCGGCCATGTCAAGCCCATTCTGAGCGGTGACCTGGCAGAGAAGGTGCGCCAGCGGCTGGCCGCAAAGTCTGACTGGACGGTCAGAGCCCTTGCCGCCGATCTTCAGTCGTTTGGCATCCATGTATCACACGATACGGTGTGGCGGTTCCTGCGCAGCCAGGGAAATACCTTTAAAAAAAACGCTGGTAGCCAGTGAGCAGGACAGGCCGAAAGTGGCAAGGTTCAGAGCGCGTTGGAAGGCCCATCAGCACCGGATTGATCCGGAACGGCTTGTTTTCATTGATGAGACCTGGGTCAAGACCAACATGACGCGGACCTGCGGCTGGTGCCCGCGCGGTCAGCCCCTGATCGCGAAGGTGCCGCATGGCCACTGGAAAACACTGACCTTTTTGGCCGGGCTGCGGCGCAACGGCATCGTTGCGCCTTTCGTGCTCGACGGCCCCATCAACAGTATCGCCTTTACAGCATGGGTTCAGCAATGTCTTGTCCCCGTGCTGAAAGCCGGTGACATTGTCGTCCTCGACAACCTGGGCAGCCACAAATGCAAGGCCGCCAGCGAGGCGGTGCGGGCACAAGGGGCTCGCATGTTCTTTCTGCCGCCCTATTCACCAGACCTCAATCCAATCGAAATGATGTTCTCAAAGCTGAAAACGCTCGTCCGCAAAGCCGAGGAGCGAACCATTGAAACGACTTGGCGTCGCATCGGAGAACTCCTCAAAGAATTTACCCCTGAAGAATGCTCGCGATACATCACGCATGCAGGATATGCTTCTATCTAAAACTGACAGACTCTAGTCTGGAACCGCAGCCGACATGACGACGGCATCGAAAGGACCATGACATGTCTAACCAGGCAGACCATTTCTTTGAACAGCAGGATATCGCGACCCGGATCGCGCTTGCTGAAATGACCGGCGACGAACTGACGGAAATTGCGGTCGAAGCCCTCTACCGGGCATTTGAACTGCTCCGCGACGAGATTGCGACCGACACGCTGCATTGAACAGGGTGGTGTCAGGGCAATGCCAGTCCGGCATGGTCCCGCAGCCAGTTTTCCAGCGCGGCAATCACCACCAGCCGCAGGCTCGCCCGCCGCGCCATCGCCCGCAGCAGGCAGGGGTCCCGCCGGTCGAAGCCCAGCTCCGCCATCACCTCGGCAATCCCGATTCTCCTGATGGCGAGGATCTGTTCGATCCGGGCAATCACCTCCGGTGTCAGATAGCGCCCGGTGGCAATCGGTGCCGGGGTCGGCTGTGGACCGTCCAGCCCGAGCCAGCCGATAAACTGCCGGCGCTCGTCGATGCTCGCCTTTCCCCAGGAATGCATGAGCTTTTCAAGCCGGGTCCGTTCGCGTTTCTTCGCCATGGCTAATGTTTCCGGCTGCGGGTCTGCCCGGGTGCTAGATGTGTTTGCGGGTTCGGTCAATGCGGTCTCCAACGGTTGGGGTCGCATGGGCGGCTAAAACTGTGGCATAGAGGCGGGACCACCTGCCGAAAGCGATTCCATGCCGCACGCCCCAAGCCACACCGATGCGCTGTTTGCCCGCAATGGAGAACCTTCCCCGCCCGGCGGAAGCGGGATGCCGCTCGATATCCTGAAACGGGTCTATGGCTATCCGGCCTTTCGCGGCAAGCAACAGGCCGTCATCGAACGGGTGACTGCTGGAGGCGATGCGGTCGTGCTCTTCCCGACCGGGGCGGGGAAATCCCTGTGCTTCCAGATCCCGGCGCTTTGCCGCAGCGGCCTCGGCATCGTCGTGTCACCGCTGATTGCGCTGATGCGCGACCAGGTGGAAGCGCTGAAGCAACTCGGCGTCCGGGCGGCAGCGCTGAATTCATCCCTGAGCCAGGAGGAATTCGTCGCGGTCCGAAGGGCAATTGCCGATCAAAGCCTGGACCTGCTCTATGTCACCCCGGAGCGCATCCTGACGCCGGGTTTTCGCGAACTGATCGGCAGGGCCGAAATCGCGCTGTTTGCCATCGACGAGGCCCATTGCGTCTCGCAATGGGGGCATGACTTCCGTCCGGAATACCGCGAACTCGGCCAGCTCGGCGCGCTTTATCCCGGGGTGCCGCGCATCGCCCTGACCGCCACCGCCGATCCCCATACCCGCGACGACATCATCGAGAGGCTGGGGCTGCAGGCGGCAGAGGTCTTCACCACCTCCTTCGACCGGCCCAACATTGCCTATGAGATCGTCGAGCGCGACCAGCCGCGCCAGCAGTTGCTGCGGTTTCTCACCCGCCATCAAGGTTCGAGCGGCATCGTCTATTGCCTGTCGCGTGCCAAGGTCGAGGAGACTGCGGAATGGCTGAACGCGCAAGGGGTGCGGGCGCTGGCCTATCACGCCGGCATGGACCGTGCGCTGCGCGATGCCAATCAGGACGCCTTCCTCAAGGAGGAAGATCTCTGCCTTGTTGCCACCGTCGCCTTCGGCATGGGCATCGACAAGCCGAATGTGCGCTATGTAGCCCATCTCGATCTGCCGGGCTCGGTCGAGGCCTATTATCAGGAAACCGGTCGGGCCGGGCGTGATGGCCTGCCCTCCGATGTCTGGATGGCCTATGGCATGGCCGATGTGATCCAGCGCGGACGGATGATCGACGGCGGCACCTCCGGCGATGACATCAAGCGGGTGGAACGGGCCAAGCTCAATGCGCTGCTGGCGATCTGCGAAACGCCCGGCTGCCGCAGGCAGGCGATCCTCGCCCATTTCGGCGAGGCGCATCCGGGCATTTGCGGCAATTGCGATACATGCCTGAAGCCGGTCGACACCTGGGACGGCACGGAAGCCGCGATCAAGGCTTTGGCGGCAATCTACCGGACCGGCGAACGTTTCGGCACCGGCCACCTGGTCGATGTGCTGCTCGGGCAGGAAAATGACAAGACCCTGCGTTTCGGCCATACGGAGATGCCGGTGTTCGGGGCGGGCAAGGATCTCGCAGCCAAGACGTGGCAATCGGTCTATCGCCAGCTTCTGGCCGCGGGCCTGGTCCGCGTCGACCACGAGGCGTTTGGTGCCCTGAAACTCGAGCCCGAGGCACGGGCCGTCTTCAGGCGCGAGCGGGAGGTCCGTTTCCGCAAGGACCGGCCCACGTCGGCAAAAGCGTCACGCACCGGCTCTCCAGGTCCGAAAAAGGCCAACGCGGCGCTTGAAGGGGCTGATCTCGACCTGTTCCTGGCGCTGCGGGCAAGGCGGCTCGCCATCGCCAAATCGCTCTCCGTCCCGCCCTATGTGGTCTTCCCCGACACGACCCTCATCGCCTTTGCCACCGACCGCCCGAAAACCCGCGACGCCCTCCTCGCCATCTCCGGCGTCGGCCAGTCGAAGCTGGAGCGCTATGGCGACGATTTCCTGGAGGTTATCCGGGCGCAGGGATGAGGGGGGCAGCCGATGCGAAGCTCCGCATCACGGAAAGGTACCCATGCAAGCTGCTGGAAAAAATGAAAATGGCGGACAGGGAGACCGCCAAACCTATGTTCGGTCGCGTCTGCTGGCGTTCTAAAAAATCAAAGGTAATCAAAGAACTGATGGTCTTTCCAACTGTTAATGTCCACTAAAGTCCGCTACTATCCGGCAAATGGGTTAGGGATAAAGTTAGGGACATTCGATGGCGCGGGCATTAAACAAGCTGACAGATGCAACTTGCAAAGCGGCTTCAATCGCGGGTCGCCTTGGCGACGGCGGCGGGCTTTACCTGCATGTGAAGCCTTCCGGCTCGAAATCCTGGGCCTTCATCTGGAAACAGGAGGGAAACCGCTTCGAAATGGGGCTTGGTGCCTATCCAACGGTCAAGCTTGCCAAGGCTCGCGAACTGGCGACCTCGCACCGGCAGGCGATTTCCGAGGGCAGAAACCCCATTGCCGAAAAGCAGAAAACTGAAATCCCTTCCTTCCTCGATTGTGCCGATACCTTCCTGAAGTCGATGGAAGGGCAATGGCGCAATGAGAAGCACCGGGCGCAATGGCGCATGACGGTGACGGAATACACGAAAGCGATGCATCATAAGTCGGTTGCCGAGATTGGCACCGATGATGTTTTGAAAGTGCTATCGCCGATGTGGCAAGAGAAGCCGGAAACCGCCTCTCGGCTTCGCGGACGGCTCGAGCGGATACTGGATTTCGCCAAGGTGCGCGGCTGGCGAACGGGAGAAAATCCGGCTTTATGGCGCGGCCATCTGAAATCCATTCTTCCTGCCCGGCAAAAGCTGACACGCGGCCACCACGCGGCCATGCCGTACTCTGCCGTTCCTGCGTTCATGCGGGAGCTTTCCAGTCGTGAGGCGATGGCAGCACGCGGGCTCGAGTTTCTCATTCTCACGGCTGCGCGGTCCGGCGAAGTGCTTGGCGCAACGTGGTCTGAAATCGATCTGGATAACGCGATATGGACGGTTCCTGCCAATCGGATGAAGGCAGGCAAAGAACATCGTGTGCCACTGACACCTCGCGCGCTTGCTATTGCCAAAGCGCTGCACGAAACCCGGTTTTCTGATTGGGTCTTTCCCGGTCAAAGGCTAAATCGGCCTCTTTCCGGCATGTCCTTTGACAAGCTCATGGAACGCGTTGGCGTTGATCAATATACCGTGCACGGCTTCCGCTCCGCTTTCCGCGACTGGGTTGGCGATGAAACCCATTTCCCGCGCGAGGTTGCTGAACAAGCCTTGGCGCATCGCGTCGGCGATGCCACCGAGCGCGCTTACCGTCGGGCTGACGCGCTGGAAAAGAGACGTAAGCTAATGGAAGCTTGGGAGACATTTATTGGGGGATTAAGGCCGGGAAACGTAGTGAGGTTGGCTTCCAATTAGATTTCAGCATTTGAGGGCTCAGTCGAAATCAACTACGGTAGCCATAGGGATAGGACGGCCATCCGATAAGCCGGAATAGCACCCCCGGTTTCCCTGACTTTCCTCGCGGTGCCATCGGGTGCACGATGCCGAACTTCGAACACGCAATCAGTTGGGCCTCGCATAGTGGCGACGTTGAATTTGAACTTTCAGCAACCGATTGGGAGGGCCTTGAAAGTGCGTACGAGCGAGTGATTAGTCATGAGCAAAGGGAAGAATTTCTCAACATCTGCCAAGTTTACTTGAATGCCCGGCATTCCGAATTAAACGCGGCGAAACCGAGTGAAATCCGAGAAATTGCTGAAAAAATTTATGGTTCGATTAAGCCGTTTATCAACTTCGCTCAAACCGGTTCAATTAGCGGCGGTAGCGTGGATCGAACGGATGCTCGTATGCTATTCACTAATCTGCTTGAGAGAGAGCTTTCACAGAGGCCTCTCAACATCACATGTGAGAACCCATGTGCCCGCACGGAAGATGGCGGTGACAATATGCCATCTCTTGAGATGGAGGCCACACTAACCACTTTTCTGCTTGGCATGGTTGCCAAGCGCTTGCAATCTTCATTTGATGCAATATTGGGCCAACAAGCGCTCTCGGCTCTTTCGCAGAATGGGTTCAGGAACGGCGATGCTATTTCTAATTTCCTTGCAGCAGCAAAGGAGTGGGCGACAAAGCACAGATTGCCCAAAGCGTCGCATAGTTCGAAAGCTCGAAAATGCGACAATGCGGGTGAGCTTGCACATTTCTTAAAGTTGGCCCTAGGCCAATTTCCTACTCCCTACAATTATAAACTTAACGCTACCGCAATAGCAGATCGGCTCAAAAAAGTGACGACTGCCCTAAACAGGCGAAATCGGGGTTCATAGCCTCTGATGGCGGGGCTTGCATTTGCCCTCATTATTCTCGTTTCCGGATGTGATTGATAGACAGACCCATGACGAACTCGCAAGGGTACGCGCCGGACGTTGAACTCTCCGGCTGGAATGACTTTATGCAAAAAGTCGCAGTCACCATTCCCGAAGCCACGGCAATGTCCGGCCTCGGTAGAACTTTCCTCTACAAGCTTTTCAATGAGGGCAAGCTCACGCCGCGCAAGGCGGGGAAGCGAACGCTCATCCTTGTGAGCGAGCTTGAGGCATATCTGAACAATCTCCCCAAGGGAGGTGCGTTCAATGCAGCTTGAAAATGAAAACCCGGCAGCGCTTGCAGGCGCTAGCCGGGTCGAGGATACCACGTCCCTCCACGGAACCGGTCTCATAACCTACAGTATCGCTGACGCTATGAGCTTTCAAGCGACATATGTGTCAACTCGCTACCGGCTTTCGCCATGTATGGCCCGGCTTGTCTGCCAACTGGCAGAAATCGGCGGGAGGCTCGCATGATGGCTTTCCAGCTAGATAGTTCCGAACCGATCATGAATGCGTCTCTACCGTGGGTCTCTGCCGATTTCTCGCTACGGGAAGAAGCCGACGCCTATCGGGCAGTTGTCGCGGTCCTTAATCCATCGTGGCGGGTCATAGTGTGCCGCGATGCAATCCAATGGATCGTGCAGCGGCGGGCCGGTCAAAGGCACGGCAGGGCGCGATGGGAAGCCAAGTCCTTCCATCGTCTGAAGACCGGACTATTGCGCCGGGTCCGGCAGCGGGCAGGCGAATGTGATGCAACTGCGCTCAATATCCTGATGGCGCTACCGGCAGTGATGGGGGGCGCTCATGAGTAAACGCTTCTCGATTGTCTACCGCGTAGAGCCGGACGGATCAGCAACGCGGCTCATAGGTCGCAATGCGTGGGCCTTGCTGGAGCTGCATCGGATGGGGAGATGCGGTTGCACGCCGATCACCACGCCGGGGCCGCGCTGGAGTGCATATGTGCTTAATCTGCGCAATCTTGGCCTTAGTATCAGCACTATATATGAAAACCACGAGGGCAAGTTTCCCGGCTCTCATGCGCGCTATGTGCTGAATTCCAGCGTCTCCATCCTGGAGGTAGTGGATGGCAAGGCATAATGCCAAGGGCCGGTCAAAGGTGGAGGCGCGCCATGTGCGCCTCTACCATTCCATGCTGGTCTGCCCTGCATGGCTTGCACTCTCACCGAACGAGCGATGCGTATACATTGAAATCGCGCAGAGATACAACGGGGCGAACAATGGGTTTATCGCCTATGCGGTCCGGGAAGGTGCGGATGCCCTGAGGCTATCTAAAAACACGGTTGCGCGATGCATTGAGCAGCTAATTACGCTGGGGTTTCTAGAAATCGTGGTGAAAGGCAGCTTCAATATGAAGAAAGGCCACGCAACTGAATACCGCCTCACGGATTTTGCGTGCAACCGAACCAATCAACTGCCGTCCAAAGCGTTCATGAGATGGGGCCGCGAACGGCGAAAAGAAAAAAACACGGTGTCACCCGGGACCGCAACAGTACCTGACATGACACCGTGACCATGAAACAAGCATGAAATTTGGGCTTCACAGTCTCTCTGATGACACTGTGAAGCCTCTTTGCGACGGTCGCACGGTGTCACCACAGGTACACTTATAGTTACCATGGGAGGGGCCACCCAACAGTGAGACAACACGACAGAAGCAGCTTTGCACGATCAGCACCTTCCACATGATTTCGGTTAAATGGAGAAGCGCAAAATGGGTGGACCGGGTTCCGGAAATCCTTGGAGAGCATCGCGCGACAATTGCGAAGCCTATACCCGCGTCGATATTCGGTATCTGCGAAAGCGTGGGATGCTCGCGCCGGGATGTTCCGGCTCGCTGTCATGGAACCGAGGTGGTGAGCCTGCCGGTTATATCCGCTTCAAGACCCACTTCCACGAAATCGAGCTGATCTATCGGTATCGTCAATCCGGCGATGAAGACTGGCAGGACGTGAACGAGCGCATTCCGCTGGTGACTACCGATCAGTATCTTGGCGGGCGTCGCCGCTGGCTTGTGTGTCTGTCATGCCGACGGCGTTGCGCCGTCCTTTACGGCGGCACGCATTACCGTTGCCGCAAGTGCTGGAACCTTGCTTACAAATCCCAACACGAGCCGCCGCACGAGCGGGCATACAGCCAAGCGCAAAAACTTCGGCAGCGCCTTGGCGGGTCTCAATGCCTTGACGATCCATTTCCGGAAAAGCCCAAAGGGATGCATCGCCGAACCTATGACCGCCTATGGCAGAAGGGGGAGGCGCTGGAGGACGCGGCAGATGCGCAATTTGCAATGATGGTCGCGGCGTATCTTCGGTGACGCCAAAGGGCTTTTGCCGCCCCAAAGCGCTATCAACAACGAGCCAAGTTAGGGATTAGGTTAGGGACAGAAAACTTCCCAATTAGAAAACCCATTAAATTCAAATATTTAGAGGAATTTAATGGCGGACAGGGAGGGATTCGAACCCTCGGTACGCTTTCACGTACACACGCGTTCCAGGCGTGCGCCTTAAACCACTCGGCCACCTGTCCACTTGTCAGCGCTTGCGTCAGGGAAAACCGAACGGGCTGGACGGGCGGGATATATACTGAGGTTTCAAGCGTGATCAACCGAAATCTGACGGTTTGTTGAGATCTTGTGACGAATATGCGGATCGCTCCGCCTTGCGTGGCGGGAGGGCTCGCCCTATCTTTTCCTTCACTCGAGGGCAACAGCAGGCAAGGTCGCGGTTTTGGCGCGCGCGGGAGGCTATGGGGGATGCGGGGTTTGCTGCGCTTTGCAAGTGTCCTGCTGCTGGCGCTGGCGGTTGGGGTCGGGGTATTCGATTCCATCCGGTCTGTTGCGCGGTCCGCACTGGACCTGACATCCCTGGCTCTTGCGTGGGCCACTCTCAGTGCGCAATCGCTCATCGCTGCCGAGACGGCCATTGCGGGGAGCCGTTATGGCAAAACCTTCGAACAGGGGTTCGGCTGGTTGCTGGTGCAGCCTGCCGGAGCAATCCTGCTGTTTCTGGCCCTGCTGCTGTGGATTGCCGCCTATAGCAAGGGGCCCGCCGCCGGACGTTTTGCGGCCTGAAATCCCGGGAAGGCCGGGATCGGGCCAAGCCATCACCATTATACCCGCAAGGAGGCCATGATGTTTGGAATGGACATGTTCAACAAGAAGACCACGATGCCCTCGCCGGCATCGGCGCTGCCGGGTCGCCCCCAGCCGATCCCCACCGCCGAGCGGCATTTCGTCAATGGCAATCCGCTGAAAGGCCCGTATCCTGAAGGTTTTGAAACCGTCTATCTCGGCATGGGCTGTTTCTGGGGTGCCGAGCGGCTGCTGTGGAAGATCCCCGGCGTCTGGGTTACCTCCGCCGGCTATTCCGGTGGGGTGACACCCAATCCGACCTATCAGGAAACCACCACGGGGCTGACCGGCCACACGGAAGTGGTCAAGCTCGTCTATGATCCCGCCGTCGTCACGCTCGAACAGTTGCTGAAGGTGTTTTTCGAAGAGCATGATCCGACCCAGGGCATGCGGCAGGGCAATGATATCGGCACCACCTACCGTTCGGCGATCTACACGACGACACCCGGGCATTTGCAGCGCGCCGAGCGGGTCCGCGACCTTTTCCAGCAGGCCCTGCGCGACAGGAGCGTCAAGGCGGTGATCACCACCGAGATTGCCGGGGTCGGCCCCTATTATTATGCCGAAGACTACCACCAGCAATATCTCGCCAAGAATCCCGGCGGCTATTGCGGCCTGCGCGGCACCGGCGTCAGTTGTCCGACAGGCTGAGGCCCAAGGCGCAATTCGGTGCCACCGATCCTGCAAATCGACCTCTTCCGGGCGGCCCGGGCGTATCGGGCCTCCCGTTCAGGTGGGAAGTTTATTTATGTATTATCAGTAACTTGGGCCTGTTCCCATGGCGCACTGCGTGTTTCTTGACCAGATGAAAAATTTCTGATGAATTTTTTCTGAAGCCATGCAAGGATGCCCGAAGTCAGGCTCCCGGATAAGGGGCCGGCTCAACCGCAGACATGTCCGGCAACGGATTTGCGGGAGGACCCAACACGATCAATAGAGAGAATAGGGCTGCACAATGAAAAAAACCCTTTTGAGCCTCTTCGCACTGGCCGCCATGTCGGCGACGGCGCTTGCGGCAGACATCAAGCCCGCGCTGGTTTACGGCACCGGGGGCAAGTTCGACAAGTCTTTCAACGAAGCAGCTTTCAACGGCGCCCAGAAGTTCAAGGCCGAAACCGGCATTGATTTCCGCGACTTCGAGCCGACCGGCGATACCCAGGGCGAGCAGGCGATCCGCAATTTCGCCAGCAAGGGCTATAACCCCGTCGTGGCCGTTTCCTTCGCCTGGACCTCGGCCATCGAGAAGGTTGCCGCCGAATTCCCGGACACGAAATTCGTTCTGGTCGATTCCGTTGTCGACAAGCCGAATGTCCGTTCGGTGGTCTATAACGAGCACGAAGGCTCCTATCTCGTCGGCCTGCTCGCCGGCATGGCGTCGAAGACCGGCAAGGTCGGCTTCATCGGCGGCATGGACATTCCGCTGATTCGCAAGTTCGAATGCGGCTACGAGCAGGGTGCCCGCGCCGCCAACCCGAAAATCGAAGTGTTCCAGAACATGACCGGCACCACCGGTGCGGCCTGGAATGACCCGGTTCGCGGCGGCGAGCTGACCAAGAACCAGATCGACCAGGGCGCGGACGTCGTCTACGCGGCAGCAGGGGCAACGGGCCTCGGCGTGCTGCAGACCGCAGCCGACAATGGCAAGCTGTCGATCGGCGTCGATTCCAACCAGAACTACCTGCATCCGGGTTCGGTTCTGACCTCGATGGTCAAGCGCGTCGACCTCGCCGTCTACAATGCCTACAGCGATGCCAAGAACGACAAGTTCACCGCCGGCATCCAGGCTCTCGGCGTGGCGCAGGACGGTGTGGGCTGGGCTTCCGACGACAACAACAAGCCGCTGATCACCGCTGAAATGCAGGCTGCCGTCGACAAGGCCAAGGCTGACATCGTGGCCGGCACCGTCAAGGTGCATGACTACATGAGCGACAACGCCTGCCCGAAGTGATGTGAAACCGGACGGACGCAAGGGTCGGGATATCTTTGCGTCCGTCATTTTCTCTCAGGAATTTATTCCGGCATGCCGCGAGGCAGCGGGTTCGGCAGTTTGGAACGGGCACCAAGACCCGAAAGCTTCAGGGGGACGGAACTGACCGGCGCATCCGGCAGTCCGGGAAGTGGGGGCAGTGCAACGGGACGGAGATCCACGGGGATCATCTCCGGTATCCCCTCGCATGTGCAGTCGACGTCTCACCCTCAAGGACCAATTTGCTTTCCTCCTGTCCGGATCGGGAAGGGCGCGCGCCTGTTTCCATCCCTGCTCTGATGGCCATGCCCTTCTCAGGAGCCCAAGCGTGACAGATCATCCAGCGATTGAACTCATCGGCATCGACAAGAAATTCGGCGCCGTTCATGCCAACAAGAATATCAACCTGACCGTGGCCAGGGGCTCGATCCACGGCATCATCGGCGAGAACGGTGCGGGAAAATCGACACTGATGTCGATCCTCTACGGCTTCTACCAGGCCGACAGCGGCGAAATCCGCATCGCTGGCACGCCGGTGACGATCCGCGACAGCCAGGCGGCGATCAATCACGGCATCGGCATGGTCCACCAGCATTTCATGCTGGTCGAAAATTTCACCGTGCTTGAAAATGTCATGCTCGGGGCCGAAGGCGGTGCGCTTCTCGCCAAGGGCGTCTCTGCCGCCCGTGTCGAGCTGAAGCGGCTCGAGACCGATTACGGCCTTGAGGTCGATCCGGATGCGGTCATCGAGGAACTGGCGGTCGGCCTGCAGCAGCGCGTGGAAATACTGAAAGCCATGTATCGCGGCGCGGAGATCCTGATCCTCGACGAACCGACCGGCGTGCTGACCCCTTCGGAAGCCGATCATCTGTTCCGCATTCTCGGCGTGCTGCGCGATCAGGGCAAGACCGTCATTCTCATCACCCACAAGCTGCGCGAGATCATGGCGATCACCGATACCGTCTCGGTGATGCGCCGCGGCGAGATGGTCGCGACCCGCAAGACATCGGAAACCTCGGTCGAGGAACTGGCCGAACTGATGGTCGGCCGCCGCGTGCTGCTGCAGGTGGAAAAGGGCCATTCCAACCCCGGCGGCGTGGTGCTGTCGGTGCGCAATCTCACCGTCAAGGATGGCCGTGGCGTCACCATGGTCGACAATGTCTCCTTCGATGTCCGGGCGGGCGAGATCGTCGGGATTGCCGGCGTTGCGGGCAACGGCCAGTCGGAACTTCTCGAAGCGCTGGCGGGTATTCGGCCACCGACCTCGGGCGAAATCCTCATCGACGGCCAGCCGATTGCAAGGGCCAATCCGGCGCGGCTGCGCGAGCTTGGCCTCGCCCATATCCCGGAAGACCGGCATCACATGGGGCTGGTGCTGAAATTCGAGGAATACGAGAATTCCGTGCTCGGCTATCACCGCGATCCGAAATACGGCAGGGGCATGCTGCTCGACCTCGAGGCGATCCGCAGGGATGCCGCCGAGAAGATCGAGAAATACGATATCCGCCCGCCCAATTGCCGTCTGAAGACCGCGAATTTTTCCGGCGGCAACCAGCAGAAGATCGTGGTTGCCCGCGAAATCGAACGGGACCCGCGCATCCTGCTGATCGGCCAGCCGACCCGTGGCGTCGATATCGGTGCCATCGAATTCATTCACAAGCGGATCATCGACATGCGCGACCAGGGCAAGGCACTGCTGCTCGTCTCGGTCGAACTCGACGAAATTCGCGCCCTTTCCGACCGGATCCTCGTGATGTTTGCAGGCCATGTGGTCGGCGAAAAGACCGCTGACGCCGGTGAACAGACCCTCGGCCTGATGATGGCCGGCATTGCCGCATGATGAGGCCCCAATGAGCACCGCATCCGTACCCCTGCCGAACTGGATCAATTACGGGCTTATCCCGCTGTTGAACCTCACCCTTGCCTTCCTCATTTCCGGCTTCGTGGTCTGGCTGATCGGGGAAAATCCGTTCGAAGCGGTCAAGCTGCTGGTCGTCGGCGCGCTCGGGCGCGGCGAAGGCATCGGCTTCACCCTGTTCTTCGCCACCAATTTCATCTTCACCGGCCTGTCGGTGGCGGTCGCCATCCATGCCGGCCTGTTCAATATCGGCTCGGAAGGCCAGGCCTATCTCGGCGGCCTCGGCGCGGCCCTGGTGGCGCTGGCGCTCGACAAATACCTGCCGTGGTATCTGACCATGCCCTTTGCGGTGGTCGGAGCCGCCGTCTTCGGTGCGGCCTGGGCCTTCATTCCCGCCTGGCTTCAGGCCAAGCGCGGCAGCCATATCGTCATCACCACCATCATGTTCAATTTCATCGGTGCGGCACTGATGGTCTACCTGCTGGTGAATGTGCTGATCGTGCCGGGCAAGATGGCACCGGAAACCCGCACCTTCCTTGCGGGCGGGCAATTGCCGAAGCTCGACTGGCTGATGAACCTCTTCGGTCTCAGCCTCGGGGCAGCGCCCTTCAACTTCTCCTTCATCATCGCGCTGGTGATGTGCTTCCTCGTCTGGGTGCTGGTCTGGCGCACCAAGCTTGGCTATGAAATGCGCACCCTCGGCATCAGCCCCTCGGCGGCGATCTATGCCGGCGTGCCCTATGCCCGCACTGTGATCATCGCCATGCTGATCTCGGGCGGTCTTGCAGGCATGATGGCGCTGAACCCGGTGCTCGGCGCTTCGGCCCGCCTGCAGGTGGAATTCGTCGGCGGCGCAGGCTTCGTCGGCATCGCCGTGTCGCTGATGGGGCGCAACCATCCCGTCGGCATCCTGCTTGCCGCCCTTCTGTTCGGTGTCCTCTATCAGGGCGGCAGCGAATTGTCCTTCGACATGCCCAACATCACCCGCGACATGATCGTCGTCATCCAGGGTCTGGTGATCCTGTTTGCCGGCGCGCTTGAATATATGTTCCGGCCCGCGCTGGTGCGGCTCTATCAATCATTCGCCAAGGCGTGAGGGAGGGTTCGATGGACTATATCGATATTCTGATTTCCATTCTGGGCTCGACCATCCGGCTGTCGATCCCGCTGATCTTCACGGCGCTGGCGGGCCTGTTTTCCGAACGCTCCGGCATTTTCGACATCGGCCTTGAAGGCAAGATGCTGTCGTCGGCCTTTGCCTCCGCCTGTGTCGCCTATGTCACCGGCGATGCCTGGCTGGGGCTCGGGGCGGGTATTCTTGTCTCGGTCGCCCTGTCGCTGCTGCATGGCTTTGCCTCGATCACCAATCGCGGCAACCAGATTGTCTCGGGCGTGGCGATCAATTTCATCGCGGCGGGGCTGACCATCGTGCTCGGACAGGCCTGGTTCGGCCAGGGCGGCCGCACGCCGCAGCTCGACAAGACGGCCCGGTTCGGCGAAATCAAGCTGCCGGGTGCCGAAGCGCTGCGCGACAGCGGTTACCTCGGCAAGTTCTATGCCGACGTGATTTCCGGCCACAATATCCTCACCTATCTGGCCTTTGCCGCCGTGCCGATTTCCTGGTGGATTCTCTACCGGACCCGCTTCGGCCTCCGGCTCAGGGCTGTCGGTGAAAATCCGGGTGCGGTGGATACGGCGGGCATTTCGGTGACCTTCCTGCGCTATCGCGCCGTGGTCTGTGCCGGCATCCTCTGTGGCTTTGCCGGTTCCTATCTGGCGATTGCCCAGTCGGCGGCCTTCATCAAGGACATGTCGGCAGGCAAGGGCTATATCGCGCTTGCAGCCCTGATCTTTGCCAAGTGGAAGCCGGTGCCGGTGATGTTTGCCTGCCTGCTGTTCGGTTTCCTCGATGCCTTTGCCAATTTCATGCAGGGCAAGTCCGTGCCGGGAATCGGCGAGGTGCCGGTACAAATCTTCCAGTCACTGCCCTATGCTTTGACCTGTATCCTGCTTGCAGGCTTCATTGGTGTTGCCCATCCGCCCAAGGCCGGTGGCGTACCCTATACGAAGGAACGCTAGAATGTCGCATGACCTGTTCGAAGCGGCGCGCGCTGCCATGGCGCACGCCCATGCGCCCTATTCGAAATTTCCCGTCGGTGCCGCCATCCGCGCCGACGATGGCAAGATCTATGCGGGAGCCAATATCGAGAATCTCTCCTTCCCGCAGGGCTGGTGCGCCGAACCGACGGCGATCAGCTGCATGATCATGGGTGGAGGCCGGAAGATCATCGAAATGGCGGTGATTGCCGAAAAGCTGCCGCTCTGCCCGCCCTGTGGCGGTTGCCGCCAGAAGATTTCCGAATTTGCGGACCGCCGCACGCCGATCTATCTCTGCGATGAGACGGGCGTGAAGAAAACCATGACCATGGAAGACATGCTCCCCGCAAGCTTTGAAACAGAGATCCTGGGATGAAGGCAATCCTCGACATCATCCAGCAACGCCTCGGCGGCCTGAAGCCACGCCATGCCCTCGTGCTCGGCTCCGGCCTTGGCAGCCTCGTGGACGCGCTCGAACAGACCGTTGCCATTCCCTATGGTGATCTGCCCGGCTTCCCGCAAAGTGCGGTCTCCGGTCATGCCGGCCAGATCGTCGTTGGCCGCATCGCGGGCGTGCCGGTGCTGGTGCTCTCGGGCCGCATCCATTATTACGAGAAGGGTGATGCGGCGGCCATGCGGGTGCCGCTCGAGGTGCTGAAGGCGCTCGGCATCGAGGTGCTGCTGCTCACCAATGCGGCGGGCTCGGTGCGCGATGACATGCCGCCGGGCTCGGTGATGCAGATCACCGACCACATCAATTTCTCCGGCGAGAATCCTTTGATCGGCGAGGCGAGCGACGGTCGTTTCACCGGCATGACCTCGGCCTATGATGATGATCTCGCCAGTGCCATGCGCGCCGCCGCCCGCAAGACCGGCACGCCGCTGCATCAGGGCGTCTATATGTGGTTTTCCGGTCCGAGCTTCGAGACGCCTGCGGAAATCCGGATGGCCCGCATTCTCGGTGCCGATGCTGTCGGCATGTCGACCGTGCCGGAAGTCATTCTCGCCCGCTTTCTCGGGCTCCGGGTCGCCGCCGCATCGGTGATCACCAATTTCGGCGCGGGCATGACGGGTGGCGAACTCAGCCATGCCGAAACCAAGGAAATGGCTCCGATCGGCGGCAGGCGGCTGGCGACCATCCTGACCGCGCTCATTGCCAGCCAAGGACAAGAATGATGAATGACACGACCATTGCCCGCCGGGCCCTGTCGGTACTCGACCTCACCAATCTGAAGGATGATTGCACGCCAGACCAGATCGATGCGCTGTGCACCAGGGCCCGGACGCCCCACGGTTGCGTTGCGGCCATCTGCATCTGGCCGCGCTTCATCGCGCAGGCGCGTGGCCTGCTTGGCAAGGAAAGTCCGGTCAGGATTGCGACCGTGGTCAATTTCCCCTCCGGCAATGGCACCATCGCAGAAACCGTGGCCGAGACCACGCAGGCGATTGCCGACGGGGCGGATGAAATCGATCTTGTGATCCCCTACAAGGGGCTGATGGATGGCGATGAACGGTCGGTCACCGCAATGGTTGCCGCCGTGCGGGCCGCGATCCTGCCGCCGGTGCGGCTGAAGGGCATTCTGGAGACGGGCGAGATCCGCGATCCCGCGCTGATCCGCAAGGCCGCCGATCTGGCGATTGCCGCCGGGGCGGATTTCATCAAGACCTCGACCGGCAAGACACCGGGCAACGCGACGGAAGAAGCGGCCGAAATCATGCTGAATGCGATCAAGGCGAGCGGCAGGCCCGTTGGCCTGAAGCCCTCCGGCGGCATCGGTTCGGTGCCGGTTGCCGGACGTTACCTGACGCTTGCCGACAGCATCATGGGCGAGGGCTGGGCGGTGCCGCAATGGTTCCGCTTTGGTGCGTCCGGCCTGCTCGACGATATCCTGCGCGTTCTGGCGGGCGAAGCGTCCAGCAGTTCCGGCCCCGGATACTGAGCCGATGCTGCCGCAGGACATCATTCTGAAGAAGCGCAATGGCGAGGTCCTGTCGGTCGAGGACATCCGTTTCTTCGTCGACGGACTGTCCCGCGCGACGATGTCCGAGGGGCAGGTGGCGGCCTTTGCCATGGCGGTGTGGTTTTCCGGCATGAGCCGCGACGAGACCGTGGCGCTCACCTTGGCGATGCGCGATTCCGGCCAGGTTCTCTCCTGGCAGGGGATCGGCAAGCCGGTCGGCGACAAGCATTCGACCGGTGGGGTCGGTGACAATGTCTCGCTGATGCTGGCCCCCGTCGCTGCTGCCTGCGGGCTGGCGGTGCCGATGATATCGGGCCGTGGCCTTGGCCATACCGGCGGCACGCTCGACAAGCTGGAATCTATCCCCGGCTACAGGATCATGCCCGATGAAGCGCTGTTTCGCAAGACGGTGGCGGAGGCTGGATGCGCGATCATCGGCCAGACCGCAGCGCTTGCCCCCGCCGACAAGCGGCTTTATGCGGTGCGCGATGTCACGGCAACGGTCGATTCCATACCGCTGATCGTGGCCTCCATCCTGTCGAAGAAGCTTGCCGCCGGGCTTGAAAGCCTGGTGCTCGACGTCAAGGTCGGCAATGGCTCCTTCATGGAAGATCTCGGCAAGGCGGACGTGCTTGCGCGCTCGCTGGTCGAGGTGGCCAATGGCGCAGGGGTCAAGACCTCCGCATTGCTCACCGACATGAACCAGCCGCTGGCCGATGCGGCGGGCAATGGGGTGGAAATCGAAAACTGCATCGCCTTCCTGCGCGGCGAAAAAACGGGCACAAGGCTGGAGACCGCAGTGCTTGCCTTTGCTGCCGAGATGCTGCGCTCCTCCGGCATCGCCGCAACCCTTGAAGCAGGCGAGGAAATGGCGCGCCGCGCGCTGTCCTCCGGAAGGGCCGCCGAGCATTTTGCCAGGATGGTGCACCTGCTGGGCGGGCCCGCCGATCTTCTGGAGCGCCCGGATCACTATCTGGCCAGGGCACCGGTGATCGTGCCGGTGGTGGCTGAACGGGACGGTTATCTTGCGGGCGTCGACACGCGCGGCCTCGGCATGGCGGTGATCGAACTTGGCGGCGGACGACGCAAGCCTGAGGACGAGATTGATCACCGGACCGGCTTTTCCGCCATCCGCCCCCTCGGTTCGAAAGTGGCAAAGGGCGAGCCGATTGCCTTCCTGCACGCGGCAGATGAAAATGCTGCGGACCGCGTCGCGGCGACAGCGGCCAGGCTTTACCGTATCGGGGAGAAAAGTCCGGCGGAAAGCCCGGTCCTTCTGGGCCGGATATAGCGGTCCGGTTCAGCCGCCGGCTACTGTTTCAGCACCATCTTGCCGTTTTCGACGCTGAAGGATTTCAGCTTTTTCAGGAAGCTCATGCCGATCAGGGTTCCGTCAAGTGCCTCGTCCTTCAGCACGAAAGCTTCCACATCCTCGGCCCGGAGGCCGCCGATCTCGATCCGGTCGAGAACCACATGGGCGGCCTGGGCCGGGCCGTTGGCGGTGTTGACCGCATAGCGGAAATCCAGCGTATTGCCGTTGAAGCCGAGCTGACGCGCGGTCTTCTCGTTCATCGCGACGAAGGTTGCGCCTGTGTCGACCAGACCCGAGACCGATTTGCCGTTGAGGGTAAAGGTGCCGTTGAAGTGTCCGGCCCTGTTGGCGTCGAGTGTGTAGGACCCGTTGGAGACCGGTGCCTTGCCATGGGTGGATACCTTTTCCACCACCGCTGCGGGCTTGCCTGCATCCATTGGCGGCAACAGTTTCGGCACCTGCGATGCCGCCACAAGTCCAATTGTCAGCAGAACCAGATCGCGCATGATCATGGAAGGTCGTCCTTCTTCTTATACAAGAAATCACGAGGTTTCCCGTTCGTGATCTTTGGTATCATCTTGAGAAGGACGATAGACTTGGCTCCGGCAAAATCCTGCTAAGACCTAAGGTAAAGAACCCGGAAACGGCGGTTTCCGGGTTGTCTTTTCAGTCTGTGGTTAAAGTTCAGTATTCTGAATAACGGTTATTTCGTACCGTACATTCTGTCCCCCGCATCGCCGAGGCCGGGCACGATATAGCCCTTTTCATTGAGGTGGCTGTCGATCGCTGCGGTGAAGACCGGCACATCGGGATGGGCGGCGCGGAAATTGCGGATGCCTTCGGGGGCGGCGAGAAGGCAGAGGAAGCGGATGTTGCGGGCTCCGCGTTCCTTCAGCTTGTCGATGGCGGCAATCGAGGAATTGCCGGTTGCGAGCATCGGATCGACGACGATCACCAGACGTTCGACGATGTTTTCCGGGGCCTTGAAGTAATATTCGACCGGCTGCAAGGTCTCGTGATCGCGGTAGACACCGATATGGGAGACGCGGGCCGAGGGCACCAGTTCCAGCATGCCCTCAAGCAGGCCATTGCCCGCCCGCAGGATCGAGGCGAAAACCAGCTTCTTGCCTTCCAGCACCGGTGCCTGCATCTCCTGGATCGGCGTTTCGATGGTTTCCATCGTCAGTTCGAGATCGCGGGTCACCTCATAGCAGAGCAGGGTCGAGATTTCCCGCAGCAAGCGGCGAAAGCTTGCCGTCGAGGTTTCCTTGCGGCGCATGATGGTCAGCTTGTGCTGCACAAGCGGGTGATGGATTACGGTTACGCCGTCCATTTGTGTCTCTCTTCCGGTCAATGGTTCTCTTGATGATTTTCTTTCACGGAAAAGGCTGGCATCGCAAGAGTTGACTGGGGTTTTGGCACTTGATCCCCAGTCAGATGCGGTATGCTGTGCTCAAAGCAGCGCCAGCAGGCGCTGGCGGGTCGCTTCGTCGACGAAGGCTGCTTCAATCGAGGTGCGGGTCATGGCGTCGATTTCGGCGGTGGAAAAGCCCATCTCCTGGTCAGCGATCTCGTATTCGCGCTTCAGCGAGGTATGGAAGAATGGCGGGTCGTCGGAACTGATGGTGACGCGGACGCCGGCGTCCTTCAGGGCCCGCAGCGGATGCGACCTGAAATCCGCAAAGACCTTGAGCGCGACATTGGATCCGGGGCAGACTTCGAGCACCGTGCCGAGATCGGCAAGACGCCTGACGAGATCCGCATCCTCGATGGCGCGCACGCCATGGCCGATGCGCGACGGTTTGACGAGATCGAGCGCGTCCCTGACGCTGAAGGCACCGCATACTTCGCCCGCATGGATGGTGAGGCCGAGGCCCGCGTCGCGCGCGATGTCGAAGGCCCTTGCATAGTCCGCAACCCTGCCCATGCGCTCTTCGCCAGCCATGTTGAAGCCGGTGATCAGCGGGTTGTCGGAAGCCGCGGCATATTTTGCGGCGGCGATCACACGGTCAGGGCCAAAATGCCGCTCCCCGACCACGACCATCCGGCATTCGATACCGGATGCAGCCCTGGCCCGGCGAATGCCTTCGCTGATCCCGGCAATATAGGGATCGGCCCCGAGACCGATCCGGTCGCCGTGATCGGGCGAGACGAACAGTTCGCTGTAGATGGTGTTGATGCCGGCAAGCTCGGCGAGATAGGTCTCGGTCAGGAGTGCATAGTCCTCCTCCGTCTTGAAGACTGCGGCGACCTTGTCATAGCAGGTGATGAATTCGGCGAAATCCTTCCAGATATAGGTGCCGTCCTTCAGGAAGCCGTCCGTCGACAGGCCATATTTGGCGGCCTGGAGCAGCACAAGAGCAGGGGGGGCTGCCCCTTCGAGGTGGCAATGCAGTTCGGCTTTCTTCAATTGGGCCGTCACAGGAAACTCCTTCCATGGTTCCCTGCCGGGATACCGAGATGATGGGCTATGGTTTCGCCAATATCGGCGAAGGTCGGGCGAATGCCGATCAGCCGGGCCCGGATACCGGGACCAAAGGCCATGACCGGCACCCGCTCGCGGGTATGGTCGCTGCCGCGCCAGGTCGGATCGCAGCCGTGATCGGCGGTCAGAAGCGTGATATCGCCGGGCCGCATGCGGCGATGCACGTCGGGCAGCCGCCGGTCGAAGGCTTCCAGCGCTGCCGCATAGCCGGGCACGTCGCGGCGATGGCCGTAATACATGTCGAAATCGACGAAATTGGAGAACACCAGGTCGCCCGGTGCCGACTCTTCGATTGCCTGCAGCGATTCTTCCATGATGGCATGGTTGCCGGAGGCCTTGATGACACGGGAGACGCCCTGATGGGCGAAAATGTCGCCGATCTTGCCGACCGCATGCACCCTGTGACCCGATTGCACCACCCGGTCGAGCAGCGTCGGTTCAGGCGGAAGCACGGAAAAATCGCGCCGGTTGCCTGTGCGCTCGAAGGAGGAACGGGTCTCGCCGACGAAGGGACGCGCAATGACCCGCCCGATATTGAGGGGATCGACGATCCCCCGCACCGTCTCACACAGCGCAATCAGCCGGTCGAGGCCGAAATGGGTTTCATGCGCGGCTATCTGGAAGACGCTGTCGGAGGACGTATAGCAGATCGGCTTGCCGGTCCTTTTATGCTCTTCGCCATACTGCGCGATGATCTCGGTGCCGGACGCGTGGCAATTGCCGAGAATGCCGGGCAGGGCACCTGCGGCACAGATGGCCTCGACCAGATCCGGGCTGAAGGCATCGCCCTGCTGGGGAAAATAACCCCAGTCGAAATTGACCGGGGAGCCCGCAATTTCCCAATGGCCGGAGGGCGTATCCTTGCCGCGCGAGGTTTCGGTGGCCGTGCCATGCAGGCCGAAGACGCGTGGCGGGATCGGCATGCCGGCGGGATATTTGCCACTCGCAAGCCTTGCTGCCTCCAGCAGGCCGAGAGCCGACATGTTGGGGAGTTTCAACGGACCGCTGCGCAGATCGGCCCGGTCGCCCGCCCCGGCGGCACAGAATTCGGCGATATGGCCGAGCGTGTCGGCCCCGCGATCACCGTAACTATCGGCATCCGGTGCGCCACCAACGCCAAAGGAATCCAGTACGAAGAGAAATGCACGCGCCATCAAGCACCCGTTGCAAGGACCGAGGCGGAACGGCCACCGTCGGTCAGACCTGCAAATGCTTTAGCGTGAAGCAGAATGCTTTGCAAATCCCGGGTATTAAAGAGGATGCGAATGGATGGGGCAGGGTTCGGCAGGGCTCAGCAGTCGCCGCAGCCGACCGTGTCGCCGACGCGCTGGCGGAAATAGAAGTCCCGCTTGATGGTCACGGTCCGCGACGTATAGGACATGGTGTTGGACAGGAACATGCCGAGCTGATGGTCGAGCTGCAGTTCCGAATGGATCAGGAACGAGTTCGGATTCTTGAGATCGGTGGGCACGCTCACCGTGGTGCCGACCACATAGGGGCGCGAGCCATCCTGTTGCCAGGACCAGACGATTTTCGGCACGCTGGTGGCGTCGATGCTGATGGCAGAGACCTTCAGCTTCAGATTGGTGGGAGTGTAGGGGGCAAAAATGCTCTGCGCGACGCCCACCATCGAGGCGAGTGTCGTCTTTGTCACCGAGGTTTGCTGGGTCACCAGGTCGGCAATGGTCCCTGCCGCCCGGCTGGCCCGCTTGGCAACGCTCATGCCCACCGTGATTTCGAAAGCCGAAATGTATAGCATCAGCAGGATCGGCGCGAGAATGGCAAATTCGACCGCGCCTGCGCCGGAAATTTCCGCGCGGAACGTGTCGATCGCCAGGCGGATGTTCAAGAGGCCGCGCCGCAAGCCTGCAACCATCGACGCGGTCGCGAGCCGGACAGAGGTGGACAGGCCGACTTTCCCGTTTCGCATCATGGATACCGCTCGTTCTGGAAGGCTGCGGTGGAAACGATGAGAAAATCCTTGGGCATGCCGCCGCCGGCAGGCCGGATCGTGGTGAGATAGGGCCGTACCAGATCGGTCATGATCTGCCAGCGATAGTAGGCGCGCAGCATGTTGACCGTCCCGGGGCCGCCGGGTGAAAATTGAAACTGGCTGGTGTCGAGATCCGCATATTTTGCCGTCGAGACGCGGGGAATGGTTTTCGGAATGGCGCTGAAGGTCGCGAAGCTGCGCACGTCAAGGTAAAGCTTGGCCGGGGTTGCCACTTCGGTATTCGAGCAGCGGATGAGGATGGCAATTTCCGTGCAGAAGGCCTGGCGGAACTGTACCTTGGTCATGTCGGTTGCCCGGCCGAGATTGTAGGTGATGCGACCGGTGCGCAATTTGCGGCCGAATGTGTCGGTCGCATTGGCAATCACCTGTTCACCGGTAAAGGCAAGGAAGGTTTCCAGAATGGCAATGACGATGAGAAAGTAAGGCAGTGAGAGAAAGGCAAATTCAATTGCCGCTGCGCCATCGCGTGAACCGAAAAATCGCCTCACACTGGACCGCCATCCCGTGTCTGGCACGGCTTCGGGGCGTGTTTCGTCCGCTACCATGTGCATATGCATATAAGTGGTCCGCCAGCTTCAGTCAGGTCTCAGGCTAATGATATTCCGTTTAAAAAAGGTTTCTTAACATAAGTATATTCGAGCTAAACTGGAGCACTGTCCTTCACGAAATCGTTATGATTCATCCGCCTGGCGTTGCTGACGCGGTGGGCGTTGCCGATGTCCCGGCGCTGCTGCCGCCAATCTTCTTGACTTCGCAATTGGGCGCGCAGGACAGGACATCGCGGTCCGTCTGCCGGTAAACCCGGATGGTCTTGGCTTCGTCCAGCGTGACCAGCACGTTTTCGTCCACAATCGCATTGCCGTCGGCATCGAGAAGCACAAGATTGGTGGTGCCAAAGCTCTTTCCGGTGAGAATGATCGTCTTTGCATCCGCCACAGTCGCATCGGCAATCTGGTCGTTTCCAACGATGACTTTCGACACCGAACGGTCGAGTTTCAGCACGCGGGCGTGATCCAGCGAGATTTTCAGAAAGTCCTGACCATCTTCCGCCCATGCAAACGTTCCCATGAATGCTGTCGCGGTCATGGCGATGCATGCAATCAGATCAAGGGGTCTACGTGACGACATTGCGGGCCACTTTCGTTCAGGGTAACGTCTGGAAGGACACTTCAGGGCACCAGAATGGCCCAGAATGGTAAATGAAGACTTAAACCGGGCCTGGTTCCCTCGGCCGGTCGGTCGCCATGTCGGCCTATGGCCCGTGCCGTCTTTTGGAAAGTGCTTTGATAATGCAACAAATTCAATTATTTGAAAAGACACAGCACGGTTTCGATATTGTTTTGTCTTAATACTGTCGAGTCTCTGTGACCCAAAGCGGTGCATGGCTATTGGGTGGGAAATTACGCGATAATTTACCATCATTCATTCAAACATCTGTTTACCACTCAATAACCTACTTCCTTAAGTCGATGGAAATAAGCCTTCGCTAAGTTGCAGTCATCCGATCAACGGAAACAGTTGGCGGAAGTGCTGAACAACACGTAGAGTAGGAGAGACCCATGACCAAGTTTTTTGCCCGTTTCCTGAAGGATGAATCTGGTGCGACCGCTATCGAATACGGCCTGATCGCGGCCCTGGTTTCGGTGGCCCTCATCGCTGGCGCCACGGCACTCGGTGGCCAGATCGGCACCACCTTCAACCACCTCAACACCAGCCTTGACAATGCGAACGGCTAATCGCCACGCGCTCAGGTCTGAAGCTTGAAGACAACAGGGGCCGCTTCCTCGGGAAGCGGCCTTTTGCTGTTTGTCGACCGGAGGGGCGGAATGCACGTGATGTCGCTCGGGCGCCCGAACGGATAATTGACCGGTTCCGAAAAATCGGCCGGGCTTTTGGAGAATCTTTAAAGTTCGGCTGTAATCTCCCGGAGCCTGTCAGGGAAAGCAAGTTTGAGCGAAAAGACAAACGAAAATAACAGGGCCGCGAGTCTGTCTGGCTCAGTATGAACCTGACAGACTCTATGTCTAACAGCATGAGGAGCCTACCCCCCGTGGTTACAGCTGTGATATTCGCCATATTTCCGTTTTGCCTGGCAATGGCGGCCTTCAATGATTTGTTCACGATGACCATCCCGAACAGGATCCCGGTCATTATACTGGCAGCTTTCGTTCTGACCATTCCGTTTACCGGCATGGGATTTGCGGACGTGGCCGGGCATGTGGGGGCCAGCCTCGTCACACTTGCCCTGTGTCTTGCACTCTTCAGCTGCAACCAGATGGGAGGGGGCGACGCAAAATTGCTGACCGCCTGCGCGATATGGTTCGGTTTCAACATGTCGTTGCTGGAATTTGCCGTCTACGTTTCTTTCCTGGGCGGCTTGCTGACGGTTCTGATCGTCATATTACGCTCGCAGGCACAGGCCATCATGGCGATGGGCATACATTTGCCCGGCTCGTTGCTTGTTGCCAAGAAGATCCCCTATGGCATTGCAATTGCCGCTGCCGGTTTCATGGCATTTCCCTCGTCGCCGATGATGGTTGGACTTCTCGGGCAGGCGATCCGTTAAGTAAGGGTTGATTAACCAAATTCATAAGAAGGTTGTTAACCATTATTAAAGGCTTTTCCTATCTACTTTGGGTGAGAAAATCGCTTTGCCCAAGGAACAATCATGAAGCCCGCTCGCATCATCATACTCGGAGTTGCCGTGGCGACCGCGGGTCTGGCAGGTTTTCTGGCCATGCAGATGGCGGGGAAGCCGGTACAGACCCAGCAAACCGTGATCACCCAGAAGGATCCCACGGTTAACATCCTGGTGGCGGCCGACAGCCTGCCGCTCGGCACCCGGCTGACCCCGCAATCCCTGACCTGGGCCGCGTGGCCGGAAGGCAGCGTGGTGCCTGGCACCATCACCGATACCCAGCGCCCGAATGCCATCGACGAACTGAAAGGCACGGTCGTGCGTCTGCCGATCTTTGCCGGCGAACCCATTCGTCCCGAAAAGATCGTTGATGGTGCCGGCCCGACCATGTCGTCGATGCTGCCGTCGGGCAAGCGCGCGGTGGCAACCGAAATCAGCGTCGCCACCGGAGCCGGCGGCTTCATCCTGCCGAATGACCGCGTCGACGTGATCATGGTGCGCAAGGGCGATGATGGCGGTTTCATCACCGAGACCATTCTGTCCAATATTCGTGTCCTCGCCATCGACCAGCAGATCGAGGAAAAGAAGGACGAAACCCGGTCCGTCGTCGGGGCAACCGCCACGCTGGAGCTGACGCCCGACCAGGGCCGCGTCATCGCCGTCGCCCAGCAGATGGCGCAACGCCTGTCCTTGCAACTGCGCTCGGTCGCCGATGCCCAGGACGCCGATACGGCGGCACCCGGCTACCTGCTCACCGGTGCCGGTTCGTCCGCCGTGCAGGTCATCAAGGCCGGCAATATCGTCAAGACAACCAACCTGCCTGCAGCGGAATAAGGGGAGAGGACAGGATGATGTCGTTCAAGAAAATGGTAAGGTCTTCCCTCGCGGGCAGTCTTTCGCTGTGCCTCGCCGTATCCGGCCTGCCGGGCACGATCCTGCCCTTCTCCGGCCTGCTGAAACAGGCAAGGGCCCAGACCGCCGTTGCCGATGCCGTCGTGCGCATCTCGCAGGTCGGCCCCGGCGCCCACAAGCGCCTGAAGCTCGGCCTCAACAAGGCCATCGTGGTGGACCTGCCTGCCGATGCCCATGACATTCTGGTGTCCGACCCTGAAATGGCGGATGCCGTGACCCGCACCTCGCGGCGCATCTATCTGTTCGGCAAGACGGTTGGTCAGACCAATATCTTCATCTTCGGCGCAAATGGCGAGGAAATCGTCAGCCTCGATCTGGAAGTCGAACGGGATATTGCCGGCCTGCAGGACAATCTGCGCCGCTTCATTCCCGATTCCAACATCAAGGTCGAGATCGTCTCGGACAATATCGTGCTGACGGGAACGGTGCGCACCCCGCAGGATGCAGCCCAGGCCGAACGCCTGACCAGCGCCTTCCTCAAGGGCGGTGAAGCGACCACCCGCAACCAGACCGCATCGGGTGGCAGCGCCACCGGCGGGGTTGCGATTTTCGCCGAAGATCGCCAGCAGTCGCAGATCGTCAACCTTCTCACCATCGAAGGCGAGGACCAGGTCACCCTGAAGGTTACGGTCGCCGAAGTTTCCCGCACAGTGCTGAAGCAGCTGGGTTTCAGCGGCAGCGTCTCCGGTTCGAGCGGCGGCATCGCCTTCCAGAACCCGACCAACCTCGGGCAGTCGCCGACCTGGGTCAGCGGCAATTCCCTGGGCGGCACCGTGGCAGGGCTTGATATTGCCTCCTACATGAATGCGATGGAACAGGCAGGCGTCATGCGCACGCTGGCCGAACCGAGCCTGACGGCGATCTCAGGCGAGCCTGCGACCTTCAAGGTCGGTGGCCAGTTCCGTCTCGCCAACAGCCAGACCATCGACAGCGGCACCGGGGGCGGCGTCACCCGCCAGAGCGAAACCACGGAATACGGGATCGAACTCAACTTCACGCCCGTCGTCCTGTCGCCGGGCCGTATCAGCCTGAAGGTGGAAACCAATGTTTCCGAACCGACCTTCGAAGGCTCCTTCGTCTCGGATGGTGCGACTGCGGGCAAGAAGAGTGTGCCGGGTCTCACCTATCTCGGCATCCGCACCCGTGCGGCAAAGACCAGCGTCGAACTGCCCTCCGGCGGCTCGATCGTGATTGCCGGTCTGGTGCGCGATGACGTGAAGCAGGCAATGTCCGGATTCCCCGGCCTGTCACAATTGCCGATTGTCGGCACCCTGTTCCGCAGCAAGGACTTCGTGCGCAACCAGAGCGAACTGGTCATCATCGCCACGCCTTACCTGGTCCGCCCGGTGGCGCGTAACGAGCTGTCGCGTCCGGATGACAATTTCAACCCGGAAAACGATGCCGCCACCTTCTTCATGGATCGCGTCAACAAGGTCTATGGCCGCCGACAGGATACCGCAGTTGCGGGCCAGTATAACGGCGCCATCGGCTACATCTACAAGTGAGGTCGGGACCCATGCGCCGTTTTCCCAAGACATCGACCAATGCCATCAACCGCACTCGCAAGGGGAACTCCATGTCCACCCGGTCGCTTCCGCAACTCGCGGTCCTCGGTCTTGCTGCCTTCCTGCTGCAGGCCTGCGGTCACCAGCAGGACCAGCTGACAACCGGCGGCATTCCCGATGACTACCGGACCCGCCACCCGATCGTTCTGGCCGAAGTCGAGCAGACGATCGATGTTCCCATCGGGTCCACCGACCGCATGCTGTCGATTGGTTCGCAGGACGTGATCAACGGCTTCCTGGCCGATTATCACGCCCATGCCTCCGGCACGCTGGCAATGCATTTCCCCTCCGGTTCGGTCAATGCCGCCGCCGCCCAGGGCATGCGCAAACTGTTCCGGCAGATGGCAATCCAGGCAGGCATCCCCTCCAGCCGCATTACCGAGCAGACCTACCAGGCCTCTGCCGATGGTGGTCTTGCCCCGATACGGCTGAGCTTCCGTGCCGTCAGGGCAACGACAGACCAGTGTGGCCAGTGGCCGCAGGATATCCTGCACGATACGGAAAACAGAAGCTGGGACAATTACGGCTGTGCCACCCAGAGCAATCTGGCTGCCCAGATCGCTAATCCCATGGATCTTGTCGCGCCACGCCAGATGTCGCCGATTGACGCCCAGCGGCGCACGACGGTGATCGGGCTCTATCGCAACGGCAAGGCGACAGGCAGCAATTGATCTGCGGTTCAGAGATGAAGAAGACAGGACGAGAACATGAGTGCGATTGATTACGAGATCAAGACTGGCAACATGGACGACATGCGCGTGGCCGAGACCGGCTCGTCCGGCGACCTCGAAAGCATGCGGCCCTTGCCCCGCATTTCGATCCATACCTTCTTCGAGACCGAACAGACCCAGATCCTGATGGAGCGGCTGCTTCAGGACCGGCGTCTGGCCAAGGTCAATCTGAGGATTACGGCGGGCGGCGTCCAGGCGGCGGCCAACATGTTTTCCTCAACCTCGACGCCGAACCTGCTGGTGCTCGAGACGTCGGCAGAGCCTGCCAATCTGCTGCGCGAACTTGCCCCGCTTGCCGAGGTCTGCGATCCCTCCACCAAGGTGATCATCATCGGCCGCTACAATGACATCACGCTCTATCGCGAACTGATGCGCAACGGCATTTCCGAATATATGGTCGCGCCGGTATCGATGGCCGATCTGATGACGGCGGTCTCGTCGATCTTCGTCGATCCGGATGCCGAGCCGATCGGCCGCAGCATCGCTTTCATCGGCTCGAAGGGCGGTTCGGGGTCATCGACCATTGCGCATAATTGCGCCTTTGGCATTTCCAGCCTGTTTTCCACCGAAGTCATCCTCGCCGATCTCGACCTTGCCTATGGCACGGCAAATATCGATTTCGACCAGGACCCGGCCCAGGGGATTGCCGAGGCGGTGTTTTCGCCGGAACGGCTGGACGAAGTCTTTCTCGACCGGTTGCTGACCAAATGTTCCGAGCGGTTGTCGCTGCTGGCGGCTCCCTCCCTGCTGGACCGCGCCTATGATTTTGAACGTTCCGCCTTCCAGCCGGTGATCGAGGTGTTGCAGCGCAGCGTGCCGGTGACGGTTCTGGATCTGCCGCATCAGTGGTCGGAATGGACGCGGGTGGTTCTGGCGGAAGCCGACGAGGTGGTGATCACGGCGGTTCCCGATCTTGCCAATCTGCGCAATGCGAAAAACCTGATCGACCAGCTGAAGAAGCTGCGCCCGAACGACAAGCCGCCGCATCTGGTGCTGAACCAGGTCGGCATGCCGAAGCGGCCGGAAATCACCCCTGCCGATTTCTGCGAGCCGCTGGAAATGGAAGCAACCGCGATCATTCCCTTTGATGCGCCGCTGTTCGGCGGTGCGGCCAACAGTGGCCGGATGATTTCCGAACTGGATGCAAAATCACCGACATCGGAAACCTTTTCCCAGTTGTCCCATATCCTGACCGGCCGCGCGTCGATCAAAAAGGGCAAGAAGGGTGGCCTCGGCCGGATGATGTCGATGCTGAAGCGCAAGTAATTTTGATCATCATCTGAATTTAGGAACACGGGTATGTTTGGCAAGCGTGGAAACGAAGGTACAGGGAAAGCGGGCAATATATCCATTGCGCCGCCCGTGGCTGCGCCTGCCTCTGGCATGGCATCACCCGTGGCCACCGCAGCGCCGGTCTACAAGGAGCCGGTGCGCGAAGACGCCGGTCGCCAGCAGGTCACGCCGCCGCCATTGCAGCCCGCGGCGGCCCGCAAGCGTCCTGCCCGCACCGAAACCTACTATGATACCAAGGCCCAGGTATTCTCGGCGCTGATCGATACCATCGACCTCTCGCAGCTCTCCAAGCTCGACGGCGAGAGCGCGCGCGAGGAAATTCGCGATATCGTCAATGATATCATCACGATCAAGAATTTCGCCATGTCGATCTCCGAGCAGGAAGAGCTGCTGGAGGATATCTGCAACGACGTGCTCGGTTTCGGACCGCTGGAGCCGCTTCTGGCCCGCGACGACATTGCCGACATCATGGTCAACGGGGCCGGGCAAACCTTCATCGAAGTCGCCGGCAAGACGCTGGAATCGGAAATCCGCTTTCGCGACAATGCCCAGCTTCTGTCCATCTGCCAGCGCATCGTCAGCCAGGTCGGCCGTCGTGTCGATGAATCGAGCCCGATCTGCGACGCCCGCCTTCCCGACGGCTCGCGTGTCAACGTCATCGCCCCGCCGCTCGCCATCGACGGTCCGGCGCTCACCATCCGCAAATTCAAGAAGGACAAGCTGACGCTCGACCAGTTGGTCAAGTTCGGTGCCATCACCCCCGAAGGGGCAACCATCCTGCAGATCATTGGCCGCGTGCGCTGCAATGTCGTGATCTCGGGCGGCACCGGTTCGGGCAAGACGACGCTGCTCAACTGCATGACCGGCTATATCGATCTCGATGAGCGCGTCATCACCTGCGAAGACACCGCCGAACTTCAGTTGCAGCAGCCGCATGTGGTGCGACTGGAAACGCGCCCGCCGAATATCGAAGGCGAGGGCGAGATCACCATGCGTGACCTGATCAAGAACTGCCTGCGCATGCGGCCTGAACGCATCATCGTCGGCGAAGTCCGTGGCTCCGAGGTCTTCGATCTCCTTCAGGCGATGAACACCGGCCACGATGGCTCGATGGGCACCATCCATGCCAACACGCCGCGCGAATGCCTGAGCCGCATGGAATCGATGATTGCCATGGGCGGCTTCACCCTCCCGGCCAAGACCGTGCGCGAAATCATTTCCAATTCCGTCGACATCGTCATTCAGGCCGCCCGCCTGCGCGACGGCTCGCGCCGCATCACCCACATCACCGAGGTGATGGGCATGGAAGGCGACGTGATCATCACCCAGGATCTGCTGCGCTACGAGATCGAAGGCGAAGACGAGCGTGGCAAGCTGATCGGCCGCCACGTCTCCACCGGGATTGGCAAGCCGCATTTCTGGGATCGCGCCCGGTATTACAACGAAGACCGCCGTCTGGCACAGGCGCTGGAAGATCTGGAAAAGAAATCGAAGTAAGGCAAAGCCCATGTTCGGCATCGACATCAATGTTCTGGCGATTGTTCTCCTCGCAGCGATTTCTGCGGGTGCCGTTTCCTATGGGGTGCTGTTTTCGCGGATTGAAACCGAGCGCAAGACGCAAGGCCGGGTGGCCCGCGTCAAGTCGGCCGAGACCGACCGCGGCAAGATCAAGGCAGCCCGGGACCGGGTGCAGGATACGGCCAAGAAGCGCAAGTCCATTCAGGATGACCTGAAGGCGCTGGAAAAACGCCAGCAGGAAAGTTCCAAGAAGAACCTGACGATCAAGGCCCGCATCGCGCAGGCCGGCCTGAAGATCACGCCAACGCAATTCTACCTGATGAGCGCCGGTCTTGGCATCGTGGCCCTGCTGGTCGCCCTTGTGGCGGGGGGTGGCCTGTTCGTGTCGCCCGGGCTTTCCTTTGTGGTCGGGATCGGGCTGCCGCGCTGGATTCTCAACTTCATCGTCAAGCGCCGCAAGAACAAGTTCCTGGACGAATTGCCGAATTCTCTCGATGTGATGGTGCGCTCGATCAAGTCTGGCCTGCCGCTGAACGATGCGATGCGGCTGATCGCGACGGAAGGCCAGGAGCCGGTCAAGGGCGAGTTCCGCAAGGTCATCGAAGCCCAGGCCGTCGGTCTCAGCATTCCCGAAGCCTGTGCCCGCATGTATCAGGCCTTCCCGATGCAGGAACTGAACTTCTTCTCCATCGTGATCGCCATCCAGTCGCAGGCTGGGGGCAACCTGTCGGAAGCGCTTGGCAACCTGTCCAAGGTGCTGCGCGAGCGGCGCAAGATGAAGCAGAAGATTGCCGCTGTTTCCATGGAGGCAAAGGCCTCGGCAGCCATCATCGGCTCGCTGCCCTTCATTGTCGCCACGCTCGTCTATCTGACCTCGCCCGCCTATATCAGCGTGCTGTTTACCGATTCCCGCGGCCACCTCATCCTCGGTTTTTCCGGTGTCTGGATGTCGATCGGAATCATCGTGATGCGCAACATGATCAATTTCGATATCTGAAGGATCATCGCCCTTGTCAAAGGAACTCGCTGCCCATCTGACAGATCCGACCATGATCCTCGCGGTGCTTGTGGCGATCTCGGTCTTTGCGACACTCTACACCCTTGCGGTACCCTATTTTGCCAAGGGTGATCTCGACAAGCGCATGAAGGCGGTCTCCTCGGAACGTGAACAGATCCGCGCCCGCGAACGGGCCAAGGCAAGTGCGGAGGCCAGCAATACCAAGGCGTCGCTGCGCGGCCAGAACAACAAGTCCGTGCGCAACATCGTGGAAAAGTTCAATCTGCGTCAGGCACTGGTCGACGAAAACACCGTCAACAAGCTGAAGGCTGCCGGTTTCCGGTCGCAGAATGCCTTGAACATCTTCCTTGTGGCCCGCTTCTTTCTGCCCTTCATGCTTCTCGCTGCCGCAGCCCTGATGATCTTCGTGCTGGGCTATATGGCGACCAGGCCCTTCATGGTGCGCATTCTGGTCGTGGCGGTTTCGGGCTATGCCGGCTTCTATCTGCCGAATGTCTACGTGTCCAATGCCACGTCGAAGCGGCAATTGTCGATCAAGCGCGCCTGGCCCGACGCTCTCGACCTTATCCTGATCTGCGTGGAATCCGGTATCTCCATTGAAGCCGCCATGCGGCGTGTTTCGGAGGAAATGGTCGAGCAATCGCCCGAGCTTGCCGAGGAAATGGTACTGACCACCGCCGAGCTGTCATTCCTTCAGGAACGCCGGATGGCCTACGAAAATCTTGGTGTCCGTACCCAGCTCGACATGGTGAAAAGCGTCACCCAGGCCCTGATCCAGGCCGAGCGCTACGGCACGCCGATTGCCCAGGCCCTGCGGGTGCTTGCCCAGGAAAGTCGTGATGACCGGATGGCGGAAGCCGAAAAGAAGGCCGCCGCCCTGCCGCCAAAACTCACTGTGCCGATGATCCTGTTCTTTCTGCCGGTGCTGATGGCCGTCATCCTCGGACCGGCGGGCATCCAGATCGCCGAGACCTTCAAGTAAAGCCGGGCGGTCTCATTTCTGAAGTGCAACAGGCTGGTTTGAGATTTCGGTTTGATAGGCTTCGAGGGGTGTTCTGAATCCGAGTGTTTGTCTTGGTCGATTATTGAGGCTGTCGGCGATTTTGTCGAGGTCCTTCTGGGAGTAGATGCTGAGATCGATGCCTTTTGGCAGATACTGGCGGATCAGGCCATTGGTATTTTCGTTGGTGGGTCGCTGCCACGGGCTATGCGGATCGCAGAAATATACTTTTATATTCAGCCGCTTAGCCAGCTCGGTGTGCTGAGCCATTTCTTTTCCCTGGTCGTAGGTCATGCTGGTGCGCATCGCTTGAGGGACACGCGACAGGCCGCGCGAGAACCCGGCAAGTGCTGCATCCGCGCTGGCATCCTTCATCTTCGTCAGAATGACATAGCGGGTTTTGCGTTCGGCCAGCGTGCCGATGCAACTGGCATTTCCGGCGCCCTTGATCAGGTCACCCTCCCAGTCGCCGGGCAGTTCACGGGTCAGCACGGACGCCGGACGCGCATGCACCGACACCATGCCAGGCAGGCTGCCGCGCCGGTCCTTGCCTTGAGCGCGGGGGCGGCGCAATTTATGCCCCTGTCGAAGCAAGCCTATGAGTTGCTTGCGCAATTCGCCTTTCGGCAGGATGTAGATCGCCCGGTAAATCGTCTCGTGCGCCACTGTCTCGGGCTCGTCCATGTGCTTTAACCTGCCGGAAATCTGCTGCGGGGACCAGCCCAGACGTATCTGCCTGAAAACAGTCTCCCGCAAGGCCGTCCCTTCCGCAAGCCTGACCAGTCCGCGACGGCGGCGCGACAAAGAGGCTCTGGAAGCAATGCCCGCGTCATAGCATGAGTGAGAAGGCGACGCTGGCGGCGCGTTGCGGCGAACCTCCCGAGACACAGTCGATCGCGACCGGCCAAGAGCCAGAGCGATCCACGCCTGCGTGTTGCCCATATTCAAACGGCTCTGGAGAAAGTTGCGCTCAAAAGCGCTAAAATGCTGATAATGCTGACCCATAACGGCATCCTTTAAACGGATGCCTGTTGCACTTCAAATCAGAGAACGCCCCGGGAAAGCCAAATCGAACGACCAAAGCCGGGAGGATCCCGGCTTTGGTCGTTGACGCAGATGAAGGGTCAGACCGGCAAGGGGCTGCGGTCAGTTTGTGCCGTTGACCGGTTTCCCGTCCTTGGCGGCCAGTTGCTGCCAGGCATTTTTCTGCGACAGCATCGAGCGCAGATAGGTGACATTCGCGTTGGCCTGCTGCGGATCCAGTTCATGTCGGGCAATCTGCTCGGCCTCGTCGAACCGGCCCTGGAGACCCACGACCAGCGCCAGGTTCTGGCGCACGCGACTGTCTGCGAGGGGTTGCCCGGAGGCGCTGCGCAGGTAGGTTTCGGCGGTCTTCAGGTCACCGGACAGCAGGTAGGACATGCCGAGGTTGGAAAGCACGGTCGGCTCGTTGGGCCGGATGCCGAGGGCACTGCGATAGGCAAGGCGGGCTTCTTCCGTCCGGCCAAGCTGGTCCAGAACCGCGCCACGGGCCGATTCGAGTTTCCAGTCCGGGCGGTCGGGGGTCTGGGCACGGTTGATCGTGTCGAGCGCCTGCTGCAGCTGTCCGGCACCTGCCTGCGCCTTGCCATAGGCAGCCAGTACTTCGCGGTCTGTCGGGAAATTGATGGCGACCTGCTGCATGACGGCCAGAGCCTGGGCGTTTTTGCCGGTCATGCGCAAAAGATTGGCATAGTTTAGCCCGGCATTGCGATCCTTTGGACTTTTTTCATAAGCTTTGCCGATACTTTCCTCGGCCTGTGCGAGTTCTGCCGCGTTCATCTCCTCCACCGGTCTGGAGAAGGAACGGGAAATGGATCCGGTCGTCAAATTGCTTGTGGCGGTGGTGCAGCTCGCCAGCGAAAGGGAAATCAACGCCAGACATACACCCTGAAGAAGACGGCTTTTGTGGAGAGTGCTGCGCGCCGAAGCTGTCATCGAGTTGCCCCTGAAGTGATTGACCTGGGCCGTTCTTCGCGAATCCGGCCACATTGACATGGGGTATAGAAATAATCTGTTAACCTTAACGGACGGTTAAAACACCGCTGTTGTGCGCGAGCTGAAAGTCATCATGGCCCCTTTCCAATATATCGAGCGATCCTCCCCCTTCACCAGCAAGGGTGGTCACACCCTGCCGATTTTCGCCGTCACGCCCGCTCATATCGAGACGGGGACCATTGATCCGGTCGCGCTTGACTGGGCCAGAAAGGCGGGTTTCAAGGCGGACACCGGCTCCGTGCTGCTCATTCCGTCGAACGATGGCCATCTTGGTGGTGCGTTGTTCGGGCTCGGCAGGAATCCGTCCGAGCAGCCCTTTCTCGCCGGCAAGCTCGCCAAGACCCTGCCGGTTGGCGAATGGCATGTGGAAACCGCGCCGCTGACCGCAAACCGGCTGGCGCTGGGCTTCGGCCTCGGCAGCTATCGCTTCGACCGTTACCGGTCGGAAAAGGAGCCCGGCCCGACCCTGATGATCCCGCAGGATGCCGATGCCGCCGATATCAAGCGCCAGCTGGCCGGCGTCTTCCTGGCGCGCGACCTCATCAACACCCCCACCAACGACATGGGGCCGGTCCAGCTCGAATCGGCGTTCCGGGCGCTTGCGGCCCATTATCATGCTGAAGTGTCGGTGATCACGGGCGAAGCCCTGCTGCAGGCAAATTTCCCCCTGATCCATACCGTCGGGCGGGCCAGCGCCGATGCGCCAAGGCTGCTTGAAATGCGCTGGGGCAAGAAGGGTCACCGCAAGGTCACGCTGGTCGGCAAGGGTGTGTGCTTCGATACGGGCGGCCTCGACATCAAGCCGTCCTCCTCAATGCTGCTGATGAAGAAGGATATGGGCGGTGCGGCCAATGTCCTCGGCCTGGCGCTGATGATCATGGATGCCAGGCTGAAGGTGGATCTCAGGGTGCTTGTGCCGGCGGTCGAAAACTCGATCTCCGCCAATGCCTTCCGTCCGGGCGACATCTATCGCAGCCGCAAGGGCCTGACGGTGCAGATCGACAATACCGATGCCGAAGGCCGTCTGGTGCTGGCGGATGCGCTCGCCTATGCCGACGAGGACGAGCCCGACCTTCTGATCGACATGGCGACGCTGACCGGGGCAGCACGCGTGGCGCTCGGCCCTGATCTGCCGCCCTATTTTACCGACCACGAGGATCTCTCGGATTCGATTGCCGATTCCAGCATCGAGACGGACGATCCGCTGTGGCGGCTGCCGCTCTACAAGGGCTACGAGAAGGATGTGACCGCGCGGATTGCCGATCTCACCAACGCGCCGTCGGGCGGCATGGCGGGTGCGATCACCGCGGCCCTGTTCCTGAAGCGCTTCGTGTCTAAAACCCGCAAATGGGCGCATTTCGACATCTATGGCTGGGCTCCGAGCGAACGGCCGCATACCAGCATCGGCGGCGAAGCCCAGGCGATCCGCGCCCTCTATCATCATATCCGCCATAATCCCTGACGGACAGCCTGCGGCCTTTTCGGCCGGTCACGATTATCCTTGCCACAGCGTCCATTCCCCGGGATATTGGAACGGCTTCGAAACGATAGGGCGGAACGGGAATGGGTGTCGAACTGACGGCGTCGCAGGCGCTGGGTCTGTGGCATCGCGTCCTTCACCGGCAGGTGAGGGACGAGGCTGCCGACCTGACGGTGCGGCAGATGGCAATCCTGCTGCAGATCTATCTCGTTCCTCCGCCCCACACGGTGCGCGGCCTTGCAGCGCTGCTGGAGGTCACCAAGCCTGTGATCACCCGGGCGCTTGACCGGATGGGAGAGTTCGAACTGGTCGACCGCGAGCGTGACCCCCGCGACCGCCGCAATGTCATCATCAAGCGCACCGTCAAGGGCGCTCTCTTTCTCGAGCGGTTCGGCGACCAGATCATCGCCAGTGCCCGGACTCTCGACTGAGGACAAGCCCATGCTGCCAGACCGAAGGCTGAATGCCTGCCGCCCCGACCTCGCCGACATCAGCCTGAAGGGCGAGGTCGCGGCGGACCGATTTGTCACCGGAAAGGCGGGACACGTGACCGCAGCTGTCGCGGCGCTCCGGCCTGTGCCCGACCCTGCGTCGGGCATCGACACGCAACTGCTGCTGGGCGAAGATCTGACGATCTTCGAGACCACCGGCGGGTGGGCCTGGGTGAAGGCGGCCAGCGATGGCTATGTCGGGTATCTGCCAGAGGAGGCCATCGCGCCTGGCCGGTCGCCCGCAACCCATGTCGTCGCGGTGCCCCGCACCTTCCTCTATCCGGCTGCCGATCTGCGGACGCCGCATTGTCTGGTCCTGTCGATGGGCAGCCGGATCACGGTGACCGGCGAGGCGGAGACCCGGGGCACGCGCTATCTGCTGCTGGCGGGCGGCGCGGCCATCATGGCCAGCCATTGCCTGCCGCTTGGCCAATGGCCGTCTGACGACCCGGTCCTGGTGGCAAGCCGTTTCCTCGAAACGCCCTATCTCTGGGGCGGGCGCTCCGGCTTCGGCATTGATTGTTCCGGTCTGGTGCAGCTTTCCCACCAGATGACCGGCAGGCAGGCCCCGCGCGATTCCGACATGCAGCGCGACGGGTTCGGTGCCGAAATATCTCGGGACAGTCTGCGCCGCGGCGATCTGGTGTTCTGGAAGGGCCATGTCGGGATGATGGAGGATCAGGACACCCTGCTGCATGCCAGCGGCCACAGCATGTCCGTCACACGGGAAGATTTCAGGCAGGCGCTGGCCCGCATCGGCTATCTCTACGGACCGCCCACACTTTGCCGCAGACCGATTTCATAAGGTGTTTTTACAAGGATTTCAGCCATGACCCTTGCCAGATTTGCGCACATGTCCCGCCCGGGAAGCGGGCTGCGCCTGATCGCGAGCCTTGTCCTTCTCGCCGGCCTCCCGGGGGCTGCGGTCCTCGCGCAGGATTTTTCCGCGGGCAATGTGTCCAGGGCCTTTCCGTACAAGGATCTCCCGGGCGTTCAGGATCCGGCAAAGGCGAGGTCTAAGCCGGATGTCCAGCCGGACTGCACGCAGGAAGTCCACCTGCGTCACCTGTCCCGGCACGACAATCTCCTCGATGACGAGGAAACCGGCATCTTTTACCGGTGCGTGCAAGACGGCCTGATCATCGAAAGCAGCCGCCCGCCGAGAAGCAGTCAGTGGAACCCGCTCGATATCAAATAGTACGATCCCGCCTGACATGATTTCTTAAATCAATATCCGCATTCTCGATCCCCGGCTGCCTTTTGATCGGAGAAGATGCATGCGCATGGTGGAATGGCCACAGGCGGACAAGATCGGCCTTGCGGAACTGATGGCGGCGCTCAGCCACGCGCTCGACATGACCGAGGGCCAGCCGCAGGGCCATTGTGCCCGGTGCTGCTGGATCGGCACGCAGATCGGCATCGCCATGGGGCTCGGCGAGGCGGAACTCCATGACCTGTTCTTCATGCTGTTGCTGAAGGATCTCGGCTGCAGCAGCAATGCGGCCCGGATCTGCGAGCTCTATCTGACCAACGACCTGAGCTTCAAGGGCGACTTCAAGACCGTCGGCGACAGCCTGCCGCAGGTCTTGCGCTTCGTGCTCAGCCATACCGGCCTCAAGGCACCCATGGCAGACCGGTTTCGCGCCATCATCAACATCCTGCAGAATGGCGGTGAAATCGCCCGCGAACTGATCGAGACCCGTTGCCAGCGTGGCGCGGAGATTGCGCGCAAACTGCGCTTTTCCAGCGATGTGACAGCGGGCATCCAGAGCCTCGACGAACACTGGAACGGTCATGGCAAGCCGGTCGGCCTTGCCGGTCACGCCATTCCGCTCTTTTCAAGGATCGCACTGCTGGCACAGGTCATCGACGTCTTCCACCAGACATCGGGGAGGGCGGCGGCACTTGCCGAAGCGCGCGCCCGCTCGGGAAGCTGGTTTGATCCCGCTCTGGTCTCGGCCTTCGGGATTCTGTCGCGGGCGGATGATTTCTGGTCGACGCTGGAGCGCCCGGATCTGCCCCGTTATATCCTGTCCTTTGCCCCCGCCGCGCGCGCCTCAGAGGTTCTCGACGATGATTATCTCGACGATATCGCGGCGGCCTTCGGCGAGGTGGTGGATTCCAAGAGTCCCTATACCAGCGGCCATTGCGACCGCGTCAGCCTGTTTGCCGATCTGATCGCCGAGGAACTTGGCCTCAGTGATGCCGACCGCCGCTGGATCCGGCGCGCCGCCCTGCTGCACGATATCGGCAAGCTCGGCGTCAGCAATTCCATCCTCGACAAGCCCGGCAGGCTCGAAGGCGAGGAATGGGAGGCGATGAAACGGCATGCGACCTTCAGCGAGGACATCCTGAACCGCATCGCAGCCTTCAGCGAGATCGCCCGGATCGGCGGCGCGCATCACGAAAGGCTGGATGGCAAGGGCTATCCCCGGGGTCTTGCCGGCGACGAGATCAGTTTCGAGACACGGATCATCACCGCTGCCGACCATTTCGACGCCCTGACCGCCGACCGGCCCTACCGCGCCGCCATGCCGGTCAGCAAGGCGCTGGCCATCATGGACGACGTGTCCGGCACCGCCATCGATCCCCTGTGTCTTAAGGCCCTCAAGCGGGCGCTTGCCAGGGCAGACCGTTCAATGGCCGCCTGACGGTTTGCGGCATTGCACTTGCGCCAGATCAAGGCTGCCGGGCCGTGGCAGGCGCAGATTTCCCCATCGGGCAACAGCAGGTGGAGGAAAATGCCATGCCGGACACATCCAGACTGACGGACATCGAAGCGGACCCATCCGCTGCGGCGCAGGAGCCGCAGGCCTTGCAGGACACCGGCGCCCCGGTCCTGCCGCCCGGGATGCCGCCATCCTCCTTCCATCTCGATCTCAGATCGCTGCGCCGCGATCCGGAGGCGATCCGCCACACATTTGAAACCGGGGCCTATCCCTACAAGACCCGGCTTTCCAACCGGCTCTACATGCAGCAGATCGCAGAATTGCAGGTGGAACTGCTGAAGGCTGATACCAAGGATCACTGATGGGAACCCATTCGATGGCGTGGAAACGGATACCGGGTAGGAGAATACCGCAGGTCGATGCTTTGAGCATCGACCGAGGATTTCGACGCCCTCCGGTGGCCGAATTCCACGCCACCCGGAGGGCCGGTCGCTTTTGACTTGCGGACGGCGTCGAAAATCCTCGCCGGACCAGTAGGTCCGACTGCGGTTTTCTCCTGGCCGCAAGCCAAAATCGATCCGGTCGAATGGGTTCCCATCAGTGATCCTTGGTATAAGACCTGGATCAAGGAGACCGGCCAGAAGGTGGTGGTGCTGTTCGAGGGCCGGGATGCGGCGGGCAAGGGCGGCACGATCAAGCGTTTCATGGAACACCTGAACCCGCGCGGCGCCAAGGTGGTGGCGCTGGAAAAGCCGACCGACAGGGAGAGAAGCCAGTGGTATTTCCAGCGCTATCTCGAACATCTCCCGGCGGCGGGCGAAATCGTCTTCTTCGACCGCTCCTGGTATAACCGCGCGGGCGTCGAACGGGTGATGGGCTTCTGCACGCCCGGCGATTATCTCGAATTCATGCGCGAATGCCCGGATCTCGAGAGGATGATGGTGCGCTCCGGCATCCGGCTGTTCAAGTACTGGTTCTCCGTCACCCGAGAAGAGCAGGCCGCCCGCTTTGCGGCGCGCGAGACCGATCCGTTGAAACAGTGGAAGCTCTCGCCGATCGACAAGGCCTCGCTCGGCAAATGGGACGATTATACCGAGGCAAAGGAGGCGATGTTCTTCTTTACCGATACGGCGGATTCGCCCTGGACCATCATCAAGTCCGATGACAAGAAGCGGGCGCGGCTGAACTGCATGCGGCATTTCCTGTCATCGCTGCCCTATTCGCAGACCGTGCCGAAACATGTCTGCGAGCCCGATCCGCTGATCGTCGGCTCAAGCGCCCATGTCATCGGCCGCGACGACGGCATCCTCGGCAAGACGCTGCATCCGAAAAGCCGGCGCAACAGGCTGATGCCCGGAGCCCCTGAAAATTAACGGGAAAAGCAGGAGCGGCAGGGATGTATCCATCTCTGCTCCTCCACCGGCCAGATGGCGGAAGCAATTTCTACGGATTTAGTAGAATTTAAACAACCCACCCTTTCCGGCCAGAAGGTCTGGAGAGACAATGGGCACGCACTTCCGTTTTCAAGCCACGACCCGCGCCTGAGGAGCCCCGCCATGCCGCTCTGCGATCCGACACCAACCCTGCTTGTCCCCGGCTTTGCCGGTTCGCCGGAAGGCCACTGGCAGCATATCTGGGCGGAAGAACGCCCGCATGCCCGGATGATCGCGCAGCAGGACTGGTTCCGCCCGCGCCTCGACGCCTGGCGCGCGACGCTGGAAGCGGCATTGCTGGAGACCGATGGTGCCTATCTGGTCGCCCACAGTCTCGGCAGCGTGCTGACCGCGCGGATGGCGGAAAGCCCGGCGGCATCAAGAATCCGCGGCGCGCTGCTGGTCGCCCCCTGCGATCTGGACGTAACCGGCCTGCTTCATCCGGACCTCATCCATTTCGGCGACATGCCGGTGGAACGGCTGCCCTTTCCCGCCGTGGTGCTCGGCAGCCGCAACGATACCTACATGCAGGAAGACCGCGCCCGCAGCTTTGCCGGCCTCTGGGGTGCAGACTATCTCGACATGGGCAACGCCGGCCACATCAACCTCGCCAGCGGCTTCGGCCGCTTCAAGCGCGGCTACCAGGCCCTGGACGCACTGGCAGCAAGAACCGAAGCCAGAAACGACCATCCGCGCGCACCAGAGGTTCAACCTGGCCTGATGGCAGGGTGACGGGAGCTTTGACCCACCAGCCTCCCAAACGCAAAAGAGCCCGGACGAACCGGGCTCTTTTACAAATGTTTCCGGACTGCAAAAACAGTCTGAAACGGGAATTTGGTGCCCAGAAGAGGACACCAACCCGTGGTCCCTATGATGTTGTTTTTATTGCAAATCAAGCGGGCAGTGTAAAGTTTTCACCGTACACAAACTGCGTAGGTCTCAAGGGGACATTTCTGCCTCTAGATTAATGCTCCAAGCTCGTTAAGCTTAGAGTGAATAGCTTGATGAACACCACCATAGACACCTAAGTGTTGACATTTCGGAGACAGGAAGTGTTGACACATGTCTGACAGAAATGTTGACACACACGGGGGATAGGTAATGTTGACATTAAGCAGACAGGTGAATCGTAGGATGGATAGAAATGTTGACATTTCGCTGGTTATAATCGGTGTCAACAATTAGGTAGGCAGAATCAAATGTTGACACGACTGGGTATCACTAAAAAATATACGATACGAAACAGCAACTTCGATAGCATGGAGCTGCTGAAGGTGTTTGTGAGCGTTGACGTAGAAGCCGGGTGCGTGGTACGCCATGAGGTAAGGAGAGATCGTACTACAGGTCTAACCTTGGTGAAGAAGACACCCATCACCTCAGAACAGCACTAGGAAAGAGCTTCATGGCCAAAACAGACAGCAAGCAGACTGCATGGGAGTTTACGGAAGACTTCGATGTCAGTGTTGCACCACCGGAAGGCCCCACTCGGGCACCCCGCCGCTTCGAAATGCCCTTTGCACCCAAGCTCTTCACGCCAGCCTTGCCACTCGCGCTTGAGGGGAAGAAGCCCCACAAGTTTGTCCCGAAGTCCTTCTTTGTGGGACGCTCGGAGAAGCCCGAGCAGGTTGACGTGAAGTACATGCGCCAGAAGATCAGAGCGCAGTGGAACAAGTGGCTGAAGCTTCAGTCCAAGGAAGCCCAGGAGCAGCTAACCCTCCTGATAATCCCTAGGGACGGCAAGCAGACTGACTTTCCAGAGGAGGGGGTCTCCATCTGGATCATGAAGGCGGAAAAGACCAACAAGTAGGGCACCGAGCCCACTGGGTGCCAGATACGGGGAGCGGCGCGGCTAGCGCCTTTCCCCAACCGCATGCAGTTCTCTGTGGAAAAGTGGAACATAAAGAGAACAAGTAAGATTGCTTTCCTATAAAAATGTAGGACTATATCCCTACTGAGTTCGGGACGAGGAATGGTAATGACAAGCAGGGACGAACGGACAGCCATATTGGAACGCCACAACGACGACTACGAGACGATTGGAATCAATGAGAACTGGCAGCATGGCGATAATCCGCAAAGCCACCCCATGTGGGAGGAACAGCTCCGCTTGGAAGAGGGCATGATGCGCCGGGGTGCGGACAGACTACGTGATCAGGTTGTTGTGGCATCGGCACGTGGCACGATGACAGACATAGCGCCTGTCCGTGGCTTGATGACCGACTGGGTGCCGGGCATTGCGGAAAACATTAAGGAATGGTGCAAGGTGTGGGACCGGAAGCGTGGAGTGAAGCCCGCCATCCTCCCACTAATGAGGACCATTGACCCCTACATGGCCGCTCTGGTGGGCATCCGGCAAATTCTTAATTGGATTGGCCACTATCAGAGCGACGTGCCAAAAAACACGGTGCAAAACATCGCCGTGGAGATAGGCCGGACAATTGAGTATGAGCTAAGGGTGCGGGCTTGGGCGAACGGCTCAAAGGACGACAAAGCGCTATGGAAGGCTCAACAGGCCCAATTCCGCCGCGAGAAGAGCACAGGTGTCCACCAGCGCCGCACCAACGTGAACCGCTTCAACCACCACCTTACGGATGGCACCTTTGAACAGGTCTCGTGGGATGACTGGACGCAGGACCAGATTTTCCGTGTAGGATGGGAAGTGATGGACGCCGTTGTGCGCCAGACGGGATGGTTTGAGCTAATCCCTGATCCCAACCACGTCTACCGGAAGGGCAGCAAAAAGGGTCCTCGGCTTCTGCTGGTTCCAAAAGCGGGCCTTACCGATTGGCTCACGAAGGCCTTAGATCACGCTGAGGTAAGCATGCCCGACTACCACCCATGCGTCATGCCACCCCGCCCCTGGACCGACAACAAGAATGGCGGGTACTGGACGCCCTACGTGAAGCCGCGCTACCTAATCCGCTTTAAGGCCTCCACGGGCTCACAGAAGGTCTTGGCGTCTGATGAGTATGACGCTATCGACATGCCACGTGTATACGCCGCTGTGAATGCCCTGCAAGACACCGCTTACCGCATCAACAGGCCCGTGCTCGACGTGTTCTCAAAGGTATGGACTGAGCTTCGCTGGGCGAGAGATGAGGCTTACCTCCCGGAGCTTGACGAAAGGCCCCTGCCACCCCGTACGCCCCGCATGATGCAGCATCGCGAGACAAACCGGGGGAAAGGCAGGAACGATAGGTCTGCCCCTGATGAAGAGACCGCGCAAGAAATCTTTGAGTGGAAGCGAAAGGCTAGCCCAGTGCATGCCTTCAACGCGAAGCGGGCAGCGAGGGCGATTGGGGCCTCGGCCACCTTGCGGCTGGCAACAGCGTTTGCTGACTATGAGGCTATCTACTTCCCTCACACCGTTGATTTTCGGGGGCGGTACTACCCGATGCCTTCCTACTTACAGCCTCAGGGCACAGACCTTGCGCGGGGCCTGCTGACATACGCTACCGAAGCTGAGCTTACAGAGCGGGGTGTGTGGTGGCTTGCGGTGTGCCTTGCATCCAACTGGGGCAACGACAAGTGGAGCTTTGAGGAGCGGGTGAAGTGGGTCTATGAGAATGACGCCATGCTGCGTCAGATTGCAAAGGACCCTTATACCAATAAAGAGTGGTTCACAGCCGACAAGCCATGGCAGGTACTCGCATGCATTTTCGAGTGGAACGCCTACCGAGAAGCCAACGAGCGGGGCGAGAAGTTCTATAGCTCTTTGCCGGGCATGGTGGATGGAACGTGCAACGGCATCCAGCACCTCTCCGCGATTATCCGCGATGAAGTGGCCGGTGAGTACGTTAACCTGACCCCCGGCGAAAAGCCGCGTGACATCTACAAGTTCATCGCTGATGCCCTACAAGTCGAGCTTGAGGCTATTGAGCAGGCAGGCGGAGAACACGCACAGGTGGCCGCATGGTGGCTTGAGTTCTGTGGGCGAGATATGCCCCGGTCCCTGACAAAGAGGCAGGTGATGGTATTGCCATACGGCGGCACGCGGCAGAGCTTCTTCGACTACACACGTGCGTGGCTTAACAAGCACGATCCGGCTGGAGATAATCTGTCTGATGCTGAGCGGGAGGCCCGTTCGAGCAGAGTCAGCTTGGTGGTCAACCTGTTGTGGGACATCGTTAAGGAGAAGATCAAGGCCGCGTCCACCGTCATGACGTGGCTACAGGACTCGGCTCGAATAGCGTGCGAATCGAACCAACCGATTTTCTGGACAACCCCCTGTGGCTTTGTCGTCCGCCACTTCTACGGCACTATGGTGAGCAAACGGGTAGACCTGTTTCTGGATGGTCAACGCTGCGACGTGTCGCTGGGCGAGCGCACGGCAGACCTAAGCGTGCAAGATCAGCTAAGGGGCATCGCTCCTAACTTCACGCACTCCTTGGATGCCTCCGCATTTACAGACTGCGTAAACCTCTGTCTGGAGGATGGCATACGTGCAATCTCTGGGGTTCATGATGCGTATGGGACGCACATGGCTAACATGGACGTGCTTGCCCGGAATGCCCGCCTTGCATTTGTGATGACCCATGAAGTTGACGTGCTGGCTAACTTTCGTGAAGCAGTGCATGAGGTGATGATCCCCTACTTAATGCACTCCAAAGGCACTGATGTGCACGAGGCTTATGAGCGGCTGGAGCGAGCCCTACCGCCTGCACTCTCGATAGGGAGCCTAGATTTGCGAGGTGTGCTGGACTCCCCCTACTTCTTCCACTAAGCGCCCCAACCCTAATTCCCGCCGTCACGATAAAGGAGCTCGCCCCACAAGGCGGGCTTCTTGCTTTCCAGGCCCCAAACCCCGGAGGTGCTCCCATGCTCAAGGTTCTCTAAAACCCAGCATTTCTAGGCTTTCGGCTAATTCCCGCTGTCACGATAAAGGAGCGCCCCTCGGCCCTCCTTCATGTTTCCCCACCATGCCACAGCAAGGAGCTTCAGCCCATGAGCCAACCCCTTAAGACGATCATACGAATGGGCGCTGCCCACTGTGACCTCCACATGGTGGGCATCCCCGGTGGTGCTCCGCCCCTTACGCTTGACCTTTCGAAGGCAAGCCGCCGCGACAAGAGCCAGATCGGCCACCACCTGTGTGCCGCCTACGGCATCGCCACCGAGACCACTCCCTCCAAGAAGGACAAACCGCGCCATGGCAAGCACAAGCCACGAAACCGGCCTGCCGGACAGCTACCTCACGCCGCACCCGCTGGACAAACTCCGGCTGACAATGGTGCCCCGAAGCGAAGCCGCCGACGCCGCGCACCTCGCCCTGTTTCAGCTTCAGGACCTTCCCCGCACTGAGACCCAGGTCCTCGGGGTGGCCGTCCTGTTTTCCGCCATGGCCAAGCGCTGTGGTCTGGACCCCGAGGAGCTCTACCGGATGGGCATGATGGTCCTCCGTGAGCGAACGGACGGTGACGTGCGTACAGGCAACAACCTTCAGGCTCTCCGTGACTATTGCGGCATCCGCATCATGGGCGAGCAGACAACCTTCTACTGATCGGAGCACAATCTCATGAAGTACAATCGTCTCGGCCTTGGTGCCGTCCTCGCTACGTCTGCTGCCCTCCTCTCTGGCTTCATCGGGCAGGTGGGGTCTCTGTCTGACACTCTCGCCTCCATGCCCATCCTCAAGCGGGGCTACCGGGCAAAGCTGGATGCAGGCATGAAGGCCTCTTCCCGCCGCAAGAAGACTGGCGTGGAGTACCCCTTCAGCAGCAAGGGCCAGCAGGAACGCAATGCCCGGCAACTCGCCGCTGGCAAGCTGGACTTCTCGGCCTCTCGGTTCCACCGGCTGGGCGCTGCGTGATGGAGTTTCTCCGCATTCTCGTGGGGTCTTTCGTGGGAGGCTTCCTCGTGGGGGCCGTACTGACAGCCCTCGTGCAGCACTTCATCCACTGACTGCTTACCGTACCCAGTGCCAACCGCTGGGTATTTCTAAACAGCCACCGCTATGACGAAAGGATTTCACAGCACATGGCAAATCAATATCAGGATAGCCCGTTTGGCGTCGGCAAGTACCTGCACGTCAACAAGGCTGACCGGGGCGTTCCCGGCAAGTTTGAGTCCGCGCCTACCTTCAAGGTGGACCTCTCGCTCTTCGGTGAGGAAGCCCTTGAGCTGAAGGGTCTGGTGGACGAACGGGCGGAAGCTGCCCATGAGGCCTTCAAGGAAACCGATCAGTTCGCCAAGATGAAGCCGAAGGACCAGCGTGAGCTTGGCGTCTACTACCCCTACGAGGAGGTTGAGGACGACAACGGTGACAAGACCGGCGAAATCATCTTCCACTTCCGGCAGAACGAGAAGATCAAGCTGAAGGACGGCACCTTCAAGACGATCAAGATGGGCATCTACGACGCGGCAGGCAAGGAGTTCAACAAGCTGGTAACCTCCGGCTCTGAGCTGCGTGTCCGTTTCTCCACCCGCCCCATCATGGCACCGTCCACCCCCAAGAAGTACGGCGTTCGGCTGGACTTCATGGGCATCCAGGTCCGCAAGCTGCGTGAGCGTGGTGGTTCCGGTGGTGGCTTCGGCGCTGTGGACGGCTACGTGGATGACGGTGTGGCAGGCTACGAGGACAACTCTGAGGCCCGCGACAACACGCCCTCCAGCGATGATGCGGACTACTAAGCATGCGGACCCTCCCAGTCCAGGCGCACGCAGCGCCCTACACTGAGAAAGCCGCAAGCGCCAGCGCCATCCAGCTCTTCCCCGATGCCCCACCCATGAGCCCGATCCTTGGCCGGACCATCTGGAACGACTCCGCGGCAGTCCTTGCGATCCGCTTTGGGCCACCCAGCGAGCTCACAGCCGGGAACGTCAACGCCATGATTGCGGCAGGGGGCTACTATGAGCTGCCCTTCGGCTACGTCGGGGAGGTCTCCGGCAAGTGGGCATCGGCCAACGGCTACGCCCGCCTCTCGGATATCGTCTGATGGCGAACTACGATCCGCTGACAGGAGGGGGCATCTCCATGGCCCCCATCCGGCTCACCGAGCAGTCCAGCGTGCGGCACGATGAGCCTGTAGCCGCGCCTGAAGTGAAGACCCCCAAGGCTCCGGCCAAGCGCAAGGCCACCAAGGAGGTGTCGGAATGATGCCTCTCTGGGACGGCCCATTCGGCTGGAAGGGTAATATCGTGGGGGCAGGGCATACGGTTTTCCCCGGTGGTGGCCAAGCCTCGTCTAACCTCGGGCCGGGCTCGGGTGGTGGAGGCCCAACGCCTGTAAGCATCGCGGGCTCACCAAGCTCTGGCGTTGTTGGCGTTCCGTATAGCTGGGCTCCCACGGTGTCTGGCGGCTCCGGCACAAAGAGCTTCTCGCTCTCGGGGTCTCTCCCCTCCGGCCTCTCCTTCAGCTCCACCACAGGGGCCATCAACGACCCAGACGCGGGCTCTTTCACCCTCACGCAGGCTTGGTGGGAGCAGACCACCACGACATCCTACAAGCTGGATGCTCCGGTGGTCCGGCCTGTGGCTGAGAACACCAGCGCGATCTACCGCCATGACTGCCTCCTGCTGCACCAAGTCAACTTCCAGGCACCGGCAGGCTACAACTCGGCGGATGGCTACGCGGTCAACAAGCCGAAGCGCCTCCAAGGGAAGAATACGTCCTACATCTCGACTGGCCCCGGTCCACTCGCCCACTTTGATGGGTCTGTGGCAGCGAACAACAATGCAGGCGTAGCGGATGGCAATGCGGACGACCGCTTGCAGTCCTTCAGCTTCGGCACCTACGGCTTCAAGGGGACCCGTGTGGCCTTCGCCTCCAAGGCAAACGGTAACCTCACGCAGACCCAGATGGAGGAAGTAGCTATCAACATGTACAAGCTGGTGGCTTAATGCCAGCACCCTCACGCACACCTCCAAGCAGAGCAGCAAGGGCGGAGGCGCGGGGTCTTCAGTATGGCTATAGGTCCGGCCTTGAAGGAAAACTTGGAGAGCAGATCAAGGCCCACGGCCAGCCGATCCTCTTCGAAACCTTCAAGGTCCCCTATGTCATCCCGGAGAGCCTGCACAAGTACACGCCTGACTTCCTGCTGGACAACGGCATCATCATTGAGGGCAAGGGGATATTCGATGCGCAAGACCGCGCCAAGCATCTCCTCATCAAGGGCCAGCACCCGGAGCTAGACATTCGGTTCGTCTTCTCGCGGAGCGCAGCGCCTATCACCAAGGGAAGCAAGACCACCCTGGCTGACTGGTGCCGCAAGTACGGCTTCAAGTTTGCCGACAAGCTCATCCCTGAAGGGTGGTTTCACGAGGAGGGTCCAGCCCGAGACCCCCGAGAAGTCATCCAGTTTGCCCCGTCCCTCGGGCCTCTGAAGCGGAAGGCCAAGGCATGAAGACCGGCTTGCTGTTCCGCATCGGGAGCTTCTGGGTGGGGGCTCATTGGTCCCCCTACAACAAACGACTGTGTGTCAATTTCCTGCCATGCATCACATGGTGGGTCACACTCCCCGGAGGCAAATGCCCCTAAAGCTCAAGCACGACGCTTTTGAAATCTTCAAGAAGGCTTGGAGCGTCCGCTTCATGGTGCTCGCCTTCATCTTCATCGTCCTGGAAACCGCAATGCCCTTCCTTCAGGGCGTGCTCCCGGTGTCGGCCCCAGTGTTTGGGGTCTTGTCGGGCTTGATGGTAGCCGCCTCGTTCGTGGCTCGCTTCATCGCCCAGGAGAACCTACAAGGATAGCCACAACAGAATGTTCGGCTTCTTCAAAAAGGCTTCCGCCCCGGTGACCATCTCGGCTGCCGTGGCGCTAGCTATCACATCACTCATCATGCCAAGCGAGGGGTTATCCCTCCGCACGTATCGAGACCCCATCGGCATCCTCACATACTGCTTCGGCGAGACCGCTGGAGCTGTAGCCGGACGCACCTACACGATTGACGATTGCCGATCGATCCTTGATGCCCGCGTTAATTCGTTTGAGAAGAGCGTCCTTAGCTGCCTCCCGAATTACGCCAATCTTCCTGTCCCCGTTCAAGCTAGTGTCCTCTCTGTCTCCTACAATGTGGGCACGGGAGCCATGTGCAAGAGCACGATGTTCCGGCTTCTCGCCAATGGCAATATCAAGGGAGCCTGTGAAGAATTCCCTAAGTTCACCCGAGCTGGGGGCAGGGTGCTCCCCGGCCTCGTCAAACGCCGCTCCATCGAACGGGCTATGTGTCTTAAAGGAGTCCATCCTTGAGTATCGTCTTCCTGTTTGTCATCGGGGCGCTCCTCCTGTGGAAGGTCATTCCCTAATGTCTTGGCTCTTCTCCAAAGTCCAGACCTACCTAGCCTTGGCCGGGGGTCTGCTCATCGCGCTGCTATACGCTTTTAGCAAAGGGCGCTCCTCCGGGGTGCAAGCAGCCTCCACTTCACTCAACCGTGAAACGCAGAAGGTCAATGCTGAGTTCCAAAAAATTGATGGCAAGCGCCCTGATTTTGACGTTGCTATCACCAATCTCCGCAAACGGGCAACCAAGGAGTAGTTGCAGTGAGCCAACTCCGATTGCCCGCCTTGGTCACCGCCCTGTTCCTCACGCTCACAAGCTGCACGTCAACCCCCCAAGTAAAGTACCTGTGCCCACCTCTCGCCCCGCCAACGGAGCAGGTAGTCACAGCACTGGAGGAAGCCGGGAGGAAAGACCCGTCATCGTCCGCATGGGTGGTAGAGTTGGATCGACATTACCAGAAGTGCGACGTGTTGAACAGCCGGTAGAGGCACCGCGCCAGATCACCTTGAGGTCCCCTGATGGGATCGTCTTGGGTGTCGTGGTGCTTCTGCTTCTTATGGTCCTCCTCACGGTCATCCTTTGAGCTTCCTCAAGTACCGACCTCGGGCTGAGACCCGCTGGTGTATCCTCCACGCCAGCCACACGCTCCCCGGCAAGTCCTCCGTGCTGCAATGGCTTCAGGTCCATGGCCGGGAGAAGGGCCTCCTCTCCATCGGCTATCACTTTGTGATCTTCGAGAACGGGGAGCTGGTGAGCTGCCGCCCCATGGAGACCCAAGGCTCCCACTGCCGGGGCTACAATGAGGTCTCCGTGGGGGTCTGCCTGATCGGCGGGCTTGGGGTGCAGGAGAACGAGGAGGGTGAGCTGGAGGAAGTCCACGTGGACACCTTCACGCCTGCCCAGAGGGACCAAGTGCGTGCCCTCATGTCCTACCTTGAGGCCCACTACCCCGGCATCCGCCTCCGAGGCCACACCGAGATGCCCCGCTACAAATCCCGCCATGAGCACCACCCGTGCCCGGCCATCAACATGGAAGACCTCCGATGTTCAATTCCGTTGAGCCCCTGAAGCTCACCCCTCAGCAGGCCCGCATCATCCAGTACATGGAGCCGGGCTCTACGCTCACCAACGTGGTGGCCATGACGGTCCTCCAGGTGGGCTCGCTCTCCCGCCGTATCACGGAGCTCCGCCGTTTGGGCTTCATCATCAAGGACCGAATGGACCAAGGCCACGATGGCCGGTCCTTCAAGAAGTACGACCTGGACCAAGACGCGGCACAGCCCGCTTGGACACTCGATAAGGAACAGCCATAATGCAGATCAGCTTGCCCATGCTTCTGGGTATCCTCTTCATCGCCCTCAAGCTCACCAACGTGATCGCCTGGAGCTGGCTCTGGGTCCTCGCCCCGTTCTGGCTGGGTGCCGTGGCCGTTGTGCTCATCTACGCGGTGGTCTTCCTGCTCAGCGCCTATCGCTATCGTTGAGGCGGAAGCCCAAGACAGCAGACCTGTATGTGGAGCGCATCATCGGAGCCAGCGCGGACACCTTGGTGCCCCACTACTTGATGGCCTGCTACGCCTACTACGTTGAGGATGATCCTCTCATCTCAGATCAGCTCTTTGACCACATCACCAAACGGCTGATTAACGAGCTGCCCGCCCTCACGCATCCGCACAAAGACCTCATCACCATGGACGACCTCATAGCGGGGACGGGCTACGCGCTCACCTACCCGTCAATCGTCATGGGTGCCGTGCGGGACATGCGTGGGGGTCTCCAGAAAGGAACCCTGAAGTGACCACCAGAGCGGAAGGAAACGACCGCGTTATCTCGAAAGGACCTTGCCCATGTGGCCGATCAGCGGACAATTGGGTGACCTATGCGGATGGGCATGCACACTGCTACACCGCTGGCTGCGACAAGCGCACACCCCCGGATGGCGAGGTGAGCTCTTCTTCCAGCAACTCCTCCTCTGCCTCCCACGCTGAGCTGCTCAAGCCGGACCAATCGTCATTCCCAGCGGATGGCCTGAAGTCCCGGCGCATTGACTTGGACACCCTCCGGCGCTTTGGGGTCTTTACGGCAGGCTTCAGTGGCCAGCGCGTACAGGTCTACCCCTACTTCAATCCCGATGGCCAGCCAGCCGGGCAGAAGCTCAGGCTCCCCAACAAGGAGTTCACATTCCTCAAGGCCACAGGCGGGGAGAGCATCGGCAAGGCCCAGCTCTTTGGACGCCACGTGTTTGGCGACAGGTACGACCGGCAGGTGATCATCTGCGAAGGCGAGCTTGACGCACTGAGTGTGGCCCAGGTGACGGACTTCAAGGTAGCCGTGGTGTCGATCAACTCCGGGGCCGGGAACGCAGCGGCAAACCTCAAGGCCAACTACCTCTGGCTGGACCGCTTTGAGGATATCGTCCTCTGGTTTGACAACGATGCCCCCGGAGTGGAGGCCGCAGAGGAATGCGCCAAGCTCTTCAAGGTGGGCAAGGTCCGCATCGCCAAGGCCACGGGGCAGCTTAAGGGCAAGCCCTGTAAGGACGCCTCGGATATGCTCCAGGCCGATGCCCCCGGCGATATCAAGACGGTCATCTACGGGGCGGCTAAGTGGCGTCCTCGGGGTATCGTCAATGCGAAAGACAATCCGTCTGACGTGTTCGCCCCGACTGAGAAGGTAGTCTCCTGGAAGTGGCCACCCATGATGGCAAAGCTTCAGGAGATGACAGGCGGTATCTTCCCCGGTGAGGTCATCTATCAGGTGGCAGGCACGGGCGTAGGCAAGTCCACCGCTCTCCGAGAAGCACAGTATGACCTCGTGCAGCAGGGCGTGAAGATCGCTGTGCTCAGCTTTGAGGACACCATCAAGGACGCCAAGTTCGGGCTCATGTCCATTGCGGCAGGCGAGCGGCTCCAGCTTAAGGAGTTGCCAGACCCCGAGGATGTGAAGGCCATCGAAGCCTACAACGCCTACATGGCGAAGGTTCATGAGGTGGTCTTTGGGCCGGGCCTCGTGGAGCTCTTCGACCCCCAGACGGCGGAATGGCAGATGGAAGCCATCATTGGCTACGTCCGCTACTGTGCCAAAGCGCTGGACTGTAGGGTCATCTTCCTGGACCCCATCTCGTTTGTGGCGGCAGGCATTGACCTCACGGCAGACGAGCGGCGCACACTGGACTATGCCGCCAAGGAATTCGCAAAGCTGGCCAAGGAGCTGGACATTGCGATTATCATTTCGCACCACCTCAAGCGGACCTCAGGTGTCCCCCACGAGGAAGGTGCCCCAACGTCCCTCAATGAGCTCCGCTCTTCTGGGGGTCTCGCTAACTTTGCCACTGCCGTCATCGGCTGGGAGCGGAACAACCAAGCTGCCGGAGATGGCTGGCGGGTAACCCAAAGCCGCATCATCAAGCCCATCCGACGCACCGGCAAGTCCGGCCTAGCTGACGTTCTCTACTACGGGGAAGACGGCAGGCTAGTGCCTTCACCTATCCCATTCCCGCCCATTGGAAAGCCCGAGGGCCACGACTCTGGGCACGCATCACCCATGGGCTTCAGCCCCGTGGATTACTGAGTGGAAGAAGACACTAGCTGGGTAGACCAGTTCTTTGTCGAAGCTGGGCAAACCTTTCGCAAGGCACGGCCCGTGCGGCCCCTAGAGCTGAAGGCCCCCGCCCCTGACGGATACATCCGGGTGAGCTTCACACACAAGGGCATCAGGCGGGCGGTCTCTCTGCACCGTCTGAAGTTCCTCCTCCATCACGGCTGGCTACCAGATTGCGTAGACCACCGAAACAACAACCGCGCAGACAACTCCCTAACAAACCTTCGTCCGGCCACGCACCAAGACAACAACCGGAACAAGGTCAAGACGGATGGCTCAAGCCCTCGCGGCGTCTGGAAGTCCCGCAACAAGGTTAAGCCTTATAGGGCGAGCGTAAAGCTCAACAGAACGTCTAAGCATCTCGGATATTTTGAGACTGAGGAAGAGGCGAGCCACGTAGTTGAGGAGTATCTCCGAAAGCATCACGGCGAATTTTACCGTGACCAAGGAATATAGGTGCTCAGAGACGAGACTGATTACGTAAAGGAAGACATTGCAGACCTCCGTGCTCGCATCATGACGGCGCAGATGTTTAGTCAAGTACTTCTTAAGGGCTACTCCGCCCTCCGCTCCTACGGCGTGGACTTCATGTCGCTCCGTGAGTGGAAAGAGAACGCCATCCTAGATGAGGCTCGCAAGCTCAAGCCTGTCCCCGGTGCTGAGTTGATCATCGCCTACCTCTGCCGACTGGAGAACGCCATTAGCGCGGCCATCCGGCGCAAGCAGTTGAAGACCATCGTGGACAACACGAGACCCCCCGAAAGCTAACCAAAGAAGGACCGCACCAATGAATGCGATAGCTATCAACATGCCCGCCACATCGTCCATGCTTACCGCTGGCGGTTCGCCTGCCTTTGTGTGCACCAAGTGTGACGAGGCCTTCACGCCCGGCGATGCGGTCCTCCTTCAGAACCACTACTGGAATAGCACCGTGCACGAGTGGCGTGGGGGTGACCGTTTCGTGGAATGCCCCGAGTGCAGCCACAAGGTTCGCTACTGGGGGCCTGCCAGCACCAAGCGCTTCTTCCGCCGCGTCGAGCAGAGGCACGGCCTTTGACAAGACCCTCCGGCATTGACCGGCGCTTAGGCGGAGACATTGAGTCCAACGGTCTGCTCCGTGCCCAAGGTGGCATCGGGGCAATGACCACGGTGCACTGCATCGGGTATCAGGACATGGACACGGCTGAGGAGTTTTACTTCGGCCCTGCCGTCCCGTTTGATCACCCCATGTGGGAGGTCTACCCCGATGACGTGAACACACGGAAGCTTCTGGCCGATCCCAGCAGCATCTCCGTAGAGGATGGCGTGAGGTTTGCCGAAGAGGCATCCCTCCTGATCTTCCATAACGGCATCGACTTCGACTATCGCGCCATCGAGCGGTTTTACCCGTGGTGGAAGAGACCCAAGAAGTCTTGGGACACCTTTGTGATGGCCAAGCTGGTCTGGCCGTATGATGTGCTTCTGGGTCCCGATCTGGTACGCGCTCGGGCTGGCCGCATGCCAATGCAGCTCCTCAAGTCCCACTCCCTGAAAGCTTGGGGTTACCGACTGGGTGACCTCAAGGACGAGTACGACGGTGACCGCACCAAGTACCCCGAGCCAAGCGACAGGCCCGCCAAGAAGGGCGATGAGCGCTTTGACCGGCGATGGGAGGAGTGGAACCCGTGGATGGCCCGCTACATGATGCAGGACAACCGCCCAATGGTGAAGCTCTTCAAGCTCATCGAGAAGCGGTTAGGCTGGGTGGAGTCCGAAAAGGCAGACCTCGTTTGGCCTGAGTTCGTCATCGAGTACGAGCATGAGGCCGCTGCAATCATCGCCGAGCAGGAGAGCTTTGGGGTCCGCTTCGATGTGGCCAAGGCCCGCAAGCAAGAAGCCGAGCTGGAGAACACTCGGGCTAAGATTTACCGCGAACTAGAAGACACCTTCGGCAGTTGGTGGCAACCAAGCGAGGTGGTCACCCCTAAGGCCGCTCGTGCGGTCAAGCGTACCGATTTGCCTGATGTGACTATCAGGAGGTTCTCTGAGAAGACGGGGAAAGAGCTGGCCCCTTACGTTGGCCCACCTGTGGAGCGTTACTCCCCGGACGCCCCATATACGCCCATCCAGCGCATCACGTTCAAAGCCACCTCCAGAGATCACCTCGGGATGCGGCTCCAAGACCTGTACGGATGGAAGCCCAAAAAGTTTGGCAAGCCGGGGAAAGACGGGACGGCGAAACCGACCGTAGACGAAAGCGTCCTTGAGGAAATCCCTGAGGCCGTCCTTCCGGTCGAAATCCGAAAGCTCATCCTGGACTTCTTTGTGGTCAACAAGACGCTGGGCATGTTGTCATCCGGCGCAAAGGCGTGGCTCCATCTGGTGACAGACGAGGGCCGCATCCATGGCCGCGTTGACCCCTCCGGTGCAGTGACCCGGCGAGGCACCCACAAGGACCCCAACCTTGGGCAGTGCCCCTCAGTCCGCAAGGCGAAGATCACCCTCCCGGATGGCACCAAAAAGGAAGTCATCCTGTTTGGGCTTGAAGGCCGCTACGGCTGGGAATGCCGTGAGCTCTTCATTGCGGATGAAGGCTGGGAGCAGACGGGCGTTGACGCCAGCGCCTTGGAGCTGATCGACCTCGGGCACTACCTCGTGCCTTACGATGAGGGGGCTTTCCGGGACCGTGTATGCGATCCTAACCGAGACCCCCATACGGAACACGCTGAGCTCACCGGGCTCACCCGAGCGGACACCAAGACGGCCACCTACCTGTATATCTACGGGGGGTCTGCCTACAAGCTCAGCCTGGATATCACCGTTGAGGATGACGAGGTGCCGGAGCTTCTGGCCTACCGTGGGCTTCCCGCCCTGCTTCGCTCATTGGTCAAGCGCTTCGATCAGGAGTTTGTGGACAACCTTGATGACAGGCAGCGAGCCAAGATCGTCAAGGCCCGCAAGATCATCCTCGCCTTTGAGGACGGCATCACGGGTATCAAGGACCTCAAGGAGAACGTCACCAAGGCGGCTGAGAGGGGCTGGCTTCGGGGGATGGACGGCTCACGCCTCCACGTCCGCAAGTCCCATGCTGCCCTCAATACGCTCCTCCAGTCGGCTGGTGCTATGACCTGTAAGCTCTGGATGGTGTTGACCCACCGGAAGCTCCGGGAGCGAGGCCTCATCTCGGGCGTGGACTTCAAGCAAGTGCTTTGGGTGCACGACGAACTGCAATTCACACACAAGCCGGGCCTAGCGCCAATCATCATTGAGTGTGCCTACGAGGCAATCCGGGAGGCTGGCGAGAAGCTGGGTCTTAGGGGTGTCTATCGGGGTGACGCAAAGACCGGCCAGAACTGGGCAGAATGTCACTAAACAGCAAGGGGGTTATCCTTTCGCTGTGCGATATTTCCGGTACGTGGTCTCAGCCTTACATAGAGCTGGGATACACTGTCATCCGTGTTGACCCCAAGCACGGCAATTGGCAGGAGCTTTATCAAGAGCGGGGGATGACAGATCAGGTCTGTGGCACAGGAGAGTTAGTGCCCATGGAAGATGGAGGCTTTGGCCTCTCTTGGTCCGTCCAGTCCCTCGCCAACATTCTCTCCTCCAAGCCGGACTACTTCAAACAGCCAGTAGTTGGCATCCTCATGGCACCCCCCTGTACTGACTTCTCGGGGTCTGGTGCCAGGCATTGGGCCGCAAAGGATGCAGACGGACGGACAGCCGTTTCCGTGTCAATCATCAAAGCCTGCCTCTTCATCAAGGACGTATTGAAGCCCAAGTGGTGGGTCCTTGAGAACCCTGCTGGCAGGCTCGCCCGCCTTGTTCCAGAGGCAGGCAAGCACCTCATGACGTTCCACCCGTGCCACTATACCGGCTGGGCGGATGACCCTGACAGCGAAGCTTACACAAAGCGCACCTGTCTATTCGGCAGCTTCAACAAGGCCCTCCCGCCCAACGCAAGGGAGCCCGTCATGTACACCCTGAAGAACGGCAAGAAGGGAAGCTGGATGTTCGCCAAGCTGGGCGGCAAATCCGAGCGCACCAAGGCCCTTCGCTCCAAGACCCCTCAAGGTTTCTCAAGGGCTTTCGCCAAGGCAAACCCATGACCACCCACTACCGAGGCCCCATGCCGGAGGCAGTCTGGCATGTAGCCATGGCCGCTTGGGAACGTGGGGTCTCAGTTCAAAGCGATTTCGCACGGACCCACTCAGACGCTCTCGCCCTATGCGCCTCCCTCGGGTGGATCAGCACGGTGAGCTGGGACGGTCTCACCTATAGCCGCATCTGGCGCATCACCGTGGCGGGCCTCACCGCCCTCAAGAACAAGGACCTCATCAAGTGATTTACCTCACGCTCCTCCTCCTCGCCACCATCTCCACGCTGGCCTTCGCGTTCCTGTACTTCACAGATTGGGCACGTGATGAGTTGGGGCATATCCGCACGGAACTTCACGTCCGGGCTCTCATGCTGCTGGCCTCGCCGGTACTGTTCTTCTGCCTGTTCCTCATGGTCACCTTTGAGGAGGGCTTGAAGTTTGCCCCCAAGACGGTGGCAGACGAGATGCTGGACTTCTGGCAGTACGTCAAGGGCGGGAGCCTCCGTTGAGCCAAGACGTTACGCTCCTCATTGACGGGGACGTTATCGCCTTCACCGCAGCTTCCGCCGTCCAGCACACCTACACGGACAGCTTCGGGTTTGTCATGCCGTTCGCCAATCAGGTGGAGGGTGAGGCGTGTGTAGACAACATGCTCTACACCCTCATGCTGGACTTCTCGGCCACCCACAACCGCGTCATCCTGTCAGACCCCAAGAAGAACTGGCGGAATGACGTTTGGCCCGCCTACAAGTCCAACCGCAAGGAAGGCATGAAGCCTCTCCTCCTGCCCTACCTCAAGCAGTACCTCACCGAGAAGTACCATGCGGAGTTCTGGCCGGAGCTGGAGGCAGACGATGTGCTGGGCATCCTGTCCACGGAGCCACAGGCCTATGACGGCAAGCGCATCCTTGTGGGCCGTGACAAGGACTTCAAAACCATCCCCGGCTCCTACCACTGCCTGAAGGACTACGACCTAAAGGGCAAGCCTGTGGTGCAGGAGATCACCGAATGGGAGGCTACCCGCTTCCACATGTTCCAGACCCTCAAGGGCGACATGACGGACGGCTACCCCGGATGCCCCGGCATTGGGGACAAGCGTGCTGAGGAGCTTCTCCTTGAGCCTGTCCTCCTCCGGCCCACTGAGGGTGTGGTCACGCGGGGACCCCGTAAAGGCGAGACAACCACACGCTGGGTCTCGGAGCCCACCAAGGACTACTGGGGCATGATTGTGTCCCACTACCGCAAGGCCGGGCAGACGGAGGCAGACGCCTTGGTCACCGCACGGCTGGCGAACATCCTTCACCACGATCAATACGACCGCGAAACAGGAGAGATCACACTATGGACACCGGACAGAATACGGGGGCTGTAGGCCCTTCGGGTGAGCTTCAAGCTGCCATGAAGCAGGCCGTCACGAGCCTGATGAATGCCTTCGGCCAAGACCTCTGTGCAGCTCTCTCCGAAGGGGCAGACCATCTAGGCACCCGCCTTGCCGTCACCATCACGGTTGAGCCGGGGGTGGATGAGGCTGACGTGAGCTTTGCGATTGGCCGAAAGGCGGCAGAGTGATGGAAAGCAAGCAGTGTGCGGCAGCAATTGCCACGGTGCTCACCTTCATCGTCACAGGCCTCGCCATGGCGTTCAAGCCTGCACTCCTCGTGTTGATCCTTGCCGTTATGGCGGTTCTCGTGGGGGGCATGGTCTTCGCAGTCTACGTGGCATTCCTCACGATCTTCGGAGGCGACCTGTGATGGAGAGCCCCAAGGTCATAAACCTCTTCGGCGCACCCGGAGTAGGTAAGTCCACCGTGGCCACCGGCCTGTTCAACCTCATGAAGACCCGAGGCCACAGCGTGGAGTACGTCTCCGAGTATGCCAGGGACCTGACATGGGGGAAGAACTGGATGGGTCTCGCCCACCAGCCTACCATCCTGTCTGAGCAGGACTTCCGGCTCTACCGCCTCCGTGGCCAGGTTGAGTGGGTCATCACCGATAGCCCCCTCCCGCTCGGCATTGCGTACATGGGCGAGGAGTGGACGGACATGGGCCTGGACCGGATGGCTTGGGACATGTGGTCTCGCTACGAGAACCTCAACATTCTGGTCAACCGCAGTGGTGCCTTCCCCTACGAGGGGGCCGGACGCAACCAAGACGAGGCCGGGGCTATGGTCCTGGATAACGTCATCGACAACATCTTCCACACCGCAATCCTTGATGACGAGGACTTGGCGCTTGAGCTGACAGCCAGCCATGACGCCCCGTACCGCATCTACAATTGGTTGATGGGCTTGCCGCGTGGAACCGCTTGAGGACTGGATGGACACAAAGACCATTCCCGTGGGTGCCGCCACTGTTGGCTTCAGCGCCCCGACCTACGACGACAAGGGGGAGCTTCACGCCCCACCTGATGCCCGCCGAATGCTTGGCCGGGAGGATACTTCCGAGAAGGAAGCCCTTGAGGAAGCGCTGGAGCAGGTAGCCCCGCTCACGGTGACCCTCAAAGACAACGTGGTCCTCCCGAAGCACTATGCCCGCTACAAGATTGAGCCCATCCGCTTCAGCATTGAGAACGGGCTTGATGGCTTCCAGTTCAACATTGTGAAGTATGTCACGCGGCACGATGCGAAGAACGGGCTGGAGGACCTGAGGAAGGCCAAGCGATACCTGGAGATGTACATCAAGTACATTGAGGGTGACCCGGATTGGTGGCGATGACGCCAGACGCACTGGTAGTCCTCACGGTCTACGCCACGCTTGTCCACCTGCTGGCCTTCAAGGGCCTCATGCACTGGCTGTGTGGTCTTGACTAACCGCCCTTCCAACCACGTCACCCGCCAGCTAGCCGAGCGCTTCAAGGAGACCGGAGCACCATGCCCGGACCTCACGGAGACCCTCCTCGTCTGGCTTGAAGCTGCCTACCCCCCGCAATGCTACGATCCTCAGCGGGAGAGCCTGGAGCAGCACCTCAAGTATGCCGGAAAGGTGGACCTCATCACTTCCCTCCGTGCCCAGCTTGAGGCCCGGCTGGAGGGTGACGAACACCTGGACCCAAACCTAGAGCCTGCCGACTGGGCGGGCCAGTAAGGAGACCAAGCACACCCATGTGCATCTTTGGTAGCGGGAAGTCCAACGACACCGCGAACGTAAAACAGACCGTCCCCGACCCACAGCCCACCGCAGAGGCGGCTAGCATTGGGGATGCCCGCAAGCAGGAAGACAACTCCCTGTTCGGCGGCACGCCAGACCTCCGCGTTAACCGCGCCAGCACGTCCACACAAAGCCCGACTGGTGGGGCTGGCCTACAGTTGATGTAAGCAGCGGATGGAGCAAGAACCGGATGACGATACCGAATACAGCTTTGGTGTCGATTATCACGCGGAGGATGCATACCGAGACCTGACCACACGACGCCAAGCGGTCATCGACATGGGGCGGCTCATGGCAGAGCTTACGATCCCCAGCGTGTTCCCCCCGGAAGGTTACCATACAGGTGACCCTCTGCCGGGGAATAACCAATCCCTCGGTTCCATCCTCGTCAACAATCTGGCGAGCGCCCTGATGTTCATGGCGTTCCCACCCGGCCAGCCCATCCTTGGGTTTCAGCCGAAAGAGTACAAGCTTCAGGCCGATATCGATAAGGACCCCGAGCTGTGGGCACAGACCCAGCTTGCCTTGTCCCGGCTGGAGATGGCGCACCGCAAACGGCTACAGGCGACCCCCATTGCCACGACCTACACGGGCTACCTCAAGGTCCTGATCATCGCGGGCAACTGCCTGTGGAAGCACATCAAGCTCAACGAACCGACCTACCACCTCCCGGACAGCTATGTGGTCAAGCGTGCCCAATCGGGCCTGCCCCTCATGTGCATCCACAAGGAGTGCGTGACGTTCATGACCCTGCCGAAAGAACACCAGGACCAGCTCCGGGAAGTTCTCGACAAGGGCGACCTTGAGAAGAAGAAGCCTTGGGAACTGGAGGTGGAGGTCTACTCTTGCCTCAAGCTCAAGGTGGACGAGAAGGGAGAACCGGCTTGGCTCTACTGGCAGGAATGCCGTGGTGTCATGCTTGAAGACACAGACGTTGAGACAGACTTTGAGTGCCCCCCAATGTGGCCCGGCTGGCTTATCCCGGTCTACGGCAATGACTGGGGGCGGGGCTACTGCGAGGAGTATCGGGGTGACCTGTATTCCATCGAGAGCCTAGCGTCTGCCCTCAATGATGGCGCAGCAGCAGCAGCCCTTTCGCTCCTGTTTGTGAAGCCCGGACAGACCTCCATCAAGCAGGTCCGCGAAGCCCGCAACCTCAGCATCCTCAACGGCAATGCTGATGACGTGAGCATGTTCCGCACTGAGAAGACTGGAGACCTCGCCTTTGTGGACAGCCGCGAAGAGAAGGTAGCCAAGCGCCTCGGTACGGCATTCCTCCTCAACAGTTCCATCCAGCGGAGTGGCGAGCGCGTCACAGCCGAAGAGTGGAAGCGTATGGGGCAGGAGCTCGATAAGGCCATGGGGGGTCTCTATACGGCCATCGCCCAAGGCAACCAGCGCGTCATCATCGTGCGGGCAATCCGCCTGCATGAAGCCGAGTCCTCCCAGCTCCCGAAGGTGCCCACCGATGTGGTGAGCATTGAGGTGGTCACGGGGATTGATGCTCTCGGCCAGTCCACAGAAGCAGACCAGCTCAAGGACTTCGCAGCGGCAGGCCTTCAGGCATTCCCCAAGCAGTGGGAGCAGCAGGTCTCCGTCAACGACTACCTCACCCGGTGGGCGGCAGCTCTCGGCCTCAAGCCGGACGGCCTCATCAAGAAGCCCCAGCAGATCAGCCAGGACGCGGAAGCCGAGCGACAGCAGGCCATGCAGCAGGAGCTCATCTCCAAGGGCACCGGCCCGGCAGTCACCGGAATAGCCAACGCCTTGGCTCAACAGCAGCAGGGCGGGGCGGGCGGGCTCGACCCAAGCCAGCTCACAGGAACACCCCAACCAGCACCCACCTCATAGGAGCGCGTGAAGACACATGACTACGGAACAGACCAACCAGCCCACCCCGGAGCCCCGCGTAACGGTGGGCATTGAGCAGGACACACAGGCCGTCACCTTCGGTGCTGGTGGCCAGACCCAGAGCTCCGCCGCTGGCGACAGCATCACCCAGGCTTTCGACAAGGACGGTGTAGCCGAAGAGCTCACCCCCGAAGAGCTGGCCGCTCTGGAGGCTGAGGGTGACGAGGGCACCACGGACGGCGATGAGGAAACCCCCGAGGGCGACCCCAAGCCGGTAGGTGAGGAAACCCCCGAAGGCGAAGAGCCCGAAGCCCTGCCGGAGTGGGATGGCGACGATGAAGCCGTAGTGTCTGCCTACGAGGGCAAGTACATCACGACCGACGAGGCGGGGGCTCAGGTCCTCAACTTCGAAGCCTTCAATGACGAGTTCGCCAAGGACCGGGGTGAGGGCAAGCGTGACCTTGAGCCGAGCACCCGGAAGTTCCTGAAGGATCGCTTCGGCATCTCGGACAAGCTGATCGACAGCCATCTTGCCGGTGTCATTGCGCAGGAGCGTGAGATCGCCACAGCGTTTCACCTCCAGTTCGGTGAGACCCCTGAGGCTGGCAAGCAGGCCTACGACACCATGTTTACATGGGCCAAGGAGAGCTACTCGCCCCAGCAGCGGGAGCGCTACAACGCGGCCATGAAGGCTGGCGGGGATGCGGCACAGGAGCAGATTGAGCTTCTGAAGACTCGCTTCCTCACCAAGAACCCCGGCAAGCTTGATGCCGACCCGAAGGCAAACAAGGGCATTGGCCTGAAGCGTGAGCGTGGGGTCTCCCCCAAGAAGAACGCTACCGCACAGGCCAGCGCACAGGCCCCCTCGGTCAAGCCGTTCGCCAATGCCGGTGAGCACCGCGTGGCCCAGAACGAGGCGCTCTCCATGAAGCCCGGCAAAGAGCGTGAGGCCGCACTGGCAGCAGTACGCCAGCGCCTTGCGACTTCGACTTTCTGGCAAGCCTAACCGCTAGCCAACCCACAAACACCCACATAACGCTCAACATAAAGGATACCTCATTTGAGCCAGTACACCGATGCAGTAAGCCGTCTTGGTCAACGCGCCCAGGCAGGTGACCCCCGCGCCCTCTTCCTCGTGGAGTTCGGCGGCATGGTCATCACTGCATATGACGAAGTGAACGACTACGACAGCCTCCGCTACGTCAAGCACATCACACAGGGCAAGAGCGACACCTTCCCGATCATTGGCCGGAAGCGTGACGCGGCAGAACATGAGCCGGGCGAGCTGATCATCGGCGGCAAGATCGAGCACAATGACATCTCGATTGACGTGGACAACATGGTCTACGACGCCGTCTTCATCGCGGAAATCGATGAGCTCCTCAACCACATCGACGTGCGTGCTCCCTACGCCAAGCAGCTCGGCCAGTCTCTCGGCTCGCTCCAGGCCAAGCGTATCGCAATCATGCACATTCTGGCATCCCGGAAGTTCTGGGTGGCAGGCGCTCCGGTCAACGTTCCGCAGGGTCAGCCCGCTCCGACCTACTTCTATGATGCGGCCATGAAGACCTCCGCATCGGCTCTGGAGTCTGCCTTCTGGCAGGCCAAGCAGTTCCTGCTGGAGAACGACATGTCCGGCCAGGAGATCAACGCCCGTCTGCCTCACCAGCAGGTCCTCCTCATGGCTCGCAACTTCGGCCTTGATCCGTCCACCGGCACCCAGCGTTCCGAGAGCGGCTCGGGTAACCGCGTGACCGGCGAGCTTGGCCAGGTAGTTGGCATGGCGGTGGCTGGTACGAACCACATCCCGAAGACCAACATCACGACCGGCCCGACGAAATACCAGGGCAACTTCAGCACCACGGTAGGCCACATCGGCAACTCCATGGCTGTGGGCTCTCTGGAGCGCAAGGCCCTTCAGATGACCATGAAGGATCAGCCGGAACGCCTCGGCACCCTGCTGATTGCAAGCCAGCTCAACGGCCACGGCACGCTTCGTGCTGAGTGCTCCATCGAGCTCGCCACGGCAGTTCGCTCCTAAGGCCTGACTGCAAGCTCCTCCCTCAGTGCTCCGGCATTGGGGGAGGTCTCTTTTTGCGAGCGTTAAGCCGCGCCCCTAGCCCTCACACAAGGAGACCAATATGGCAACCGCTACCACTGCCCCCCAGACACTCTTGCAGGCCGTCAACACGCTTCTTCAGGCCGTGCGTGTGGCCAGCGTCATGTCACTCGATACGGATGACCTCAATACTGATGCGTCCAGCGCCAAGGATGCCATTGAGGAGGCGAGCCGAGAGGTCCAGCTTCGGGGTTACGAGTTCAACACCAGCTATGACTACACCCTCTTGCCAAACCCTGCCGGTGAGGTGGAGCTGCCACTCAACACGCTGAAGGTCCGCGCCATCCGGTGCAAGACTCGGAGGTTAGTCAAGCGTGGCCTCAAGCTCTACGACAACCGAAAGAACACCTTCACCATCGGAGAGAACGTTGAGGTAGACCTCGTGTCCTTCCTGCCGTTCGATGACCTCCCCGAGAGCTTCAAGCTTTACGTGACGGGACTGGCTGCACGGCGCTGGTGCCTGCCGAAGATGCCGTCTGGGTCCACCTTCCAGTACACCGAAGAGATGCTCAAAGCCGCCCTTGTGCTGGCCGAGCAGGAGGACGCGGAAGGCTCTGACACGGTGCTCACCGACACCAGCCCACACTTTGCCAACATGCGGAGACGTTAATGGCTTCATCCACACCTATCCAGCTTACCGCTAACCTTATTCAGGGGGTCTCACAGCAGGCCATCCAGAACCGGCGTGATGCTCAGTGTGAGGCTCAGTTTGATTGCGTTAACTCCGTACTGGAAGGCGCAGCGGCCCGGCCCCATGCCGACCTTGTGAAGATCTGGGCAGGGCGAGTTCTGACAGGCTCCCGCTTCTCGGAGACCTCCTACGACATCACGGAGAACTACCTCACCGGGGTCAATGCATCCGGCCAGCCCTTTGCCATCGATCTGGCGGACGGCACGGATTGCACGGTGATCAACGCAGCGCCGGACCTTAGCTACCTCACGGCGGGAAGCTCCACGCCAGCCGAGAAGCTCCGGGCTCAGGTGGTCGATGACTATACCTTCATTGCCAACCGGGGAGTTACACCGGCCATGGCGGGGGCAGTCTCTCCGGCTCCAGCACGGGAGGCCTTGGTCTTTGTCCGGGCAACAGCCTTTGCGATGGCCTACACGGTGAGCGTATCGGGACCCGGAGGCTCGGCCTCTTACAGCAACACCACCAGCAACACCGATGTGTCCAGCACCCAGACCATCGCCTCCAACATCGCTAGCGGTTTGTCTTCAGGCGGCTATGCCGTGCAGCAGAATGGCTCCACCCTCCGCATCTACAGGCCGGATGGGCAGGACTTCTCACTCTACACCTCGGATGGCAATGGGGACAGCTATGTGCTCGGCTTCAAGGGCACCGTCCCGTCCCTCTCCAAGCTACCGGCCCGAGGTTTCCCCGGCATGGTGTTCAAGGTGCAGGGCGATCCGAAAACCAACTCGGATGACTTCTACGTCAAGTTCGTGGGGGACTCTGCAACGGGCGGCTGGCAGGAGACCGTAGCGCCAAGCGTGAAGACCACCATTGATCCCGCCACGATGCCTCACGCTTTGGTGCTCACAGGCTACCGGCAGTTCACCTTTAAGCGGCTGGCCTACAGCACCCGAGTAGCAGGCGATGGCGTGAATACGGCCAAGGACCCCGGCTTCATCGGGAAGCGCATCCAAGACATGATCTACCACCAGCGGCGCTTGGGTCTGATCCACCCGGCTGGTGCAGTCTTCAGCAAGACAGACAACCCGTACACCTATTTGCCCGACACAGTGCAGACCGTCTTGGCTACCGCTCCGGTGGACCTCAAGGTATCCAGCGGTGACAAGCGTGGCTCCTCCATCCTGGACTTTGGGGTGCAGGCCTCGGAGAACCTCTTCCTGTGGGCTCAGAAGTCTCAGTTCCGCGTATCCTCCGGGAATGATCCCTTCAAGCAGGACACCGTGGAAGTCCTCCCGGCGATGGCCTACCAGTACGCCAAGAAGTCCTACCCTCTGTCTGTTGGGTCTTTCCTGTTCCTCATGACGGAGGCCGGACCTTACGCCACCCTGAGGGCTCTCCAGTTCTCGCAGGGCAAGGTGTCGGGTGACCCGGACCTCACGGCCCACGTGGGGCAGTACATCAAGTCTGGCGTCCGGGAGCTCACGGCCTCTGACAGCCTCCGCTATGTCTTCATCCAGAGTGATGGGGAGAGCGGAGTGCTCAACCTGTTCAACTACACCTACGAGGGTGACCAAGGGTTTGTGCAGACTGGCATCAACAAGTGGCGCATCCCCGGTGGTGAAATCCTCTGGTGCAGCCTGAAGGATAGCACCTTGCGTGTTCTCCAGCAGCGGGCGGAAGGGGTGGCCTACCTGAGGTTTGACCTCACGCCCCAAGTGCGGGACCCCATTGCCTTCGCCGAGTACTCAACCCGCCTGGATATCCGTGTGGATGAGACGAGAGTTACCGGCTTGGCGTACAGCGGGGCCAGCAACCAGACCACCTTCACGCTGCCCTATGTGCCCTCTGGGCCGGACCTCCTCGTGGTCACCAGCGCGGACAAGGCGGGTGGCTACCAGCGTGGCCGGGTGTTTGAGGTCCTCTCTGTGGTGGGCTCTGTGGTCACCATGAAGGGCGACCTTACGGGCTACAGGTTCTACGTTGGGCACCGCATCACGTCCGTCCGTGTGGAGAGTGAATTCATGGTGCGGACTGACAAGGGCGTGCAACCTTTCGACCGTCTCACCGTCAACCGCTTCTTTGTCACCATGGCCTACACAGGCTACTCCCGCGTGGAGGTGAGTACACCCAACAAGCCGACCAGCCGCATGGAGTTCACGGGGCAGGAGCTTGGAGGCGGAGCCCGCACGGGACCCCCTAAGCCCAAGACCGGCCTGATTAACATCGGGGTCAATGAGCTCGCCCACAACGCCACAATCAGCATCATCAATGACAGCTTCCTCCCGAGCTACTGGCAGAGTGCCGGATATGAGTATGCGGGGGTAGGTGGCACAGGAGCACGCTAATGCAGGTAGTTGACGCCACGCTTGACCATGTGGCCCAGCTCCTTGCTAAGCCCATCCGCCCTGACGATGTGGACGAGTGGTTTGCTGCCTCAGGCGGCAAGGACGTGGGGCTCACCCTCAGGGAAGCCTTTGCGTCCTCCGCGATGGCCGGACAGCGAGCCCTCCTCAATGCAAACGGAGAGTGCATCTGCCTTTGGGGTCTCTTTTCCGAAGGCGGGCTGGGCTACATCTGGCTCATCGCCACCGTGGAAGCTGAGGCCGTCGCCCGGTCGATCCACAGGCTATGGCGCAAAGAGCTTCGCCTCCTGCACCAGCACCATGCCGTCCTTCATGCAGTGGCCTACGCCCTAAACGATCTGCATCTCCATTGGCTGAAAACCATCGGCTTCAGGCTGGTGGGCACCAGTGCGGTAGGACCGGGACGGCTCCCATTCAACACCTACGTTAGGGAGGATTAATGTGTAGCCCACTAGCCATCGGCCTAATCTCCGGGGTTACGTCTGGCATGCAGGCCATCGCCCAGTACTCGGCCCAGAAGGAAGAGTATGCCAACAACAAGGCCTCCTCCGAACAGGCTTGGCGCGACCAGCAAGACCAGATTACTCAGCGTACCCTTCAGGAGCAGGATGCCCTCCACCAGAAGGAAGCCAAGCTCAACATCGAGCAAGCCCAAGCGGAAGCCGAAACGGCAGTCAGCGGGGCAGCATCGGGTGTTCAAGGCATCTCCATGGACAACCTGTTGCAGGACGTAACGCGCAGAGCGAGCAGCAACCGCGAAACGGAAAAGACCAACACGGACATGATCATCGGCCAGCTCCGCCTTCAGCGTAAGGGGGTCAACTCCGAAGCAGTCAGCCGCATCAACAGCGTGTCCAAGCCCTCAGCCCTCGGCCTCTTGGCCAGCCTGGGGAGTGCCGGGGTGTCTGGCTACAACAGCTACATCTCCGCCAAGAACAAGCTCCTGTGAGGATAGACAGTGCCCAGAGCAAAAGTTGAACAACTACCACTTTCCTCCGAGCTCCGGCCCGTTGCCTCCCTCGTGGACACCTATGAGAAGCCCGCTCAGTCTAGCTTGCGGGGTGTCGCTGATGCTCTCGGCACGGTGGACAAGAGCTTGCAGACGTTCTTGCAGACGCGGGACGTGCAGAAGGAGCAGGAGGACGCCCTCAGGGGGCAAGCGGCATACTACCAGGATAGCTCCGGGGAGTTCGCCAAGGCCGTCACCGATGGGAAAATCCCTGCCCAGTACTCGCCCTTCTACGTCCGGGGCTTCAAGAATGCTCAAGGTGCGGCGGCTGGTGATCAGCTCCGCGCCAAGTGGCAAGACGCTTGGGACAACTGGCAGGGCAAGGACAGCGAGAACCCTGAGGACTTCCACAGGTTCTTCCAGGAGTTTGTCAAGACGAACGTAGGCACTGAGGACCCGGACGTATTGCGGGGCGTCATGCCGACCGTGGAAGCTCTTCAGCAGAACGCCACTACCCAGTTCACACAGTACCGCCATGACAAGACCGTGCAGGGGAGCTTGACGGCTCACGGCGCTATGATCAGCAGCACGGTCCAGCAGGGCCTTGATGATGGCCAGACGGAGGAGAAGGGGGCAGACTACAAGTCCATCTTCGGGAACGTCAACAGGGTCATCGGAGAGAGCCTTGCTAAGGGCGATCCGGGCGGCAAGGCCGTAGACACCTTTATCGACGTGATGAGCGCCAAGGTCTTGGAGACACACGACCCCAAGCTCATGGACTGGTTTAGCGAGAAGGTGCCCGGACAGGATTACACCTACGGTGAGACCCCCCATGGCATTGAGGTCAAGAACGCCACCATGCGTGGTCTGGAGGAGATCGCATCTCGGCAGGCCACCGGGATGAAGGAAGCCGAGCGGAAGGAAATGGAGCGCCTGAAGGACGAGGCTCAAAGCGGCCTCATCAACCAAATCATCAAGGACCCGTCCGCCCCACTGGATGAGAAGCTCCTCACGCAGGCCGAGAAGAACGGCGATCCGCTCATCAAGGTCCACGTCAAGCAGTGGCAGGCAGACTTGGCCAAGGGGTCCTCCGATCCCCAGAAGCTTATGCACTTCTACGACGACATTACGTCTGGCCGAGTGGCCCCCAAGAAGGCGCTGGACGATGCTCTGGCGGCTGGGGTCTTCGGCACACCGGAAGACATGCGGACGGCCTATTCCTTTGTGGAAAGCTTCAAGACCTCTCAGTCCACCATTGAGAAGGCGCTTGAAGGGCCGGTCTCCAAGCAGCTCCTAGAGGTCCTCCGCCAGCGCACACAAGGCCTGGATGCTGAGGGGCTTAATCCGCTGCTTGGTACGTCCAATGAGGGGCTTGAGGCCAGCGCAGACTTCCGGCAGTTGGTCACCCGCTGGATCATCAACAACCCGAATGCCACTCCGTCTGAGATTGATGAGCAGGTCTCCAAGTTCGGCCAGCAGCTCATCAAGAACATCACGCCTCCCAGTATTGGGCAGGAGGGTGTCTACAACCGTGACCCCAATCTCCCCTTCCAGAACCCCTACAGCGAGGGGCAGGCGGGAGCAGCGGCACCGGCAGACGGACAGCAGGGTAGCCTTTCGCAAGACCCGGAAGTCCAGCAGTGGGAGAAGGCCAACAACGTCACCCCTGACGATGCGGCAATCTTCAAGACCCAAGCCGATAAGCTGGGCATGGGGTATGACGAGTACATTCGGAGCCGCGTGCTTGACAAGAAGGCGGAGCCTGGAGCAGCCAATCCCAATGATCCTCTCAAGAAGATCAGCTACGATCCAAACAGTACGGATGCCGGAGCAGGTGACCGGGCAGGTGGCCAAGGGATCACCCCGGAGCTGGCAGCAAGCTACATTGATACGGCCTTTGCGTCCGCCGAGTCCGCTGGGCTTAATGGTGATGACCAAAGCACGGCCCTGCTGGACCTGATCGGGAAGGGCGAGAGTGGTGGCAACTACAATGCGGTCTACGGGAACGCCAACAGCGAGCATGACCTCTCTCAGTACACGCTTGATGACATTCTCGGAGAGCAGCAGTACGCCCGCCGCAAGGGTGCCGCCTCTACAGCAATCGGAAAGTACCAGATCATCTACAAGACCCTTCGCGGTTTGAAGGCAGAGCTGGGTCTCTCGGGAAGCGAGAAGTTCACCCCACAGCTTCAAGACAAGTTGGGAGTGGCGCTTCTGCACCGGCGCGGCTTGGATGCCTACAAAAATGGCCGCATCTCAAAGAAGGCTTTCGCCCTCAGCCTAAGCCAAGAGTGGGCCTCTCTGCCCAATCCAGCGACAGGGATGAGCTACTACGCAGGTGATGGTCTTAACCACAGCCGTATCAAGCGATCCACCGTCTATGAGGCACTCGGCTTGCCCCCAGCACAAAGCACAGAACCAATCTAAGGAAACCTAATGGACCCTCAAGAACTGCAAAAGATCATTGGCGAGCAGCCCGCCCAGCAGCCCACGCAACCTGCCGAGCAACCCTCCCAGCCGCAATTGGCCATCGATCCGGCGAAAGCTACCAGTTTCTTGGGGGCCGTTATGGATGGCCTTCAGATGGGCGCAGGGGCTCCCGGACAGGCGGGTATTCCGACCCTCTCACAGGAGACCGTAACGGGGCCAAACGCCACCGATGCGAACAAGCTTGATGCCGTCACAGCGGCAGGCGCTCCGGCCCTGACAGGCGGCTTGAAGTCAGTCTTTGAGACCAAGGACTTTCTGTTCGGGGACACCCCGCGTGATCGGCAGTCTGCCTTCCGCCAGGACGTTGAGAACCTTGACGCCAGCATGAAGGAGGACCATCCGGTGATCGCTGGCCTTGCGTCTGGCATCGGGCAATTCACGGTGGCCATGTTCGGTCTCGGCAAGCTCGGCATGGTGGCCAAGGCGCTCCCCTTGGTGGGCGAGGCGGCAGGCCTTGTGGAGGGGCTTAAGGGCGGCAAAGCGGTGCTGGAGTCTGGCAAAGCGGCTCTTGCCGGTGCCATCGCGTTTGACCCACATGAGAACCGCCTCAGCAACCTCATCCAGGATAGCCCTCTCGCCAATCCCATCAACGGGTGGCTGGCAGCTAAGCCGGATGACACAGCCGCATGGGGCCGCGTGAAGAACGCCATGGAGAGCCTCGGGATGGATGCCGCCATCATTGGCACCCTGAAGGCCGGAGGCACCGTATGGAAGTACCTCAAGGCTGGTGACACGGCGGGGGCCACACGAGCAATCAATAGGTTTGACGCGGAGCGTGCAGCTCACGCCCAAGAGGAGGCCCTAGCCAATGCGCAAGCGACTACAAGCCCGCCGCAGGGTGTGGACGGTGGAGGAGCGAATGCTGATGTGGGACCTAGTGCGCCCATCCCGGACGGAGCTCCGCAAGTGGGAGATGCAGTACAAGCCCCTGCTGTGGATGGGAAGCTACGAGCCGATACAGGAGGTGTTCCTGACGCACCTCAAGGCAGTGCGGATGGCAGCGGTTCACAGCCCCCGGAGACTGTTCTGTCCGGGCAAGACGGCAACGCCCCGTCCCAAGCGCCCACAGACCCAGCGCTAGCCGGTAAGGATGCAGCCAATGCGGACACCATCACGGTAGAGCAGACAGCCAACCCTACCGCTGCCATGGATGCTGCCGGGGTAGCCAAGCCGAAGCCCTACAAGGATGCGGTCACGATCACCGGGGCAGACATTGCGGGAAGTCCTGCACGCCCCGGCACTCAGGATATCCCCAAGCCCGGCCTGCTGGATGACATTCCGCAGACCCTTGAGCATGCCGAGAAGGATTGGGACAACATGGACGCCCATGGTGACTGGGAAGGTGTTCTCAGCTCCGGCCAGCGTGTGAGCCCAGACCTCGGGACGTTCTACGACAGGTTCCGCACGGATACGGACGTGATCGACTACATGAACGTGGCCATTGCCCACAAGGCGGATGAGCTGGCGGCTCAGGGCTTCGGGGGCAAGCTCTCGGATGCCAAGTTGAAACGGCAGGTCAACGCCTACGCCTCCCTCACCGGGATTGACCCGGCAGGCCTAGCCGGGATGCTCCAGTCCGCAGGGGATGCCAGCAAGTCTCTCATTGCCAAGATGATCGTCAGTGGGTCCTATGCGGCCAAGGCCTTCCAGGATGCCTCTCTGCTGGCCATGCGCCGGGCTATGGGGGACTACTCCGAGTTCGGCTCTATGGCGGCTATGGAGGATGAGATAGCCAAGCGTCTGTCCATCGCTACCACCTTCGCGTCCACCGCCAAGGAGCTGCGCGCCAACTACGGGCGTGGTCTCCGGGCACTGCGGGGCAAGCCGTTCGATCCGTCACTCTTTGAGGGTGTCAGCAAGGACCGGCTCTATGACCTTCTGGCTCAGGCGAAAGGGGACCCCAAGGCGCTCAAGGTGCTGGCAGACCCCAGTCTCTACTCCAAGATCATGGACACGGCGAACTTTATGCGAGTGGCCAGCCTTGTGTCCGGCCCGAAGACCCAGCTTATCAACCTCATCACGAACGGCTACATGGTGGCATCTCGCCCCTTGGAGCGTATCATCGGCGGGGCTTGGCAGGCAGTCCGGCAGCCGGTCGAAGAGATCAAGACGGGCACCGGCAGGGCGATCATTGCGGAGAACCTGAGGCAGTACACCTACATGGGCTCCGCCCTCGTGGATGGCTTCGGGAGCGCCGTGAAGGCATTTACCCGGAATGATGGCGTGCTGCGTCCCCATGGCAGTGATGCCAACGCAATCGGCAACACGGGCGGCTTCACGGTCCCCGGCACTCAGGCGATGGGCGCTAAGTTCTTCAGGCCAATGGATAGCATCCCCAACGTGATCTACAACGTTCTGTCCATCCCTCTGGGGGCGGCAAGCGTTCCCACTCGCATCCTCGGCACCACGGACGAGCTGGTGAAACAGATGGTCTACCGCTCCAAGCTGGCCGCAAAGGCTCACGTGGAGGGCATCGAGCTGGCCGCACAGCATGGCTACTCAGGGGACACCGCCAAGAAGTTCCTCAAGGCCTATGTTGACCAGCAGCTCAGCAATGGGTTTGACGCTGAGGGCCGGGGTCTTGATGCCGATGCGTTGAGGGAGGCCAATACGGCCACCTTCCAGCAGGACCTCTTGCCCGGCACATGGGGAAAGAACACCCAGACATTCCTCACCAATGACACCTCAAAGCTCACCCGCTTTGTCCTGCCGTTCGTGAAGACCCCCACGAATGTCGCTCGGATGGGCTGGAAGCTTACCCCCGGCCTCAACATGCTCCAGCAGGAGTACCGCCAGATGATGAGCGGAGCGCTCGGCGCAGAGGCGAAAGCTCAGGCTGTGGGGCAGATGGGCATGGGCATGTTGTTCATGGGCTCGGCTGCATACACCGCATCCCAGGGCATCCTCACCGGGGGTGGTCCCTCCGATCCCAAGCTCAAGTCCACGCTCCTAGCCACCGGCTGGCAACCCTACTCGGTGGTCCACCACAACGAGGACGGGACGGTGACCTACACGCCCTACAACAGGTTTGACCCTGTAGGCCTGCCTCTCGGCATCATCGCGGATATCCAGGATGCTATCCACATTTTGGGTGAAGGCGGCGATGAGCACCCGGAAGTCATGAAGACAATCGGGGCGCTTGGTGTCGCACTGGCAAAGAACTTCACCAGCCGGACCTACCTCCTGTCCTTGAACCAAGCGATTGACGCCTTGACCGATCCTGACAGGAACGGCACGAGGTTTGCAGGGAGCATGGCTCAGAGCTTCATCCCCTTCAGCGCAGCCACTCGCCAGCTTTCAAGCGATCCATTCCTCAGGGATGCCCGCACGATTGCTGACAAGATGATGCAGGCCGTGCCCGGCATGAGCGCCAGCCTCCCGCCCAAGTACAATTGGCTGGGCCAGCCGGTCCTCAATCGGCAGGGCTTGTGGTCTTCCGACAATGGCACGCTTGTGGATCAGGAGACCGTAAGGCTCGGGCTTGAAGGCGGCTCTGCGATGAGCCCTCCGTCACCTTCCATGGGCAAGATCGACCTTCGGGACATCACCATGGCCAACGGGGAGAATGCCTACGTGGCCTACCAGAAGCTCAGCGGACAGCCGAGCCCTCGGATTACGCCTCTGAGGGACCGGGTGGCGAAGATCATGAGGAGCCCCGCTTATGCTCGGGCACCGGATGGCGACGTGGACACGAAGGGCACCAAGCTGTGGTTTATCGCCCAGGCAGTCAGCAAGTACCGTGGGGCAGCAGCCAAGCGCCTCCGTGCAGACCCCAACGTGAGGGAAGCCCTCTTTGCCGCTCAGCGCAAGGTCATTGACCATTACCGCCACCTGAAGGAGCAGCCCACGCCAGACCAGAAGGCAGGCATACAGGCGGTCATTGACGGCTTTGGTGCAGGCAAATAACAGAAAGGACGGCCACTAGATGGCAAGCTATACCCGTGTGGTCTTCACCGGCTCCACGGATACGATATACCTAACCTTTGACTACCTCAGCAAGGAACACGTACAGGTTAAAGTTGGTGGGGCGGTTGTCCCCTCCAGCGCCTACACGTGGCTGAGCAGCTCCCAGATTAAGCTCTCGGGAGGGAGCCCCTCGGCGGGGACAATCGGGGAAGCACGGCGAGTGACGCCAAAGGGTGCCTTGGTGACGTATTCGCCGGGGAACCTTGATGCCGGTGACCTGAATATCTCTACCCTTCAGCCCCTCTATGTGAGTGAGGAGAGGGCAGACCTTCAGGAAGATCTTGAGTTCAGCGTCTGGCTCTCGGCAGGCCAGCATCCGGGCGGCACCATTCTGGTAGGCACCTCGGGGCAGATGCTCCTTTTCGACGCCTCTGGCAACATCGTGCCTGGCCCAACGGCTGATCAGATCGCAAGCGCTCAGGCCTATGCGGAAGCGGCGGCTACCTTTAACCCGGCGAACTTCTACACACGTGCGCAGGCCGATGCTCGTTTCTACACGAAAGACTACCTTGATGGGGCTTTCTATACGCGGAGTGCGGTAGACACCGCTCTGAGCGACAAGGCGTCCCTGGGTGCCCTGACTTCAGGCCTCTCCGGCAAAGTCTCCAAGTCTGGTGACACAATGACCGGATACCTCGTGCTGGCAGGCGGGGTTGCAGTAGGCGCTGCGACTCCCAGCACCAACCCGCAGCTTCAGCTTAGGCGCTCCAATGGTGTACAGGCGGGGGATGTCACGTTCAGCATCGCCGGCGATGCGCTGTACATCCAGGCCTACAACACGTCTGGGGCGCTGGTAAATTACCTCAGTGCAAGCTCTGTGACGGCTGGCCTTTGCACCCTCAACGGCAGTCAGATCATCACGGCTGCTAACATCGGGACATACGCGCCAGCCCCTACGGTCTCACAGGTGCAGAACGCTATGACGGCTCTGTATCCTCTTAATCTCGGTGCCTACGCCTTCTTGACCTACACAGGCACAACGGCACTCCCCGCTGGCAACTCGGTGGCAGGCAGTAGCCTCACTTATGGCCCAGGTGGCACGAGTGTCATTAGTGGGACTTGGCGCTGTATGGGCGAGATCGCCTCCGGCGCAGGCTCAGCCCGCTCTTCGCTATTCCTGAGGATCGCATGATGCAGTTCAAGAACGCAGTCTTTACGGCTAACGGCTCGATTGACATGGAGATTAACCACCCGGTCTACGGATGGATACCCTTCACGGCCACCCCGTTGGATTTGGAACCACTGAGTGTTGAGCTCTTCAACCTCGCAAAGACTTCCGCAGCGCCATGCGGGCCGGTTGTCCCCCCAGTGGTCTACCCTCCGCTGCCCCGCTCAGTGTTCTGGCTGGCGGCTCTGGCTGTAGGGGTCACCAAGGCGGGCATCCTGTCCCGCATCGAGTCGCTGCCAGATGGTGCCGACAAGGAGCGCAAGCGCATCACGATTGAGGAAACCCTCCAGTATCGGCGGGAAGACCCCTACCTCAGTGAGCTCGCCCTTGAGGCGGGCATCACGTCCGAGCAGTTGGACGCCCTCTGGCTCTGGGCCGCTAATGGCGGTTGACGACACCCAAGAGGCGGCTCCGCGCAAGGGCAGGGGCAATGCGATCCTCACCTATGAGAAGGTGGAGGAGATCGTGCTGGGCCTCCAGAAGGTGGACCTCAAGCTGGATAACCTTGAGGACAAACTGGATGACGTTGGCAAGAAGCACGATGACCACGAGGTGCGTATTCGCGCCCTAGAGCTTGCCTTCGCGGGCACCTCACAGACTTCCAGCTTTGCCAAGTGGATTTGGCAGGCGGCTTGGCCAGCAGCGGCAACAATCATCGCCCTGCTCGGCTACTTCAAACACTAAACCTCAACAAAAGGAATACAACTACATGGCACTCAATGCAGGCATGCCGGACACCATCCTGATCTTCGCAATCGCGCAGACCGACCTCGTAGCCAACACCGGCCATGAGATCGTCTCCCCGGTGGACGGCTATATCTATGAGCTCCGCACCATCGTGCAGGATGCCATCACCACGGGCGGCACCGTGACTGTCAAGACGGGTGACGCTCTGGCCAACACCGTGGCTGGCCTCTCGGTAGCAATCGCAAGCGCTGCCGCCAAGGGTGTCCGTGCTGTGGGCACGCCAACCCCGAAGTCCACGACCCGCAAGGTGTCCAAGGGCGACCGCATCCAGATCGCCACGGCGAACTTCGCAACTGCTGGCTCCATCCGGGGCTACCTGAAGATCGCTGCTGCCGACACTGACGGCGTGATGCCCTTCTAAGGCTGGCCAATGAGCCGACCGATTGGGATTGGGCACAATGGTGGCCCACCCCTAGACGACTATGAAGACGAGGACACCAGCGCCCTCTATGCCCAGTTCGAAGGCAAGAGCGTCCAGGATATCCTCCGGGAAGGCCAGAAGGCCCTCTTCATTGACCTCGTGGTAGCCGTCCGGTCTGGAAAGGCAAGCCACAACGAGAAGGCCATCCTTCGGAACCTCCTCAAGGACAATGGCTTGGTGCTCGGCATCCCGCCAGACGAGCCGCTCACCCGAAATGCTCCGGTCGATCTGCCGGACTTCGACGTGCCGGACTACGAGTAATCAGCTTAGAGCCCCTGCCATTTGGTGGGGGCTTTTTGTTTTAGCGAAAAGGAAAGACAGAATGGACAGAGAAAAAGCCAAGCTCGTGCTGTGCGAAGACGCGGAGGACAGGGAGTTCTACAAGGCGGCTACGAGTGCCGAGATCACGGGAGACAGCCGATGGTCAACGTACTACGAGCAGGTCTTTGAGGATACCCGTGACGGCACCTACTGGGAAATCTCGTGGTCTCGTGGGGCTACCGAGTACCAGGACAACGGCGTGGAAGACGTAGAGGTCCGGCAGGTCAAGGCCGTGGAGAAGACTGTAACGGTGTTTGAGGCGGTCTAGTTGGCCAAACTGCGTGATCCTCTCAAGGATACCGAAGAGCGACAGCGCCTAGCCTCCAGCGTCAAGCAGCAGCTCAAGGAAGAGCGCAAGGCCAAGGGTGAGCTATCAGCCGCCCAGATAGTCAATCCCGCTCAGCGGCCACCAGCGGCTCCCCCTATGCGTGTTGAGCCCGGTGTCTCGCTTGATGCCCGCATTAGGGCAGACTTCCGGGTGTTCCTCACGCTTGTCTGGCGGCACCTGCTTGGCAGTGACCCCAACCCGATCCAGCTTGACCTAGCCTACTGGCTCCAGCATGGCCCTGACCGGGCTATCATCATGGCATTCCGAGGCTTCTCCAAGAGCTGGATCACCGGGGCCTATGCCCTGTGGCGGCTCTACTGTGACCCGGATGAGAAGATCATGGTGGTGTCTGGCTCCCTCAAGCGTGCCATCGCTACTTCCACGTGGTGCTTCTCCCTCGTGATGACCATGGACCTCTTGGCTCATATGAGGCCCACAGCGTCCACCCGGCAGTCTGCCACAGCGTGGGACGTGGGGAACTGCATCCCGGCTCAGTCTGCAAGCTTTACGCCTTTCGGTATTGGTGGGCAGCTTGTGGGCTTCCGTGGCTCGTGCATCATCCCGGATGACGTGGAGACGCAGACCAACTCGCTCACCGTTGTCATGCGGGAGAAGATTGAGGAGGCCGTAAAGGAGTTTGAATCAGTTCTTACTCCCGGTGGTGTCATCAAGTATCTGGGCACGCCGCACGACATTGACAGCCTCTACATGAAGCTGTTGCGCCTCAAGGACAAGGCTGGGAAGCCCGTCTATCAGGCACGCATCTGGCCCGCCCTCTTCCCGACCGTGGAGGAGATCAAGAAGTATGGGCCTATCCTAGCGCCCTATATCCCGGCCCAGATCAAGAAGCACGGCCCGTCTATCGTCGGCCACAGCACCATGGCAATGCGCTTCACGGACGAGGACCTTGAGAAGCGTAGAGCGGCAATGGGTAACTCCGAGTTCCGCCTACAGTTCATGCTCGATCTGGCGGGGTCTCTGGTGGACAAGTTCCCCCTGAAGCTTAAGGACCTCATGGTGATGGACCTAGACCCGGAGAGAGCCCCTGAGGAGCTTGTCTGGGGTCTAACCCACATTGACCGGGACCTGCCGGTGATGGGCTTTGATGGCGACTACTGGCACAAGCCTGTCCACACAGGGGCTCACTACTCCCCGTACAGCCGCAAGATTGGCTATCTGGATGGATCGGGCAGGGGGCAGGATGAAACCGCCCTGTCAATCGGAGGAGAGCTCTACGGGCGTGTCTTCCTGTTGGACCTCTATGCCAGCAAGGATGGCTACGGCCCTGAGACCCTCAAGGCCATTGCCCGGCTGATCGTCCGTTGGGGCGTCACCACGCTCTACGTGGAGGCCAACTACGGGGACGGCATGATGGTGGCCCTTCTCAAGCCCGTCATCCAGGCCGAGTGGGATATCCAGCAGGCACGGCTACAGGCCGGTGGCAAGCGGGTGGAGCATGTGGGTACGGCCATTGAGGAGGTGAAGAGCGGGGCAGTCCAGAAGGAGAAGCGCATGCTCTCTGTCTTGGAGCCCGCCACCCAGCAGCACCGGCTTGTGATCAACCGGGAAGTTGTCCTCTACGATGACCGCTCTATCCGCCAGATGGACGGGGAAGACACCCGGCACCGCTATGCGTTTGGCTACCAGTACACCCACCTCACACGCGAGAAGGATTGCCTTGGGCATGATGACCGCTTGGAGACCGTGGCGGGGCTGCTGGCCATGTTTGCGGCGGAGCTTGGGGTCAACCCTGAAGGCATCGCCTTGAGGGCCAAGTCAGAGCGCTCTGACGCCCTTCTGGCTGAGCTGGAAGAGGAGGCTTGGTCTATGGCCGGTCGATCATCGGGAGGCTCCTCTCGGGATACCAGAGTGCAGGCTGCTCGCCCGTCATCTCGCTAGAACATTGGGTAGGCCTTCCTGGAGACGGGAGGGCCTATCTATGGGCTTTTCTAATTCCCGCAGTATAGCAGGGGGATCATACTCCAAGCCCTCCCTAAGGTTACCTATATGTTTCCTACCTAGACCACCATAGACACATTAAGAGATAGCATGATGTTTGGCATGTAGTCTGTGTTCAAAGTGACCTACTTGATGCCAACATACAGCATAGCATACAGCGTACCACATAGCATAGCACACAGCTACACACCGATGATGGATACAGCATACATGGGATAGCATGATGAACAGCATAGAGATAAGCTCCTTGCTTGCCGCATTGGAGTACCTCTGGCTCTGGCTGCAAGTCAACCTTCGGAGATAGCCAGGGGTCCCGTATCTCAGAGGGTATCCACGTGGCAGCGGAGCCGACCTTCCCCCCGTGGCCCCCTCAAGCCTTCCCATCCAGCGCAATCGACCACCGGCCAGCCTCCGGGCCATGCATCGAGCTCTAGCGCATTGATATCATTGAGTTTCCATGTCCTTGGGGGAGGACATTCAGTCGCCAGCGAGCTGCCTGGGGCCGTGCATCGAGCTTGGCATAGAGTCCGCACTACTCTTAGACCACATCGGTTCTAGCCAACTAGGTCACTTTGCCCGCCGATAGTATGGGGTCTAGGACACCGCATGCCGACCCTCACGGCAACCACCTAGCCCAACATCATTCTCACCATATAGCTATGGCATGCGGCAACCATCACCATCATGGTGCGCACTGTGGTGTGCATCATGCTATCCAACAAAATGCACACCATAGTGATTATTTTCATGAGGTGGTGTTGACACTATGCAAAACTTGTGGGCTATATAGCGACATGCACGCCACAGTGTACACCATAAAGGATAGCAAGATGAGCAACCACATAGACCGCGCTAAGGCATACATCGAGAGCCACGGCCACGAAGCATTCATTACGCCAGACGGGCTGCTGGCTAAGAGCTGGGTAGTGTTTGATGGCCGGGTATCGCGCTACTTCGATGACCAGAATGACAACGCATATGAAGAGCTTGAAGTGTTCCCCATTGTTGACGGCATGGTTAGCATCAAGGCAATCCGCAATTGGCTTGGCTACTGAGGGTGAGCATAGAGGCGGCATAGGGACACACCGTGCCGCTCACTATACCCACACATCAACCACCATCCGTAGAGGTGAGCACCATGTCTAGCCTACTTGATACCTTCACCGCGCATTGCATAGGGACGGCCTTATGGTCATCCATCGGGGACGAGGACGAGCCTCTGGACAGTCAGTTTGACCGCTCGGATATCGCCCCGGAGCTTCGGGCCGCCATTGAGGCTGAATGCAAGGCCTTCTATCTGGCCAATCACAACGCCATCCATTGCGATGACGCACCGCTGGCTAATGACTTTGAGGGGCCTATAGCCGAACGGGAAGCCGCCATGGCTGGCCATGACTTCTGGCTGACACGGTGCGGCCACGGTGCTGGCTTCTGGGATGGCGACTGGCCGGAACCTCACGCCACCGCATTGGACAACGCCGCTAAGGCCTTCGGCAACGTTGACCTCTATGTGGGCGACGATGGCCAGATTTACGGGGGCTGACACCATGACGCCCTACACCCTCATTCGTGACCTTTGCGCCTTCCTTGCCGTTATCGCCCTTGTGATCGGCGGCAATGCCCTAGCGGCTGGCCTAATCGGCTAAGCCCTACAGTCCAACACCCAATCAACCGCAACCATCTGAGGCCAGCGCTCTATGCCCCGCGCAATGGGGAACGTGTGGCCGTAGCTTAGAGGATAGACCATCATGAATACCCTACAAGCCATCGTGACGAAATACCACGGGCCTACCAGCACCAAAGCGGGAAGGATCATAGCCACAGCATATGCTGGCCGCATAATCCATGAGTATGACCCCCGGCTACGCCAAGAGGGCAACCACGATGCGGCTTGCATTAAGCTTGCCGAAAAGATGGGCTGGAAGGCCGTATGGTTCCGGGGAGGTATGCCCGATGAGTCCGGCAATGTTTATGTGCAAGGCAAGCCAGGTGCCGGTGAGTTTGCCTTTCAGACCGGCGTAGAGGAGTAAGCATCATGGCCAGCACGTCCGCATACTTCGCACCTCTTGTTACACTTCCAGACGTGATCACAGAGCCGGGAACGTACCGCACACGGGCCGGGGAGTTGGTCAGTGTGGTCTCCGTTTCCAAGCGCCATGACCTTGGCTGCGTGGGGTTCTACCCGGAGGGCACACAAGAACATTGGCACAAGATCGGCCGCATCTTCGCAACCATCACCAGTTGGAACGATATTGTAGGGAAGGGGGAGTAAGCACCATGGCACGCTTTCAATCGACCGTAGACGTGTGGGACCTTACGCCAAAGCAGCGGGCACGCCTCATGCCGGGGCAATGGGTCAAGGCCGGGCCAGCCGGGCCTAAGGGCCGCTACTGGGGGCAGACGCGGGGCGGCTCTGATGTGGTCGCGTGGTCTCAGAACGCCAAGGCCAGCCGCATGGGATGGCGCTATCACCGGACCCTCAGAGACTACGCATTGGGCACGGCGTGAGGCCCCAGAAGCGGGATGCACAACACAAGGCCGGGCCATTGAGCCCGGCTTCTTGCTGTTTATCGGCATGCCGGACCCACAAAATATTTTTACCCTAAAGGCCACCATGATGCACACCATAGGGGGCACTTTGTCCTTAGTGCGGAAATAGCATTCCACACACATAGATGACCAAAAAATACACCATAGCGGCACCATGCAGCGGAACCGACCGAAAAATTTATCTTGCATTCTGTTTATCCACTATGCTCTAAGCACAATGACCACACGGCAACAACACGGCATCTTAAGCACCAAGCTAGACACAATGACCTGTAGTTGGTGGCCCAGTGGCCCAGACCCTATCTTGTCAACAAGCACACAAGGAAGCATACAGCATGGTAAACACCAACGGCACCACCGGCAAGCTTAATGCAGGCATCGAAGAGCATCTCGACACGGGCAATATCGGCCACACCGGCAAGCGCGTGATAATAACCAAAGGTGGAGAAGAGGGCGGCTTCGAGATCGATGCATTTACCGGCATCGTACTGGACACCCACCACCTCCCAGAGTGGGCAGCGGGCACGACCCAGGCGCTTCTGGCCGAGCGGCACATCTTCTACACCACCCGCCTTGGCTCGCTCTATGTCGAAGGCATGAAGCAGCCCGGCCCGCTGGCTTATGAAGACCTCTCGTGGGTCACGGCCACCGAGCTGGAAGAGCCGGTAGTAAACGAGGAGACCGGCCTCCCGGAACACGTGGAGCTCAACGTGGTGGACGCAGACCACGAGTTCCGCATGACGGTTATCGCAGAGGTCACGGGCATTGCCGGTGATATCGACCTGGAGGAAGGAACCTTCGGTGCCGACGCAGTGACGGAAGCCATTGCGCGGGACAACATGCGTGATGCCGAAGAGCTGACCGCAATGGAGGAAGCCGCCAAGGAGGGCTTCAAGGCCGTCTCCACGAACTAATCTCCAGCAGCAGACAGTCCTCCTCCTTGACTTGGGTGGGTCCTCCGGGACCTGCCCTTTTTGCTTTTAGTAGAAGCATCTAACAAGGAGGCATGACTAGTGGCCCAGAAGTTCAACCGCACCGAGATAATAGAGCCAGATGGGGAGACCCTTGGTCAAGCGCTCCGCCGCTGCTACGGGGATGCCAGCAGGTCTCTCTACTCGCAGTCCCGGCTAGCCTTGACGGGCCTCCTGCTGGCGGAGCACGGCCCCGGCATTAACGTTGAGGTCATAGCCGACCGTAGCCGCGCTGAGGACTATGGCGGCAGGGCAGTGCAACGGGCCACCTCCACGTGGTATCATGAGGGCCTCAGCCCGGCCACCATCAACAAGCGTCTCAACTGCCTGAGCAAGATGGGTGTCGATGTGCAGGGCTTGCGGGTGAAGAACCCCAAGCAGCTCAAGTGGCACCTGAAGGAAAGCGACAAGCCGAAGGTCTTGGAGTACCTTAGGTCTCAGCAATCACACCACTGGAACTGCATTGCGGCATTCATCGAGTGGACCACGTTAACAGGCCTCCGCATTGAGGAGAGCCTGAGGCTGACATGGGGCGATACCTCGCTCAATCAGGGCACAATCAGCGTGCCGGGCACCAAGACAGGAACATCTCAGGCCACCCTCCCGCTTGGCGCAAAGGCTGCAAGCCTGCTGCTATCCCTCATTGATGCAGACCCACAGAATACCGGCCCCCGCGATTGCGTATTCAACCTCACCTATGATGGCCTGCTGGAGGGCTGGCAGCTTGTCCGGGAGTTCTTCGGCTGGCAGGACGACCCCACGGCCACCCTCAAGGCCCTCCGCAGGTCAGCAGCACGCTACCTGCACGTTGATTGCGGCATGCCCCTCCACATGGTCCAGCAGTACCTCCGCCACGAGAGCATGGACACCACCCTGGAATACCTGAGGCTGACTGGTGGGTACGGCACTGAGGAAATGCGGAGGTTCCTGAAATGAGCAAAGCCGCTCGCATCCGTATCAGCAAGGTGACCCTCAAGCCGGGCTTTAGGTGCCCCGGCAAGGCCTCCTTCAAGATCGTCTCAGAGGGTGGCCAGAGGCGCTTCATTGAGGCCTACTTCGAGAAGGCTGGCCTGATCCTCAACACCGTGACGCGACAGTCCCAAGAGATTTGGGTCCGTAGGCCGGAGCCTGCCTAGTACCGGCACATAGGGCTGTGGAGGCGGCAAAGCTCTTCCATCATGACTGCCTCCCGCTTGTCCCTTTCGTCCTCGGTGCTCCACCAGTACGCCACGACAAACCACCCGATGGCCACGATGACCAGCGCCTTGCCCGCATCCCTGAGCCCGAGGTTACGCATGCCCTCCGCCTTTCGCCAGCCGATACCTCGGGAAGACCCTCATGGCCTCCACGCGGGTGGGCATTGTGACGCTGCCATATGTGCGGCCCACGGTAGCCGGGGCGTGACCACAGATGAAGTCCAGCACCTTCTCCTGGATGCCGACCTCAAAGCCCTTGGCCTTGAAGGTGTGCCGCCAGCCGTGATTAGGGGCAACATTGGGGTCTGGCACCAGCTCCCGCACAAACTCCGTCATGCGGTTCTTCTTGCTTTGCAGGACGCCACGGAAAGAGCCACCCGGCTTGACCGTGAGGAAGAGATAGCCTGCCGGTGCCTTCTCGACAAACTCAAGGAAGCCCATCTCAATCAGGTGGCCGTGCACGGGGATATCCCGCCGCTCCTTGCCCTTGACGGTTCCGGCCTCGGGCGTGATCTTCAAGACCCAAGCGCCTGTCTCTGCGTCCTGCTGCACGTCTTCCTTGCGGAGCTGGATGAGCTCACCGACACGGCAACCGGAGTAAGCACACAGCCACGGCACCCAGCGCTTCATGGAGTGGGTCTGGGTAGGCTTGGACTTGATGGCAAACGAGTTGGCGGCTTCAAGGATGAGGCTTGCCTCCTCGGCGGTAAACTCCCGCTCCCGCACCTTCACCTTCTTGCCAAGCTTCACGGTGATGCCGGTAGCCGGATTGCTGGGGACCTTGAGGTTGACCTTGGCCCATTCGAAGACGGACTTGAAGGCAGTCAAATCGCTCGCCTTGATGGTCTTGGCGGAAGCAGGCTTGCCGGTCTTGGGATTGATGGCCTTGAGCCGGTGGTCCTTGAACGCCACAATATCCTCAGGCGTGACCCTCAGGGCATCGTCATGGCCCAAGAAGGCGGACAGCAGGCGGAAGCTACCGGAGTAGGACACATAGGTGCTCTCGGAGAGCCCTGCCGCCTTGGCCTCGTTCCACCAGCTATCAACCAGCCCGGTGAGAGACACAGCGCCAGCCCTCTTGGGCGGAGCAGCTTGGGGCTTAGGCGAATCAGTCCACTCGGGGATGCGGGTAGCCATGGGGTCTGGCGAGTAGTCGCCCTTAAGCTTGCGTGCGGCCACCTCAAGGCCCGTCCCAACGGCAGCAGGCAGGCGGGAAGCCGTAGCCTTGAGGCTATCCTCGGAGACAGACGTAATGCCCCGCTGGCTGAGCTGCTTCAAGGTGGAGAGCTCAATGGGCTGGCCACCCTCAGGCACCGTGAAGGTGAAGTCCCCGCTGGCCAAGTCCCTGCCGATGGTCTCAAGAAGCTCGGCCTCAAGCTCCAGGTCTTCAGGGGAGGACGGCAGGGGGTCCAGAATGATTCGCTCCCGAGCGTCTACGCGGACAGGGGGGACTGCATCGTAGTCATTTGCCCAGGACTGGTGGTGCTCGCCATCAAGGGCCGCGATCTGCCGCATGGTGAGCTTTACGTCCGTACCCTCACGGACTTCCTGGAAGTATCGCTCAAGGTGGCCTTGTGCTTCGGCCTGACGCTTACGCACCTCGCTGGGCGTGTGAGCTCTGAGGGAGAACCTGACGTTCCGCTGCACGGCATTGAATGTGATGACCTTCGAATCACCCCCGAAAGGGATGACTACGGTTTTTCCTACGAGCTTGGCTCTAAGGTCCATCGGGATATGGTGCACAAAGAGTGCATTCTTGGAATGCCGTTGCTTTGCAGGTTTGCCCAATCCCCACCCCGTCATGCGTACCATGTCACCGTACCATTAGTCCCGGAACCTCTTGACAAGGTTCAACTATTTGAATAGCATACGGGATTAATGGAATGGTGCCCAGAAGAGGACTCGAACCTCCACACCCTTTCGGGTACCAGCACCTGAAGCTGGCGCGTCTACCAATTCCGCCATCTGGGCGACGGACAGGCATGTAAGCGGGGGGCGCTTCGCTGTCAACAGACAATTTCAAGAAATTGTCAAAAAACCGAAAAACCCTTCTCAACCATGCATTTGCTGAAAGCGGCGGATCAGCGTGAGGCCGGTCTCGAGCAGGTCCCGGGCGGCCCTTTCGCTTGTCGCCTCGACATAGCAGCGCATCTCCGGCGCATTGCCGGAAGGGCGGAAATGCAGGATGCGGCGGTCTGCAAGCGTGACCCGGAGCCCGTCGATATCGCTGGTCGCCATGACCGCGCCAACCGGTGCGAGGAAGGCGGCGAGCTGGGCGGGGCCGGAGCGCAGATGCGCCATCAGGGCTGCGCTGGTTTCCAGCGGAAAATTCTCCAGCCGGTCGGCATCGGCAACCGGGAGCTGGAAGTCGGCAGCAAGCCCGCTCAGCGGCTTTCCGGCGGCCACTGCCGCCGACAGCACGGCAAGGGCGGGCAGGAAGCAGTCGCGGGTCGGCAGCGGCGCAATGATCTGTCCTTCCAGCATGAAGGGGCTTGCGGTCAGCAGGCCGCCATTCGCCTCGAAGCCCATCACCCCGGTCGCGCCCGCCGCCAGAGCCTGCTGCATGGCGTCGATGACATAGGGCGAGCCGACCCGGGTGCGGATCGTGCGGTAGGTACCAGCGGCCTCGATGCCGGAATTGGAGGTGACCGGGGTGACCACAACGGATGCCCCGAGGAAGCGGGCGGCAATCAGCCCGAGCAAATCGCCGCGCAGCGGCAGGCCGTTTTCATCGGCAAGCAGCGGCCGGTCGCCATCGCCATCGGCAGACAGGATCGCATCGAGCCGGTATTCCAGGGCCCACTCCCTGAGGAGACGCAGCGTGTCCGGCGAGACGGCTTCCGTGTCGACCGGAATGAACGTGCCGGACCGGCCGAGCGGCACGACATCGGCGCCCAAGACGCTGAGCAGGTCGACGAACAGGTCGCGTGCCACCGTGCTGTGCTGGTAGACGCCGATTTTCAGCCCCTTGAGGCGGCCCGGCGGCAGCAGCGCCCGGTTGCGGCGCATGAAGCGGGCGATGGTTTCGGCCTCTTCGAAGGGGGCCTGCAGGGGTTCGATGGCGAAGCAGCGTCCGGAGGCGCGCAGCCGCTCGGCAATCGTCGAAATCGCCGTCTCGTCCTGTTTGTCGATTTCGCCATCGGGACGATAGAACTTGATGCCGTTGCGGTCCGCCGGAATATGCGAGCCGGTGATCATCAGGGCCGGCACGCCGTCCTCCAGTGCGCGCAAGGCCAGCGCCGGGGTGGGCAATGCGCCGCAATCGACAGGCTTCAACCCCGATGCGTCAAGCGCTGCGGCAACAGTTGCAGCAATATCAGGGCTCGAGGCACGAAAATCCCGGCCGATCAGCGCCCGGTCGCCCCGGCGGGATCGGCCGCTTTCCAGCAGGTGTTCGGCAAAGGCAGTGGCGTAGAGGGCGGCGGCGGGGCCGACGAGGTCGACCGACAATCCGCGCAAGCCGCTCGTTCCAAATTTCAAACTCATGCCGTGCCCGCTCCACAAAACCTTTGCCTGTCCGGCAAGGTTTTAGGGGCGGGGCGATTTACACACAATGAATAAAGGTTGCGCGCAGGCGGATTTTCATGATTGAGTTTTGCAGGTGCCTGCCTCCGGTTCCGCCGGAAGGTCCAGGCCCGCGACAAGAAAAGGAGAATGCCGATGCGCATCCTTGGTCAATTCGCCTTTGGTTTCACCCTGGCGCTGAGCACGGTCCTGCCGGATTTCGCCGCCGCACTGCCGCGTTTCGAGCCTGCCCAGGGGACGGGCAACGGGCTGGTGCAAAAGACGGGCGGCATCGTCTGCGATCTCAGCGGTTGCCGCACCTATGAAACGCGCCGCCGGATCTATATCGATCCGCCTGACGATGACGATCAGGGTTTCTATGCCGACCCGCCGCCGGAATATATCTTCCATCCGCCGCGCCGCCGCCGCCCCATCTATGTCGACCCGCCGGTCTATCGCAGGCCGCGGCCCGTCCTGTCGCGCCAGCATGTGGAATGGTGCCTCGACCGCTACCAGTCCTATAATCCGCGCACCAATCTCTATCTCGCCCGGCGAAACGTCTTTCGGCAGTGCGTCTCGCCCTGGGACTGAGCGAAGAAACCGGAGCGAAAGCGGGCAGGTGGGCATAGTTGGTCAGGGGCCGAGATCCTCGCCCCTGTCGGTGCCCTTGTCGGCATGGTTGTCGGCGCGGTCGGTGTGGCCGAGATCCCGCCCGGGGTCGATGACATCCCGGATACGCTGCTTCAGCTCCTTCGGGCCGGGAAAGCCGCCATCGCGCTTGCGCTCCCAGATCAGCGCCCCATCGGCCCGGATTTCGAAATTGCCGCCGGTGCCGGGGATCAGGGTGACGCCCGCCAGATCCTGCCCGAAGGTGGCGAGCAGTTCCTGCGCCATCCATCCGGCCCGCAGCAGCCAGTTGCACTGGGTGCAGTAGAGAATGGTAATGTCGGGTTTCTTCATCTGGTGCTGCATTTCTCGCTCCTGAACAGGCTTTGTCGCCGCCGCACTTGAACTCCCCTTGAAGGCATGGTCATGTCCGGCGGGACCATTGCCTTATCCGGGAGATCAAACAGAGCATGCGCGTTGCCGTCGTCGAGAATACCATCATTTCGCATCTGGGTCAGGTGGGCGTGGCGCTGGAAGAGGCGGGGGCGGAGATCGTGCTCTACCGGCCCTTCAGGGGCGAGGCCCTGCCCGATATCAACCGCTATGACGGGCTGGTGGTGCTGGGCGGCGAACAGAGCGCGCTGGATGATCATCTGCATCCCTACCTGCCGGAGCTTGCCGCGAAGATGAAGGCCGCCGCCGAAGCCGGCAAGGCGGTGCTTGGCATCTGCCTCGGCAGCCAGATCCTGGCCCGCGCCTATGGCGGCACCAATCTGCTCGGCAAGACGCAGGAATTCGGCTGGCACAAGATCCACCTGAGTGAAGAGGGACGGCGCGATCCGGTTCTGTCAGCCGTCAGCGACGGGTTCCCGATCTTCCAGTGGCACAGCGACACCTTTACCCTGCCCGAGGCGGCGGTCAGGCTGGCGGAAAATCCGGCGGTCCGAAACCAGGCTTTTCGCGTCGGACGCGCGGGCTATGGCACGCAGTTTCATTTCGAGGCGAGCCGGGCGGTGATCAGCGGATGGAACGAGACATTCGGCCACCTGATCGAGGCGATGGCACCGGGCTGGATCGGCACCTATCCGCAACAGGCGGAAACAGACGGAGCCCTTGCCGATGCGGCAGGCCTGGCGCTCGCCCGCGCCTGGGTCAGGCTGATCTGAGCTGCGCCGCAAGCCGCCCGTCTCCCCCCTGCCGATTTGATTGATGTCAAGGCGCATCGGCGCGGACGGCGGCAGTGTGCAGCACAGTTGAATGCGGAAATTTTCCCGGTGAACCCTCTCACGTACAGTCTCGCCCTTGGCCTGCTGCTTGCCATGCCCGGCCCCACCAATACCATGCTGGCACTTGCCGGGGTGCGTCGCAGATTTGGCGGTGCGATACCCCGGCTGGGTGCGGTCGTTGCGGGCTATCTGACATCCGTCCTGCCGCTCAGCACGCTGGCCGCTCCCTGTCTGAAGGCGCATCCCCTTGCGGGATCGTTCGTGTCGCTGGGCACGGCGGGCTGGGTTCTCTGGCTGGCAGCAAGGCTATGGTCCGCGGGAAGCGGGCAGACAGGCGGGGCGGATGGCCAGACGGCCACCAGTCTCTATGTGACAACGGTCCTCAATCCGAAAGGGCTGGTGATTGCGCTTGCCCTGATCCCGTCACTTCGCGACACCCCGCTCACGGTGGCACTTGCCCTGCTTTCCGGCGTGGTGCTTGCCGTCAGCGCGCTCTGGCTTGGCCTCGGGGCCACCGCTATCAGGAGGGCCGAGAACCGCCATCCGGTGCTGGTCGCGCGCACGGGAGCGGGCGTTCTCCTCGTCTTCGCGGCAAGCCTTGCAGGCCGCGCAGCCGGGCTGGTGTGAGGCCGGCGCACGAAAAAGGGGAGACCAGTGATCTCCCCTGTTCAAATCCTCAAATCCTGAAGGCCCTATTCGTCGCCCATCTTCAGCGCGGCGATGAAGGCTTCCTGCGGAATGTCGACCTTGCCGAACTGCCGCATGCGCTTCTTGCCGGCCTTCTGCTTGTCGAGCAGCTTGCGCTTGCGGCTGGCGTCGCCGCCATAGCACTTGGCGGTCACGTCCTTGCGCAGCGCCGAGATGGTCTCGCGGGCAATCACATTGCCGCCGATGGCCGCCTGGATGGGGATCTTGAACATGTGCTTCGGGATCAGCTCCTTGAGCTTCTCGCACATGTCCCGGCCCCGCTTTTCCGCCGCCATCCGGTGCACCATCATCGACAGCGCATCGACCGGCTCGCCATTGACGAGGATGGACATCTTGACGAGGTTGCCCTCGCGGTGGCCGTCGAGATGGTAGTCGAAGGAGGCGTAACCCTTGGAGATCGACTTCAGCCGGTCATAGAAATCGAACACGACTTCGTTCAGCGGCAGCTCATAGGTGAGCATGGCGCGCTTGCCGACATAGGTGAGCTCGGTCTGGATGCCGCGCCGGTCCTGGCAAAGCTTCAGGATGCCGCCGAGATAGTCATCCGGCGTCAGGATGGTTGCCTTGATCCACGGCTCGTGGATTTCAGAGATCTTGACGACATCGGGCATGTCGGCGGGATTGTGCAGCTCGCGCTCCGAGCCATCGGTCATGTAAAGCTTGTAGACCACCGAAGGGGCGGTCGCGATCAGGTCGAGATCGAATTCACGCTCGAGCCGTTCCTGGATGATTTCGAGATGCAGAAGCCCGAGAAAGCCGCAGCGGAAACCGAAGCCGAGGGCGGCCGAGCTTTCCATTTCAAACGAGAAGGAGGCATCGTTGAGACGCAGCTTGCCCATTGCGGCGCGCAGGTCCTCGAAATCGGCGGCGTCGACCGGGAACAGGCCGCAGAACACCACCGGCTGGGCGGGCTTGAAGCCCGGCAGCGCATGGGCGGTCGGCTTCTTGTCCTCGGTGATGGTGTCGCCGACGCGGGTATCGGCCACTTCCTTGATAGAGCCGGTGAGAAAACCGATTTCGCCGGGGCCAAGGCTTTCGACCGCCAGCATCTTCGGGGTCAGCACGCCCACCCGTTCGACATGGTACTTGGCATCGGTGCCCATCATCCGGATGGTCTGGCCCTTGGTCAGTACCCCATCGATGACGCGCACCAGAACCATGACGCCGAGATAGGCATCGTACCAGCTGTCGACCAGCAGCGCTTTCAGCGGCCCTGTCGCACCGGCCTCGCTCCTCGGCGGCGGCAGCTGGTGGACGATGGCTTCGAGCACGTCGGGAATGCCGAGCCCGGTCTTGGCGGAAATCAGCACCGCCTGCGACGCATCGATGCCGATCACTTCCTCGATCTGTTCGCGGATGCGGTCGGGTTCGGCGGCCGGCAGGTCGATCTTGTTGAGGACCGTGACGATCTCGTGGTTGTTGTCGATTGCCTGATAGACATTGGCGAGCGTCTGGGCTTCGACGCCCTGGCTGGCATCGACCACCAGCAGCGAGCCCTCGCAGGCCGACAGCGAGCGCGAGACCTCATAGGCAAAGTCCACGTGGCCGGGCGTGTCGATCAGGTTCAGGATGTATTTTTCGCCATTGTTGGCCTGGTAGTGCAGGCGAACCGTCTGGGCCTTGATGGTGATGCCGCGCTCGCGCTCGATATCCATGCTGTCGAGGACCTGTTCCGACATCTCCCGCTCGGCAAGGCCGCCGCAGGTCTGGATCAGGCGATCAGCCAGCGTCGACTTGCCGTGGTCGATATGGGCCACGATCGAGAAGTTGCGGATATGGTCAAGGGGCGTGCGGGTCGAATTGGTGCTCATGGCCCGGCATATAGCAGCGCTGTTTCCAAGCGCAAAGCTAAAAAGCGTTCAATTTTACCGGTTTTGCCGCTATTGTGGGCCCGGACGGGGGTCAGTTGCGCATCCGCATCCGGGCGAGCACGAAGAGCGCATAAAGCACTACCATGATCAGGATCGCGTAGATGAAGGTCTTGGCCCCGAAGTCCGGCGTCAGCGCGGTGATCGCCAGCGGTGCCAGCGTCGCCCCGATGGACCAGGAGACCAGCATCGCGCTCGACAGCGGCACGAAATGTTCGGGTGCGGCGCGGTCATTGGCATGGGCATTGGCCAGCGAATAGACGGTTTCGATGGCCCCCGCCCAGAGTGCAAAGACCAGCATCAGCGGCCAGAGCTGGTGAAAGCCCATCTGCAGCGCGGCGATCCCGGCCAGGAACACCAGGCCGCAGGTGAGGATCATCACCCAGCGCCGGTCCATCCGGTCAGACAGCATGCCCATCGGATATTGCACGAAGATCAACCCGGTCTGCATGATGAACACCAGCAGCGCGACGTCCTTCTGCGCGACGTGGTTTGCGGTCGCATAGATCGGCGTGAAGCCCTGCACCGCCATCGAAACGCCGCCCGAGGTCAGGATGCCGACCAGGCCGACCGGCGAAATGCGCCAGGCAAGCGGCATGGCTTTCAGCAGCGACAGCGGGGCCGGCAGCGGCGGCAGGGGCAGGCGGGTGAGGCTGATCGGCAGGATCGCCAGGGTTGTCAGGAAGACGGTGACCAGCGGTGCGAGATTGCCGGTGGCGGGCAGTTCGCCGAAGATGAAGGAGCCCGCACCAAAGCACAGGACATAGGCCATGTAGAAGAAGGACAGCGCCCGTCCGCGCCAGGAATTGCGTGCGGCGTGGTTGATCCAGCTCTGGGCGATGACGAAATTGATGTTCGAGGCCATGCCGTAGAGGCCACGGGCAAGCACCCAGAGCAGGGGGTGAAAGCCGAGCGCAATCAGCAATGCCGCGGTGATGACCAGCGCCATCGACACCGGAAACAGCCGCGCATGGCCTACCCGGCGGATCAGGGGGCCGGCGACAAGGCAGCCCGCCAGCCCGCCAAAGGCAACCGCCGCCACGGCGGCACCGGCAAACCACGGGGCTGCATCATTGGTGCCCAGCACATAGGGCACATAGGTAAACAGCAGCCCGTTGCCCGCCGCGACCAGTGCCATGGAGGACACGATGCTCAGAATGGATAAGGGAGACCGGGTCTCGTCCGACATGTCGCATGTTCCTCCGGAAAACAGTCCTATCGTTGCTGAGGCTGGTCTGACAAGCCGGGCGGAAACTTATATTCAATGTCTTTCTTCCCGGGATGCTTGCCTTTGCGGCTGAAACAGGTGATTCTATGATGATGGAATCGCAAGATCATATAGTGGAAGAAGGCATTGGCTCTCGTTTGCGGCAGCTGCGGGCAGATCGGGGGATGACCCTTGAGGCGCTGCAGGCGGCTTCCGGCGTCAGCCGGGCGATGATCTCGCGGATCGAGCGCGGCGAGGCAAGCCCGACTGCAGCACTTCTCGCGCGGCTTTGCACGGCGCTCGGCCTGTCGCTGTCGCGCTTCTTTGCCGAAGAGGGGCCGGGCGAGCCGTTTCTCCGGCGCAAGGACCAGCATGTCTGGCAGGATCCCGAAACCGGCTATGTCAGGCGTGCGGTTTCGCCGGGAGGCGCGGCAGTGGATCTGGTCGATGTCAGCCTTCCGCCCGGCAAGCGGGTCAGTTTTCCGCCGCAGGCGGCCAGCCGCGACATCTTCCAGCATGTCTGGCTGCTGGAGGGCGAGCTGACCATGGATCTGGCCGGTGACATCCATCGGCTTGAGGCGGGCGATTGCCTCTATCACGATATCGGCAGGGGCCACAGTTTCATCAATGAAGGGACGGCCACCGCCCGCTACGCGGTGGTGCTTGAACACCGTTCCGCAAGACAGAAGGGATAGGCGATGGAGATCAGATTGCTGGACGCCGCCGCGGCGCGCGCGGCCCTGGCCGGGCTGGCGGAGGTGCTGGCCGATTGCGTCGAGGACGGCGCATCCGTCGGTTTCATGGCCCCCTTCACCGTCGCGGATGCCGCGCGTTATTACGAGGGCGTATGTGCTGCGGTCGGGCGCGGGGCAAGCCTGCTCCTGGTTGCCAGGGCAGAGGGCCGGATTGTCGGCACGGTGCAACTCGGCATCGAGCAGTTTCCAAACCAGCCGCATCGCGCCGACCTCAAGAAGCTGCTGGTGCACCGGTCGGCACGTGGAAAGGGTGTTGCATCGGCCCTTATGCATGCCGCAGAAGATGAAGCGGAACGGCGCGGCAAGCGCCTGCTGGTGCTCGATACCGCGACCGGCAGTCCGGCGGAAGGTCTCTACCAGCGGCTGGGCTGGACGCTGTCGGGCATCATTCCGGATTATGCGCTCTATCCGGATGGCCGCTTCTGCGCCACCTCGGTCTATTTCAGGCGCCTCGGTCCGCCGCTGGGTGATCGCTACGCGGCAGATCCCGCCTCCGCCGGATAATGGTCCAATAAAAGTATAACTGCTATTCTCTGGAATTACTTTTGAGCTGAAGGTGCAAATGCTACCCATGGCAAAAACCATGGGGGAATGACAATGACAAGATCGGTCTGGATCAAGCTGGCGACAGCATGGCTGGCTTTGATGACTCTCGTCCCGGCAGCCGATGCCGCAGGCCTGACCTTCAGCATGCGCAACGACCATCCCAATGCGGTGGAAGTCGAACTTTACAGCCAGAACCGCCGCCACGTCTGGCCGGGTGGTGGCGATGTCTATATTCTCGACGATGGCGAGACCAAGCAGATCGCCATTTCCTGCCAGCGTGGCGAGAAGATTTGTTATGGTGCCTGGGTGTCCGGCGACAGCACGACCTATTGGGGCACGGGTCCCAACAATGGCCACCATTGCAGCAATTGCTGCTTTACGTGCAATGGCACGGTAACGCGGGAAATCAACCTGACGGAATGAACGGCTCGCCGCGTAATACCAAGAATCAATGATCTTTGGTATTAGCTGGCACTGTTCCGGGCGGGATCATCCAGTGCGGGATTGTAGAACAGCGCGAGGATCAGGCTCTTGGCGATCCGTTCGGCCGTGGCGAAGAACCAGGCCCGGCCTTCCGCAGTCGGCACGACATCCTCAAGCGTGGCATGAAACAGGATCAGCCATTGGGCAAACAACTGTTCCCGCATGCCGCCGACATCCATATGCGCCTGCACCGGCTTGCCGCCATAGGCCCCGCTCTTGAAGGCAAGCGCGCTCCAGAAGCGCTTCATCTTGGCGAGATGGTCCGCCCAGCGTCCGGCCAGTTGTGCCTCGAATACCGGGCCGAGACCGGCATGGCTGCGAACGCGATCGTAAAAGGTCTCGACCAGCGTGTCGATCACGGCGGGTGTGATGCCGATTGCCGTCATGTCCTGTTCTGCCCGGGCGCGGATGGTATCGAGATGGGCGGCTCGGCCGGTGAGTTCTGCGGTCATGGTAAATCCTGAGTGTGTTCCTCCACTTGTTCCCATTTCAGCCGCTTGTAGTCAAATCCATATTCGAGCGTCGGCTTGACCACCCGGAAATAGGGGGAAAGATCGAAGTCGCGCGGCGTGAACAGCGAATGATGGCGAATGTGCAGGATTTCCTCCTTCGAATAAGAGGACAGCGCCCGGGCATGGCCTGGGGTCGGGTTCATGTCGGGGAGAATGGGATAGCGTATCAATTCAAAGGCTTGGGCGATCAGGCTGGAGCAGATGGCACGGGTCGGATCACCCGAACCGAAGGCCAGCATCCGCCTGCGCCAGCGCACGGGTACAGGCGGGGTCGGCAGGAAAAAGCGCAGCATGTCGAAGATGTTCTTCAGGTCATATTTCAGCCCAAGCCGCGACACCATGAAGCGGACAACCGTCTCGCGGTCATCGGGTGTCAGGCCGACCGGACGGCAGACGCGGGTGTTGTAGGTCGAATATTTGCCCAGCGAGGCCATGACGCAGCCCTCGCCGAGATTGACCTCGATCAGTTGCGGTCGTTCCAGCATCGGCATTTGCCGCTGCTCTTCGGTCAAAGGCAGGGACGGGCCGATGAACATTGCCGCATGCGACCAGGTCGACTGGGTCAGGTATTTGATGGCATTCGATATTTTTTCATTGCCCTCGATCAGCAGGATGTCACCGGGTTCAAGGATGCGCAACAGCGTGTTCGGGTCGGATGGCGTATAGGGCATGTAGCCCGACGTGGTGCGCCGCAGCCGCCCGGCAAGCAGGCGGCCAAACCGGTCGAGCAATGTATCTTTTGTCCGGACGAACTCGGTCATGGCACCCCTTTCGCTTTTGCCCCGCCATGTCAGCAGAAATGCAAATCCCTGTCGAGTAAAGTTGCTTCACTCCGGCTTGACCGCAGTCGCTGCCCCGATTAGTTTAGAATAATTCTAAAAGGAGTTTCGCATGCTCGGCAAATTTTTCCCCTCATCCCGGCGGCCGTTCAATTCCCTGTCGGAGCAGGAGATCCTGGCGCTGGCCATCTCGTCGGAAGAGGATGATGCCCGCATTTATCTTGCCTATGCACAGGCGCTGAAACCCGGCTTTCCGCAGAGCGCCAGGGTCTTCGAGGAGATGGCAGAGGTCGAAAACAGTCACCGTGCCCTGCTGATCGACCTGCATCGAAAGAGGTTTGGCGAGATCATTCCGCTGATCCGGCGCGCCCATGTCAGTGGCTTCCTGGAGCGCAAGCCCGACTGGCTGAGGGCCAGCCTGTCACTGGATTCCATCCGCGACGAGGCCCAGTCGATGGAGGCGGAAGCCAATCGTTTCTATCTGGCTGCTGCCCAGCGCACCACGGATGCGGCGACCCGCAAATTGCTGGGCGACCTCGCTCTGGCCGAGCAGGGACATGAGGATACCGCCCGGTTGCTGGAGGCCGAGCATCTGCCGGAGGCGGTCCGCTCCGAGGAAAACGATGCCTCGCAGCGGCAATTCGTGCTCACCTATGTGCAGCCGGGCCTGGCCGGGCTTATGGATGGATCGGTGTCGACCCTGGCCCCGATCTTTGCCGCAGCCTTTGCCACGCAGGATACCTGGCAGACCTTTCTGGTCGGGCTTTCAGCGGCGGTCGGGGCCGGCATATCGATGGGCTTTACCGAAGCCGCCCATGATGACGGCAAGATTTCCGGTCGCGGCTCGCCCGTCAAGCGCGGGCTGGCTTCAGGGATCATGACTGCCGTCGGCGGGCTCGGCCATGCGCTGCCCTACCTGATCCCGCATTTCTGGACGGCCACGGCAGTTGCTGGTGCCGTGGTTTTTGTCGAGCTCTGGGCGATTGCCTTCATCCAGAACAAATACATGGAAACACCCTTCCTGCGCGCCGCCTTCCAGGTGGTGCTCGGCGGCTCGCTGGTTCTGGCCGCCGGCATCCTGATCGGTCAGGCCTGAGCGGCCCGGCAGGGACAGGCAGAAAATGGCCGGGAGATCCGGCCTTTTTTTCAGGTTGCAGGAGGGCTTCGCCTATTGCAGCGCGCCCACCAGGACATCGCTGCCGTTTTCGATGGATACCCAGCGACCGCTGTCGAAGGTCGCCTGACGCTTCAGGTACTGGTAGGGCGTGGCATACCAGGGCTTCACCTCATTTTCGAGATTGTCGAGAATGAAATCGCCGCCTGCGGTGCGCAGCGTCAGCACGGCGTGGCCTTCGCCATCCGGCTTGCGCACCACCGTCAACAGCAAGGCGGATTCGGGAAAGCCCTTCTGGATCAGGATCTTGCGCTTCAGCAGGGCGAAATCCTCGCAGTCGCCCGCCGTCGTCGGGATGGACCAGAATTCCTCGCGGCCATAAAGCTCGAGGTCGGTTACCGGCGTGATCGTCGTATTCACTGACAGATTGACGTCGCGGATCACCTGCCAGCCGGCGTCTGTGACGCGGGGGGCAGCGAGATTGGTCTTGATCGCGTGGCATTCGGCCGGATTGGTGCGGCAAAATTCGTAATGGCCGATCGGCTGCGATGTGACGCTGCCGGTGATCATGCCGGCCATCGGCCGGGGCGACGGCGCGGCAGCAGATGTCGACACGGACATTGCAAGCAATGCCGCCAACAGTTGGGCTATCCTCAAACGCGTGATCATACCGGAGCCTCGCAAAACCTTAACAAAGGATTAAGGGCGCAAAAGGCCGGGAGTCAATCGTTAGGGATCTGTTAACCAAATCCTATCGGGCAATATGGTTAATTTTCGGGAGGGGTATCGCCATCGCAAAGTGCCCGTATTGCCGCGCTCATCCGTTCCAGATCCTGCGGGCGGGAGAGCCGGTGGTCGCCGTCGCGGATCAGCGTCAGCACGGTATCATCGGCGGGCAGGTGATCCAGCAACCGCAGGGCATGGGCATAGGGCACGTCGGGGTCGCGCATGCCCTGCAGAATGTGGACAGGGCAGCCAGTCTGGACGATCCCCTGCAGCACCCGGTTCTGCCGTCCGTCCTCAATCAGCGCCCGGGTAAAGATATTGGGCTCGGGACTGTAGTCTGACCGCTCCTCGAAATGGCCCAGCGTGGCCAGCGACTGCTTCTGCGCGTCGGTCAGGGCGGGTTCGATCAGTTCGGCAGTAAAATCCGGCGCAGGCGCAATCAGCACCATGCCCTTCAGTTCCGTCGCAGCCTGCGCCGCGCTGCGCTTGCGCAATTCGGCGGCAAGCCGGAGTGCGATCCAGCCGCCCATCGACGAACCGATCAGGATCGCCTGCTGCGGATTGACATGATCGATCACCGCCAGACTTTCCTCCAGCCAGCGGCTGATGGTGCCGTCGGCGAAGGCCCCGCCGGACTCGCCATGGCCGGAATAGTCGAAGCGGATGGCGGCAAGGCCCATTCTCGCGGCGAGTTCGTCGACAGCGACCGCTTTCGACCCCTGCATGTCGGAGCGATAACCGGACAGCCAGACAAGCGCAGGGCTGACGCTGTTGCGGGTTGCGGGACGCAGGCGCAGCGCGATTTCGCGCCGGTCCCTGCCCGTGCCGACGTCGATAAAGTCCGGTTTGCCGTTATCCAGGGTCATGGGGATCCGATCCAACAGAGTTCTGGGCTCCTTTTTCAGCAGTTTTTTCCATTATGCAATCGCCCGTATCGGCCGGCGAGGCCTTCCTGCCGGTCGGCGAGGTTGCTTCCGCCCCATATTTATCGGTCAAAAAGCCCGAGAAAGCGGCATTGGCGGGGTGATTTTTCCGTTGAACCATGCTATTGACATCGCCGCGCCGATAGCGACATTGCAGACCACAAAAGCCCCGTGGTGCAGCGCCGCAGGCAACGGATATCAATAATTCAGGAGAATACGACCATTCGCAGACCTTTCAAAGCCGATGCCCCGACCAAGGACGGGCCGCGCGCCAATCGAGAAATCCGCGTTCCGCGCATTCAGCTTATCGATGCCGAAGGCCAGAACCTCGGGGTCATCCAGACCGATCAGGCCATGCGCATGGCCGAAGAAGCGGGTCTGGATCTGGTAGAAATTTCCCCGAATGCCGAGCCGCCGGTATGCAAGATCCTCGATCTCGGGAAGCTGAAATATGCGACCCAGAAGAAGGCGGCCGAAGCGCGCAAGAAGCAGAAGATCGTCGAGGTCAAAGAAATCAAGATGCGCCCCAACATCGACACCCATGACTATGAGGTGAAGATGAAGGCGATGAGCCGGTTCTTTGAAGATGGCGACAAGGTCAAGGTCACGCTGAAGTTCCGCGGCCGCGAAATGGCGCACCAGGAACTGGGCCTCAAGCTGCTGCTCCAGGTGAAGGAAGACACGCTGACCTTCGCAAAAGTGGAAGCCGAGCCGAAGCTCGAAGGCCGCCAGATGATGATGGTGCTGGCACCGAAGTAACGGATCTGGAAAAATCCGGATCTGCCCAGGCCGTCCCTGTCGGGACGGCTTTTCATTGCCCGCTTAGTCAGGCAGCATCCCGGGGCGCTGCCGGATGGGTGCGGCAAAGATTCTGAAGGGCTGCCGTTGCACTTTTTCGGGTGCCCGGTTATAAGCGCCCGTCCGAACGGTCCGGCAGGGCATGCCGTGGCCGTTCTTTATGCTTGAAAACGGGCTTCGTCTGCCTGTTTCGATACAAAGAACAATGGAGTAGCAAAATGCCCAAGATGAAGACGAAATCGTCTGCCAAGAAGCGGTTCAAGATCACCGCAACTGGCAAGGTCAAGGCGGCTGCCGCCGGCAAACGCCATGGCATGATCAAGCGGTCCAACAAGTTCATTCGTGACGCCCGCGGCACGATGGTTCTGGCAGAACCGGATGGCAAGAAGGTCATCAAGAACTACCTGCCCAACGGTCTCTGAGACTGTAGCACCCGCACTTTTAAGGAGATCATGACATGGCACGCGTAAAACGTGGCGTAACTTCCCGCGCCAAGCACAACAAGGTATTCAAGGCAGCCAAGGGCTTCTACGGCCGCCGCAAGAACACGATCCGCGCAGCAAAGGCTGCCGTTGATCGTTCGAAGGCATTCGCCTACCGCGACCGCAAGGTCAACAAGCGCAATTTCCGCGCACTCTGGATCCAGCGCATCAATGCTGCCGTCCGCCAGGCTGGCCTGACCTATGGCCGCTTCATCGACGGCCTCAACAAGGCTGGCATCGCTGTCGACCGCAAGGTTCTGTCCGACATGGCCATCCATGAACCGGCAGCCTTCGGCGCACTGGTCGAAGCCGCCAAGAAGGCCCTGTCCTACCTGAAGGACTCCGGCACCCAGAACGAGTTTGAAAGCGCGGTCAAGTAAGCCAGCGCGTCCCAAGCTCTTTCAACGAACCGATTGGGAAACCCGCGCTGGCAGGGCTGGCGCGGGTTTTTTCATGCTTTGCCGATCCCCGGGCGTCGCGCGTTCGCGCCTCGCCGCCCGAAAGCCGCCACGTCCTCTGCCTGACGCCGTCAGGCTGACCATTCCAGGAATCTCCGACATGTCCGATCTCGACAGTTTGAAATCCACGCTTCTCGACGATGTGGCCGCTGCCGCCGACGAGGCCGCCATCGAGGCGGTCCGGCTTGCCGCCCTCGGCAAGAAGGGCTCCGTCTCGGAGCTGCTGAAGACGCTTGGCGGCATGAGCGCCGAGGAGCGCCAGACCCGGGGTGCTGCAATCAATGCGCTGAAGACCGAAATTTCCGATGCCATCGCGGCGCGCAAGGCCGGGCTGAAGCAGGCCGCGATTGCGGCCCGCCTGAAGGCCGAGACGGTCGATGTCAGCCTGCCGGTGCGTGCCTCGCCCGCCGAGCGTGGCCGCATCCATCCGATCAGCCAGATCGTCGATGAAATCACCGCGATCTTCGGCGACATGGGCTTTTCGATTGCCGAGGGTCCGGACGTCGAGACCGACTATTACAATTTCACCGCGCTGAACTTCCCCGAAGGCCATCCCGCCCGCGAGATGCATGACACGTTCTTCTTCCCGCCGGATGAGAATGGCAATCGCAAGGTGCTGCGCACCCATACCTCGCCGGTTCAGGTGCGCACCATGGAGGCCCAGAAGCCGCCGATCCGCATCATCATTCCCGGCAAGACCTATCGCCAGGATTCCGACGCCACCCATTCGCCGATGTTCCATCAGGTGGAAGGGCTGGTTGTCGACCGCAAGGCAAATGTCGCCAACATGCGCTGGGTGCTGGAAGAATTCTGCAAGGCCTTCTTCGAGGTGCCGTCGGTGACCATGCGGTTCCGCCCTTCGTTCTTCCCCTTCACCGAGCCGAGCTTCGAGGTCGATATCCAGTGCGACCGTTCCGGCTCGAGCGTGAAGTTCGGCGAGGGCAGCGACTGGATGGAAATCCTCGGCTGCGGCATGGTCCATCCGAACGTGCTGCGTTCCGGCGGGCTTGACCCGGACGAATTCCAGGGCTTCGCCTGGGGCATGGGCCTCGACCGCATCGCCATGCTGAAATACGGCATGCCTGACCTGCGTGACTTCTTCAACGCCGATATTCGCTGGATGACCCACTACGGCTTCCGCCCGCTCGACATGCCGACGCTGTTTGGCGGGTTGAGCTCATGATATGCTGACGGTTCTGCGCAAATACGGTTTTCGTGATCACCGCCAGAAGGTTGTGGAGGCATGGGATGAATTCACCAAGTCTGAATCCTGAAAATGAGCGACCCGTCGAAGCGTGGTGCGATCTCCAGAATTTGCATGTGCGGTTGGCGGATGGGCGCGAGGTGATCACGCCTTTGTGGTGGTATCCCAGCCTTTATACCGCAACACCAGCCAGCAGGAATTCTATTGAGTTGATGCCGGCCGGGGTTCATTGGCCGGACCTGGATGAGGATCTCTCCATTCGCGGCATGCTGTCCGGATGGAAATACCCTCAGGCCAGGGCACCGGGGAAGGCGGCTTGAACGATGGCGGCTTGGTCAGCAGCCATTTCTTTGGTAAACAGCGTGACGGATTTTGCCCTTTCGGCAACAGCGGACTGCTTGACATGGTTCCGGGCAAAAGGTTCGAGATGTCACGGCCCAGCGAAAGCTCAAGCGTAAACGTGCGCTTCTATTGGATTTGAAGGAAACGACGATGGCAGGTCTGAGGGCTGTGTATCTGGCACCTGAGGAGGTCGAGAAGATCGTGGCTCCGCTGCTGAAGGAGGATTTTGCCGCTTACCACTTCAGGGGCAAGTCCATTCAGGAAGATGAGACCTTTGATGGCGATCCCATCATCCGGGTCCGTGCCGAGGTCGGCGAAGCGGTTCCGGCTGCCCAGCTGATCCAGACCCTGACCCGAATTCACGATGCCCTGAGGCGCCAGAATGACGAGCGGCTTGTGTTCCTCAGTGCGCCGGGACCGAATGCCGTCTCTCCGGAAGATCAGGGCGATGAGGATGTCGATTAGACCATGGGATCGCCATCGCTCGTCGAGCGTCTACTTGAGTCTGCCGAGGAACTCCTCAACCTGAAGCGTGGCAGTGCCGCCTATCGCAGACGCGCGGTGAGCGCGGCCTATTATGCCGTTTTTCACGCCCTGGCGAAGCTGGGCGCGGAGGCGCTTTTGCCGTCGTCCCGACGCAGCGATGACGCCTATGGGCGGGTGTATCGGGCGCTGGAGCACGGGGCATTGAAGAATGTCTTTGCGCAAGCCCCCTTGAAGGACCACGCTGTTTTCAAGGCAATTGGGCCCCTCATCGTTTCCCTGCAGACAGAACGGCACCGCGCCGACTATTCGCCACCATCGAAAGACCTGTTTTCTCCAGCCGATGTTGAAGAACTGATCAACAAGGCACGGGAAATCGTCAAACGGTTGGACAACCTTCCTGAGGCTGATCGTTGCATGCTTGCGACCTGCCTCCTATTCAAAGAGCGAAAACCATGAAATTCACACTCTCCTGGCTGAAAGAGCATCTCGAGACGGATGCGTCGCTGGACCAGATTTGCGGGAAGCTGACGGCCATCGGGCTGGAGGTCGAGGATGTCGATGACAAGGCGGCGTTCAGGCCGTTTGTGATTGCCCGCATCCTGTCGGCAGAGCAGCATCCGCAGGCCGACCGGCTGAAGGTGCTGAGTGTCGATACCGGCACGGGTGCGCCGGTGCAGGTGGTCTGCGGCGCGCCGAATGCGCGGGCAGGCCTGGTCGGCGCCTTTGCGGCCCCCGGCACCTATGTGCCCGGCATCGACGTGACACTTGCCATCGGCACCATTCGCGGCGTCGAGAGCCGCGGCATGATGTGCTCGGAAAAAGAATTGCAGATGTCGGACAATCACGACGGCATCATCGACCTGCCCGGGGATGCGCCGGTCGGCACCTCCTTTGCAAGCTATGCAGGCCTCGACGATCCCGTCATCGAGATCAACCTGACGCCGAACCGTTCCGATTGCACCAGCGTCCACGGCATTGCCCGCGATCTTGCCGCCGCCGGCCTCGGCAGGCTGAAGGTGCCCGCAGCGCCTGCCTTCGAGGAGAAGGGCGAGACCGGGACCGCCGTGGTTCTCGACCTTGACGACGAGAAACTCTGCCCGGGCTTTGCGCTGCGGCTGGTGCGTGGCGTGAAGAACGGTCCCAGCCCGGCCTGGCTGCAGCGCCGCCTGCTGTCCATCGGCCTTCGCCCGATCAATGCGCTGGTCGACATCACCAATTTCCTGACCTTCGACCAGGGCCGCCCGCTGCATGTCTTCGACGCCGCCAAGGTCAAGGGTGACCTCGTGGTGCGTCGGGCCAGGGACGGCGAAACGGTGCTGGCGCTCGATGGCCGGACCTATGCGCTTTCGCCCTCGACCGTGGTGATCGCCGATGACGCCGGTGTCGAATCGATTGGCGGCATCATGGGCGGCGAGCATTCGGGCTGCGACGGGAATACCGTTGACGTACTGATCGAATCCGCGCTCTGGGATCCCCTCAACATCGCGAAATCCGGCCGTTCGCTGGGGATCATCACCGATGCCCGCTACCGCTTCGAGCGCGGCGTCGATCCGGCCTGCATGGTCCCCGGCCTCGACCGTGCAACCGAACTGGTGCTGGCGCTCTGCGGCGGGGTGCCTGCAAAGGCCCGCATCCTTGGCGGGGGGGCGCATGAAGCCCGGGTGATCGATTTCCCCGTCTCGGAGGTCAACCGCCTCACCGGCCTCACGGTGTCGAGCGCAGAGAGCGTTTCGATCCTGAAGGGGCTCGGCTTCGGCGTCAGCGGTTCGGGCGAGCGGGTATCGGTCTCGGTGCCCTCCTGGCGGCCGGATGTCGAGGGCAAGGCCGATCTGGTGGAAGAGGTGATGCGCATCCATGGCGTCGACCAGATCAAGCCGGAACCGCTGTCACGCGAAGGCTCGGTGAATGTCCGCATTCTCACCACCCTGCAGCTCCGCACCCGGTCCGCCAGGCGGGCGCTTGCGGCGCGCGGCATGCTGGAAGCGGTCACCTGGTCCTTCATTCCCGAAGCCCAGGCAAAGCTGTTTGGCGGCGGGTCGCCATCGCTGAAGCTGTCCAATCCGATTGCCTCCGACATGTCCGACATGCGGCCCTCGCTGCTGCCGGGCCTTCTGACTGCTGCCCAGCGCAATGCCGACAAGGGCTTTGGCGATGTGGCGGTCTTCGAAGTGTCGGGCACCTATGAGAATGACCGGCCGGAAGGACAGCGCCGCGTGGCGGGGGGCATCCGGCGGGGCACGGCCTCGCTGGCGGGTGCCGGTCGCCTGTGGTCGAATGGCCAGAAGGGCGGCGGCAAGCCGGTCGACGTCTATGATGCCAAGGCTGATGCGCTGGCGGTCCTCGAAGCCTGCGGCCTGCCGATGGCCAATATCCAGATCGAGCAGGGCGGACCGGACTGGTATCATCCCGGCCGTTCCGGCACCATCAGGATGGGGCCGAAAATCGTGCTCGGCAGCTTCGGGGAATTCCATCCTTCCGTGCTGGAAGCGCTGGATGTCTCCGGCGCACTCGTCGGTTTCGAGGTCTTTCTCGATGCCATGCAGGAACCGAAGCGCAAGGCGACCCGCACCAAGCCGTCGCTGGACCTGTCGCCCCTCCAGGCCGTCAGGCGCGACTTTGCCTTCGTCGTGGAGAAGTCGGTGGATGCCGCGGCCATCCTCAAGGCTGCCGCCAGCGCCGACCGCAAGCTGATCACCGCCGTCAATGTCTTCGACGTCTTCGAAGGCGCGTCGGTCGGGGAGGGCAGGAAGTCGGTGGCAATCGAGGTTCAGATCCAGCCCGTCGAGCGGACGCTTAACGATGAGGATTTCGAAGCCCTGACGGCACGCATCGTCGGCAATGTCGCAAAATCCACCGGCGGCACGCTGAGGGCCTGATCCGGACAATCAGCAAAGGGCCGCATCAAGCGCTGCGCGGCCCTTTGCCCCACCCTCAGAATGTTGCGGGCGTATTCACCCAGATCAGCAGCGTATCGCCCTCGGCCATGTTGCGCCAGGAATGCGGCCGGTGACTTTCGAAATAGAAACTGTCTCCCGCGTTGAGTTCGAAAAACTGGTCGCCATCCAGCACGATTTCAAGTGATCCCTGGAGCACATGGATGAATTCCTCGCCCTCATGCTGGTAGGCGCCTTCGCTGGTGGCCCCCGGCGCGAGATGAAAGCGGTGGCATTCCATCTGTTTCGAGCTGTCGGCCAGAACCTGCACGCTCACACCCGACGAGGTGCGCGGCCAGGTGGCCCATTGGCCTGCCCGCACCAGGCTCTCGCCCGGCCTGCCCTGATCCTGCCCGCAGAGTGCGGCAACGGTGGTGCCGAAGATCCGCGCGACAGCATGCAGGGCGGGCAGCGACAGGCCCTGCGACGTCCGTTCGAAGGTCGACAGAACAGACATCGCTACACCCGCCTCGCGGGCGATGGTTTCAAGCGTTTTTCCCGCCGCCCGGCGAAGCCTGCGCACCTTCTGGCCGACGGGAATCTGGTCGCTTGCCGATTGCGCCAGCGGGTCGACGGATGGCAGCGTCGGCACCGCTTGCGGTTCTTCGGCCTCCAGCTTCAGTCTTTCGCGAATGGCCGCCGGATTGAGCCCCTGTTCATGCCGCAGCCAGGTGATCCGCTTCAGCCGCTCGATCAGGCCCGCATCAAAAAGCCGCTGGCCTGAGGCGGTGCGAATCGGCTCGATCAGCCCTTGCGTTTCCCACAGCCGCAGGGTGGACGAGGAAACCCCGGCCATGCGTGCGGCTTCGGCGATCTTGAACCGGGTATCCTGCATCAATGGTGCTCCGGCCTTCCGGATTTGACAGCGCCGGATTGCGAGATAAGCTTTGAAAGCCATATTGCAAATCTACAGAAAAAATGTAAGTAAAATTTCATTGCGCCGGACGACGCGTCTGCGCCTCCTCCATCCAAGGGATTTCACGATGCTGAATGCCGAAATTTCTGCACGCAAGAACGAAGCCATCTCGCGCGGCGTGGGCATGACCACCCAGATCTATGCGGAGCGCGCTGAAAATGCGGAAATCTGGGATGTCGAGGGCCGTCGCTATATCGACTTTGCCGCCGGTATCGCCGTGGTCAATACCGGCCACCGGCATCCGAAGGTGATCGAGGCGGTCAAGGCGCAAATCGACCGGTTTACCCATACCTGCCATCAGGTCGTGCCCTATGAGAACTATGTGCGGCTTGCCGAGCGGCTGAATGCCCGCGTGCCCGGCAATTTCGCCAAAAAGACGATTTTCGCCACCACCGGTGCCGAAGCCGTTGAAAACGCGATCAAGATCGCCCGCGCCGCGACCGGGCGCTCCGCCGTGGTCGCCTTTACCGGTGCCTTCCATGGCCGCACCTTCATGGGCATGGCGCTGACCGGCAAGGTCGTGCCCTACAAGGTCGGCTTCGGCGCGATGATGAGCGACGTCTTCCATGTGCCCTTCCCGATCGACCTGCATGGCGTCACTGTCGAGACCGCGCTTGACGTGCTCGACAAGCTGTTCAAGGCCGATGTCGATCCGAAGCGGGTCGCCGCCATCATCGTCGAGCCGGTACAGGGCGAAGGCGGCTTCTATGAAGTGCCGCGCGCGCTGATGAAGGCGCTGCGCAAGCTCTGCGACGATCACGGCATCCTGCTCGTCGCCGACGAGGTGCAGACCGGCTTTGCCCGTACCGGCAAGCTGTTTGCGATGGAGCATTATGATGTGGTGGCCGATCTCACCACCATGGCCAAGGGCCTTGCCGGTGGCTTCCCGCTGTCGGCGGTGACGGGTCGCGCCGAAATCATGGATGCGCCCGGGCCCGGCGGCCTCGGCGGCACCTATGCCGGCAGTCCGATCGGCGTTGCTGCCGCCAATGCGGTTCTCGACGTGATCGACGAGGAAAAGCTTTGCGAACGGGCTGAAACGCTCGGCGCGCGGCTGAAGCAGCGTCTGTCCGCACTGCGCGACAGTGTTCCGGAAATTGTCGATATCCGGGGTCCGGGCTTCATGGTTGCAGTTGAATTCAATAACCGCAAGACCCATAAGCCGGATGCCGATTTCACCAATGCCATCCGTCTGAAGGCGCTGGAAAAGGGTCTGATCCTCCTGACCTGCGGTGTCTACGGCAATGTCATCCGTTTCCTTGCCCCGATCACGGTGCAGGATTCTGTGTTCAATGAGGCGCTCGACATCATCGAAGCGTCGGTGCGTGAAGTCGCCGGGGAGGCGAAGTAATGGCTGTTTCTTCTGTTCTGACATCGAAACTCAAAGATCCCTCGCTTGCCGTCGACAAGGCGCTGATTGCGGGCGAGTGGCTGGCGGCAAGCGAAAGTGGCCGCATCTTTGACGTCACCAATCCCGTCAATGGCGAGGTGATCGCCACCCTTCCGAACCTCACCCGGGCGGAACTCACCCGCGCTATCGATGCCGCCCATGCGGCGCAGAAGCTCTGGGCGAAGAAGACCGGCAAGGAGCGCGCGCAGGTGCTGCGCAAGCTCTTCGATCTCCTGACCGCCAATGCCGACGATCTCGCCACCATCCTGACGATGGAAATGGGCAAGCCGCTGGCCGAAGCCAGGGGCGAAGTGCTCTATGGGGCGGCCTATGTCGAATGGTTCGGCGAGGAAGCCAAGCGCGTCTATGGCGACACGATTCCCGGCCATCAGGCCGACAAGCGCATCATCGTCATCCGCCAGCCGGTCGGCGTGGTCGGCGCGATCACGCCGTGGAACTTCCCGAATGCGATGCTGGCCCGCAAGATGGCTCCGGCACTCGCCGTCGGCTGCACCATGGTGGCAAAGCCCGCCGCCCAGACGCCGCTGTCGGCGCTGGCCCTGGCGCTTCTTGCCGAGCGTGCCGGTGTTCCCGCAGGCGTGTTCTCGGTCTTTACCGGCACCGAGGCCTCGATGGTCGGCAAGGAATTTTCCGAAAACGAAAAGGTCCGCAAGCTCACCTTCACCGGCTCCACCAATGTCGGCCGCATCCTGATGCGGCAGGCTGCCGACCAGATCAAGAAGCTCGGCCTCGAGCTTGGCGGCAACGCGCCCTTCATCGTTTTCGACGATGCCGATCTCGATGCGGCGGTCGAAGGCGCGATGGTGTCGAAATACCGCAATGCCGGCCAGACCTGCGTCTGCGCCAACCGTCTCTATGTCCAGTCGGGCGTCTATGATGCCTTTGCCGCCAAGCTGGCCGAGCGGGTGTCGAAGATGAAGGTCGGCGACGGACTGGAAGCAGGTGTCAGCACCGGCCCGATGATCGACAGCAATGCGCTGGCCAAGGTCAAGGAACATGTGGAAGACGCCGTCTCCAAGGGGGCGAAGATCGCTGTTGGCGGCAAGCAGCCGGAACAGGGCGGCCTGTTCTACCAGCCGACGATCCTGACCGGCGTGACCAGCGACATGCTGGTCGCCCGCGAGGAAACCTTCGGCCCCGTCGCGCCGCTGTTCCGTTTCGAAACCGAAGCGGAAGTGGTGGAGCTTGCCAATGACACGGAATTCGGTCTTGCCTCCTATTTCTACTCGAAGGACGTGGCCAAGATCTTCCGCGTTGCCGAACAGCTGGAATATGGCATGGTCGGCATCAATACCGGCCTGATTTCCACCGAAGTCGCCCCCTTCGGCGGCATCAAGCAGTCCGGCACCGGCCGCGAGGGCTCGAAATACGGTATCGATGATTATACCGAGCTGAAATACATGTGCCTCGGCGGCATCGAATGATGGTCTGCTGACCTTTCGAAGGTTTCAATCCCGGTCTCTTCCAGAGGAGGCCGGGATTTTTCGTTTCAGGCGGCGCGTCCGAACGCCACCAGCACGATGCCGAGGGCTGTAACTGCAATTCCGAGCATCGATAGCCGGCTCACCTGTTCGCCGAGCAGGAAAATCCCCGACAGCGTGGTGATGACAATGCCCAGCGCCACGAAGGGATAGGCCAGCGATACCGGGATCTTCGACAGAACCAGCAGCCACAGCAGCGTGCCGAATCCGTAGGCGGCAAGACCACCCAGAATCCAGGGCGACAGCGCGATGGCCAGCACCGCATCGACCCGGGTTGCGCCGGGCTGGAAGGCCGCTGCAACCGCGGGCCGGGTCATGCCGATTCGAAACAGGGTCTGGGCAAAGGCGCTCAACCCGACGCTGACCAGGATCAGGACATAATGCATGGTGGCTTCCTCAGGGATTTCGGGTCAGGGGGCCATAGATGCAGAGATCGCCATCCCGATAGGCAGGTGGGATGGACACGGCAGCATCGCAGAAGCTCGCGACATGGGAAATGCCATGGGCGCTGGCATAGGCAATCCTTTGCGCTGCCGTGTCGAGCCGCAGCACCTCGTCATAGCGGTTGCGCCAGGTGCGGAAGTTTTCCGGAGCCCACATGGCGGCGGCGCCGAATTTGTAATTGGTCCAGATGGAGCGCTCCGAGGTGGCGACGAAGCCCGCCATTTCCATGTCGAGGAAACGGGCGGCGGGACTTGTGCCCGGCGGCAGCGGTTCGGCGCGGATCGGCAGCAGCACCAGCGCATCGGGCGGTGAATTGTCACGCATCCAGCGACCGGCTCTTTCCCATGTCCCGGTGATCGCCGAGAGATTGCGCATCTCCTGCCAGAGCGAGAAAAGCATTGGCCCGGTAAAGGCCAGCGACAGGGCGAAGACGGCACCGGAGGCCTTCACCAGCAGATCGCTGTCGAGCACGGTGAGCCGGAACCGGGCTTCGATCCAGGCGCGATAGGCCAGAAGCACCAGCATGGCGGTAAAGGCGGGCCTGCCGAACACCAGCATGCTGGCAAGCAGCAGCCCGAACACCCGGTCGTGCCGCTGCGGCCCGTTGCTGACCCAGCCGGCAGCCAGCATCGCCATGCCGGTCACGGCAAGCAGTTGCAGCAGCACGGCGCTGCGGATGAAGTGCAGGTTCAGGATCAGCCGGGATTCGGTGACGAGAGGAACGAGGCTGCCGACGGTGAGAAGGGCGGTGGCGGCCAGCGACAGGGCAAGAAACATCCGCCCGTTCGCCTTCAGCAGCCACGGCAGCGGCAACAGCGCTGCGACCAGCAATCCGATCATCACATGGTCTTCGCGCGGAAGGCTGTCCATGAAGAAGTGGAACGGGAAGAAGCCACGCAGGAACGCCGCATAGGAATAGTCGGGTGCTGCCCCGCTCCCCGCCTTGGCCAGCACCGCGTGCAGCACCGGCAGAAGCAGCGGCAGGCCGAGCAGCGTGCCGCCACCGACCGCCAGCGCCAGGCGCTTCGGATCGATTTCGCCCGCGCGCCATTGCACGGCGATGACGGCAAGCCACAGCGGCGCCAGCCAGACCGCCATGAAGGCATTCAGCCAGAAGGTCAGGCAGGCGAGAAACACCGACAGAAGATGCCGTCTTGCCAGCGCTGCTGAAAGGCAGAACAGCAGCACCGCATTGGCAAGTTCCGAATGGGAGAAATACTCGATGTCAAGCCCGCCGCCCCCCGGCGCATAGCCACGCGCCAGCGGCGAGACGGCAAAGAGCAGCAGGAACAGGCCGGTAAAGATCCGTCCGCGATAGCCAAACCGGGCTGCAAGCGAGAGGATCGCCGCCATCATCAGCGCGCGCGACAGCAGGAAGGCGATGAACAGGAACAGCTTTGGCGCGATGAAGCGGGCGCTACCGGCAAACAGCATCCAGAAGCCGGAGGAGAAATGCCGCAACGACTGGACGAAGGCGTCATCTGCAAATTGCGGCAGGTCGTAATCGGCCTTCAGGATCGGCAGATGGTAGATGTTGTTGTTGAAATAGGGGACATAGCCGGTAAACAGCACCGACAGCAGGGTGGCGGCAACAATCCAGAACAGCCGCTCCAGCGGCGCGACGGAAGCGGTATCAGCGCGGGCGTGGTCCGCGGTGGTCATGCCTGCGGCGGACATCAGAGTGCAGCACCGACAATGGCAAGGGCGAGGCCGCCAACGATCCAGCTTGCCCTGTCCTTCAGCGCGAACAGGATCGGATCATCATGCAACTGCCGCCGGTGGGCGAGGAGCAGGGTGCGGGACACCCAGTAAAGAAACAGCGGGCAGAGCAGCCACAGCACTTCCGGTCGGCCATAGAGCCGCAGGACAGCGTCGGAATTGACATAGAGCGCCAGAACCGTGATTGCGTTCATGCCGGCCGCCGCCGCAAGGGCGGCAATGATCGGCAGGTCGGAAATCTTGTAATCGCGGTTGGCGGGATCGGGCAGATCCCTGTCGAGCCGGGTCGAAAGCTCGACATAGCGCTTGATCAGGGCGAGCGCGGTGAACATCAGCAAGGCAAAGGCAAACAGCCATTCCGACACCGGAACTGTAATCGCCGCAGCGCCCGCCACCACCCGCAGCGTATAAAGCAGCGACAGGATTGTCACATCGACCAGCATCATCCGCTTCAGCACCAGCGAGTAGGCGGTGGTGAGCGCGAGGTAACCTGAAAGCAAACCAATGAACAGCGGCGGCAGGAAGAAGGCCATCAGCCCGGAGCCTGCAAGGAGCAGCGGGATCATCGCCAGCCCCTCGGCAAGACCCACCGTGCCTGCGGCCAGCGGCCTGTCCTTCTTGGTGGGATGGGCGCGGTCGGCCTTGAGGTCGATCACATCGTTCAGCACATAGACGGCGGAGGCAGCAAAGCAGAAGGCAAGCGCTGCAAGCAGGGACAGGATCAGGTTTTCAGCCGAAAACTGGTGCGAGGTCAGGAGCGGCACCAGCACCAGCGCATTCTTGGCATATTGATGCGGGCGCAGCAGGCGGATGCGGGCGGCAATATCAGGATGGCGGCGTGAAAAGGCGAGCGCCTCCACCCCGGATCGTTTCAGCCGGGTTTCGGATCTCTGGTCGAGGTTCACGCCATAGGCCTGGCGGGCACCCTTCCAGAGGCCGATGTCAGCGGCGTCGCTGCCGATAAAGTCGTAGCCCCCGTCTTCGAGTGAACTGCCATCGGCAATCACGCCATCAAACAGATCGAGATGCGCGGCAATGGCGCGCGCTTCCTCTGGATGGTCCGTGCCCAGCAGATAGACCGGGCGACCGGCGGATTTCACGATGCCGATGAAGTCAAGCACCTCCGGTCGGCAGGGCAGGGTGGCGACATCGAGCGTCGAGGGCTCCGGGGCCCGGGTTCCGAAAGCCGATGAAAGGGCCGCCCGCAGGCCGCGCTCGGCAAGCAGGTTCGCAAGCCTTTCATGGCCGAGTTGGACCGGCAGCAGCGCCCCCTCGAGCGAGACCACCAGCGGAATGGATCGGGCGATGGCAAGCTCGGCGGACGCGTCCGTCCCAAGCGACTGGATATGCTGCTTCATGCGCACGTTTTCTGGCCCCGTTCCTCGATGATGGAGTGCGGCCAGTATGGGGCAATTGATTAAAGCTTGCTTTAACATGGTCTCCCCCGGCTCCCTGCAGAGACACATAAAAAGCCGCTTCTCACGGGAAAGGCAAATGGCTTTCCGGAGAAGCGGCTTTGGCAGGCAAGGCCCCGGTTAGGGGCGACTTGAAAGACAGGACCGGATCAGTCCTTGGCGCGTTCCATGTAGGAACCGTCTTCGGTCATGATGACGACGCGGGTCCCGGCGGTGATATGCGGCGGCACGAGGGTGCGCAGGCCATTCGACAGGATCGCGGGCTTGTAGGAGGAGGAGGCCGTCTGGCCCTTGACGACCGGCTCGGTTTCCATGATCTCCAGCGTCACGGTGCGCGGCAGTTCCATTGCCAGCGCAATGCCTTCATAGATCGACAGGATGACGCTCATGCCTTCCTGGAGATAGGCCTTCATGTCGCCGACCGTTTCGGCGTCGACGGCCACCTGGTCATAGTTCTCGGGGTTCATGAAGTGGTAGCCTTCGCCATCCTCATAGAGGAACTGGAAGGGGCGGTCCTCGACGAAGGCGCGCTCGACCTGTTCGGTGGTGCGCCAGCGTTCCGATACCTTCACGCCGTCAACGATGCGGCGCATGTCGACCTGTGTGACCGGCGTGCCCTTGCCGGGGTGAAAGTTCTGGGCCGTCAGAACCACGTATAATTTGCCATCGACTTCGACGACATTGCCCTTGCGAAGCGAAGAGGCGATGATCTTTACCATAATACTTCCTTGTCACTGTCTGGATCGCATCGTAGAGGACTGGCTCTCGTGGTTTGATTTCGACATTTGTACCCCGTGTTCTGCACCCTCGAGAGCAAATGTCAAAATCTTGAAAACCACCAGCAAGTTATTGATTCCAGTGGAATTTACGGATTTGACATTCGATCCGCGAGGTCGCGGCAGATGGGAATCGAATGTCAAATTCATGCCACTGGACGTCTCCAGGAAAACGAGAATTTCTTGATTTCTGCGCGCAAGTACCGCAAATCCGGATAAATTGCCAGCCTTCCCTTGAACCAACGGTGAAGAAACCTGCATGAAAACCACCTTTTCCCCCTGGTGGACACCCGATGTCCATGCCGACAGGCGGCCTTTCCTTCTCGGACGCAATGCCATCCAGGCGGCCTTTCGCGGTTTCTTCGCGCGCCACGACTTCATCGAGGTGGATACGGCGACGCTGCAGGTCTCGCCGGGCAACGAAGCGCATCTGCATGCCTTTGCCACCGAGGCGATCGACAATGCCGGTTCGCGCCATCCCTTCTATCTCCATACCTCGCCGGAATTTGCCTGCAAGAAACTGCTGGCGGCAGGCGAGAAGCGGATTTCCTGTTTTGCCCATGTCTATCGCAACCGCGAGCGCGGGCCGCTGCATCATCCCGAATTCACCATGCTGGAATGGTATCGCGCCGGTGAAACCTATGAGAGCCTGATGCGCGACAGCGCCGAACTGATCGCGCTTGCCGCCGAGACCATGGGGTGCCGCCAATTCAGCTGGCGTGGCCGGATGATGGACCCGTTCGCGCAGCCGGAGCACCTGAGCGTCGCCGGGGCCTTCCAGCGGTTTGCAGGCATCGACCTTCTGGCCACCACGTCTCCAAACGGCGAGACGGACCGCGACGCGCTTGCCACTGCACTTGAAAAAGCGGGCATCCGCTACGCTTCGGATGATACCTGGGCGGATATGTTCAGCCGGGTTCTGGTGGAAAGGATCGAACCCCATCTCGGCTTTGGCCGGGCGACGGTGCTTTACGGCTATCCGGTCAGCGAGGCAGCCCTTGCCCGCCGCTCGCCCGAAGAGCCCCGCATCGCCGAGCGCTTCGAGCTTTATGCCTGCGGGGTCGAACTTGCCAATGCCTTCGGCGAATTGACCGATGCCGCCGAACAGCGCCGCCGCTTCAGCCTGGAAATGGCGGAAAAGCAGCGGGTCTATGGGGAAACCTATCCGCTCGACGAGGATTTCCTCGCAGCCCTCACCCGGATGCCCGAGGCATCCGGCATTGCGCTCGGCTTCGACCGGCTGGTGATGCTGGCAACCGGGGCGACCCGGATCGATCAGGTGATCTGGGCACCGGTGGCGGAGGCAGGCATTTGACGGGCCGGACACTGCATACGGTCGAAGAACTGGTTGCCGCGGGATTGCTGCCCGGGGACCGGCTTGAGGATGCAAGAAAAGTTGCGCGCCGCTATGCAATCGGCATCACGCCCGGGATGGCGGACCTGATCCGCCACCCCGATGACCCCATCGGCCTGCAGTTCCTGCCACAGGCTTCGGAACTGCAGACCGCGCCGGAAGAAAGTGCCGATCCGATCGGTGACCACGCCCACAGCCCCGTGGAAGGCGTGGTGCACCGCTATCCGGACCGGGTGTTGCTGAAACTGCTGCATGTCTGCCCGGTCTATTGCCGCTTCTGCTTTCGCCGCGAGATGGTCGGGCCGGAGGGTGATGGCATGCTGGTGGGCGAAAAGCTTGCCGCCGCACTTGCCTATATCGCCGCCCATGAGGAGATCTGGGAGGTGATCCTGACCGGCGGTGATCCCCTGATGCTGTCACCGCGCCGGTTGGGCGAAGTGATGGCGGCGCTGGGTGCCATCAGCCATGTCCGGATCGTGCGGCTGCACAGCCGCGTGCCCGCCGTCGACCCCGCACGGATCGATGCCGCGATGATCGCGGCGCTGCGCCAGAGCGGCAAGGCCGTCTATCTCGCCCTCCACGCCAACCATCCGCGCGAGATGACCGGGGCGGCCTGCGACGCGGTGCGCCGCCTGGTTGATTCCGGCATTGTGATGCTGAGCCAGACCGTGCTGTTGAAGGGTGTCAATGACGATCCCGAGGTGCTGGCCGCGCTGATGCGGCTGTTCGTCGAAAACCGGATCAAACCCTATTACCTCCACCATCCCGATCTCGCGCCCGGGACGGCGCATTTCCGCCTGTCGATCGAAGAGGGGCAGCGGGTTGTCTCGGCCTTGAGGGGCAGAATCTCCGGCCTCTGCCAGCCGGCCTATGTCCTCGATATTCCCGGAGGGCATGGCAAGACCAGTCTTCACGGCCAGTCCGCTCTGCCGCAACCAGATGGACGTCACCTTCTCACGGATTTCAGGGGTGGGCGGCACGTCTACCCGCCGGAGAAAAAATAGGACCTTCTGGCTGGATATCCCCGTTCATAATTCTTCCACCCCTAAATGAAATTAATTTTCGATGGAGCCTTATGGTAGTTTCATTCGTTTCATAATTCCGTGTTATGTGCATCTCACATCCTGTAGGATGGCGGGCAATGTCGTGATTTCAGCGGTGATCGACCAAAAAGATCTGAAATTTCAATTATTTCGCTTTTCAGCGCCATCTTTTTCCCGACCATTGATATGAAAATTGCATATATTTTGGCATGTTTGATAGCGTCATTGGCGCTAACCCGCATTGCCGGGCGTAGCGGAAAACGCGTTTTTTACAGGGGCAATGTATACATTTGTTTTTTGACTTAGTAGATAACCTAGAATTATAAGCATGCGCAGTGAACCAAAGGGACCGGCCATGGCTTTGACTTTGAGGCAGATCGATGCGTTTCGAGCCGTCATGCTGCTGGGCACCCTGACCGAGGCGGCCCAGCATCTCGGCATATCCCAGCCTGCCATAAGCCGGTTGATCGCCGATCTCGAGCTGGAAATCGGATTCAAGCTGTTTGATCGCAGCGGCAGGCGGGTGGTCGCTACGGCGGAAGCCGAGTTGCTGGTCGATGAGGTCCGCCGTGCACTTGTCGGTCTCGACCAGATCAAGGAAACCGCCCTGGAAATCGGAAAATTCCGCTTTTCGAGGCTCCGCCTGATCACGGTTCCGTCCGTCGCGTCCACCGTGGTGGCAGATCTCATAGAGGTCTTCTCGCGGCAGTTTCCGGAAACCTTCATCTCGCTGGAAGTCCAGGCTTCTGAAGCCGCAGCGGAATGGATCGTAACCCAGCAATGCGACCTCGGCATTGTCACCGATCTCCCGGAAAACCAGGCCTTCGCCAGTCGTCGGCTGATGGTCGATGCCATGCATTGCATCCTGCCGATGGACCATCCGCTTGCCGACAAGACGTTGCTGGTGCCCGAGGATTTTGCGGACCAGAATTTCATTTCCTTCCGCCCGAATTCCATCTTCCGCGCCCGTGTCGATCATATTTTCCAGCGCACGGGTGTCAATCGGCTTATGCGGTATGAAGTGCGGACCACGGAAGCCATCTGCTCCATGGTCGCCGCCGGTATCGGCATTTCCATCGTTGGTCCGCTCGGCCGACAGTCGACGGACGGTGAAAACAGTCGCTACCACATCCGGCCAATAGATCCGGCTCCGGATGTGGAGCTCTCGCTGCTCTGGTCCATGCATCGGCCCGTGCCGGTGGTGGCGCAGCAGTTCATGGCGGTAGCTGAACAGTATTTCAGAAACCATGCGAGCCAGAATGAAACAATCGAGGGCGCGATCTGATCGCGCTTCCGTCTTGAGGGTGCAACACGGGAAACCGCGTGGCGGCAGGGTGTTCGCACCCGATTGCGACGATTCTCCGCTGTTCCAGTAAAGATCTTTAACTACAGCATTTATCTGAATCTTATCAAATCCCGGGTACATCGGTGGTTGATTTCATCGATCGCGCTTGCATGCGCCAGAACCGCGGGGACACCCATGAACGACCGGATTCGAGACCTTCTGACCAAACTCGGGAACCTGCCGGTTCCGGTAGCTGAGCTTGCCGATGAGGCGGATCTCTATACGGCAGGTTTGTCTTCCTTCGCCTCGGTGCAACTGATGCTGGGGATCGAGGATGCGTTTGACATCGAGTTTCCCGACAATCTGCTCAACCGAAAGTCGTTTGCCAGTATTGCGGCGATCCGCAGCACGGTCGAGCAGATTCTCGCCCGGAAAGAGGCGGTCTGATGAACATGGTCGCGCAGGGGCAGCGTGAAAGCCTGACGGCGAGGGCATCGCGGGTTGCCGCCATCGCCGGGAAATCTGCCGGAGACGTGGATGCCGAAGGCCGGTTTCCGCGCGAGGCGGTCGATGCCATGATTGCCGAGCGGTTGCTCGGCATCCAGGTGCCGGCAAGCCATGGCGGTGAAGGGGCAACCTTTACCGGGATCGCCGAGCTTTGCTCCATCCTCTCGCAGGCCTGTGCCTCGAGCGCGATGATCTTCGCGATGCACCACATCAAGCTGTCGAGCCTGGTCGAGCACGGGCTGGAAAGTGCCTGGCACACGGAATTCATGGCACGGGTTGCCCGCGAACAGCTGCTTCTCGGCTCCGCCACTACGGAAGGCGGCATTGGCGGAAACCTGCGCAATTCGATCTGCGCCATCGAGATCGAGGGTGGCACCTGCCGCCTGACCAAGGATGCCACCGTGATTTCCTATGGCGCCCATGCGGATGCGATCCTGATCACGTCAAGGGCGCACAAGGATGCGGCCGCTTCCGACCAGGTGATGACCGTCTTCACCCGCGATCAGTACACGCTCGAGCGCACCCATGTCTGGGATACGCTCGGCATGCGCGGCACCTGTTCCGACGGGTTCCTGTTCCAGGGGGAAGCGCCGGCCGAACAGGTCTTCCCGAAACCCTTCGCCGAAATTGCGGCGCAATCGATGCTCGCCGCTTCGCATCTGCTGTGGAGTGGCGTGTGGTACGGCATTGCTGCCGATGCGGTTGCGCGGTCGCAGGCTTTCGTGCGGGCTGCCGCCCGCAAGTCGCCCGGCCAGACGCCGCCCGGCGCGCTGCGGCTTGCCGAGGTCTCCAGCCAGCTGCAGATGGTGCGGTCCAACGTTGTTGCCGGTCTCAAGGCCTATGAGGAGGCCAAGCATGACGAAGACCGCCTGTCCTCGATGGGCTTTGCCGTGGCGATGAACAATGTGAAGATCTGTTCTTCCGAAATGATCCTGCCGATCATCAACCATGCGCTGCTGATCTGCGGCATCATGGGTTACAAGAACGGCACGCCCTACAGCCTCGGCCGTCACCTGCGCGATGCGCATTCGGCCCAGCTGATGATCTCGAATGACCGAATTCTCGGCAACTCGTCCTCTATGCTTCTCGTGCACAAGCTGGACACAAGTCTTCTGGGGTGACCATGGATATGCAGGTTTCTTTTCTCGACCGTCTGTTTGAGGCGGGTCTTCTGATCGACATGGGCGTCGATGGGCTCTACGGCCGCTCCGGCCCGTTCGAGGAGGTCATTGCCGCCTTCGAACGGCTGATCGACCGCATCGGCGGCCCTGACGGTGCCGAGGCAATCCGGTTTCCGCCCGGCATGAACCGGGTCAATTTCGAAACCAGCGGCTACATGAAGAGCTTTCCGCAACTCGCCGGAACGATCCACTCGTTCTGCGGCTGCGAACTCGATCATGTCAGCCTGCTGAAATGCATGGAAGAGGGGTCGGACTGGACAAAGGGCCAGGAAGCGACGGACATCGTGCTGACGCCTGCTGCCTGCTATCCGCTCTATCCCGTCGTCGCGCGGCGCGGTGCGGTTGCCGACAGCGGCCAGCTTTATGATCTCCAGTCCTATTGCTTCCGCCATGAGCCCTCGAAGGACCCGGCCCGCCAGCAACTGTTCCGCATGCGCGAATACGTATTCATGGGGCCGGAAGACAAGGTAATGGCCTTCCGCCAGCGCTGGATGGACCGCGGCACCGCGATGATGCAATCGGTTGGCCTGCCTGTCGAAATCGACGTGGCCAATGACCCGTTCTTCGGTCGCGCCGGTCGCCTGCTGGTCAACAACCAGCGCGACCAGAACCTGAAATTCGAGCTCTTGATCCCGATCACCTCGGTGGAAAAGCCGACCGCCTGCATGAGCTTCAACTACCATCAGGACCAGTTCGGCCTGAAATGGGGACTGAAATTCGGGGATGGCCAGCCCGCCCACACCGCCTGTGTCGGTTTCGGCCTCGAACGCATCGCGCTGGCGCTGTTCCATACCCATGGTCTCGACGTCAAGGCATGGCCCGACAGCGTTCGCGCCACGCTCTGGGGCTGATCGCCGATGTCCGCAGTCTTTGCCGGTCTCGATCCGGCCACCCATGTCCCGCATGCGCTCCATCACAGCGAGCGCATGTGGCCGGAAACCAATTGCTATGCCGATCTGTGGATCGAGGTCCTGCATGCACTCGCCCTGCCACCCGAGGCGATGCTCGGCTTTACCCTGACACAGGATTTCGAGGGCGACCAGTTCACCTTTTTCAAGGTGCCGCTGGAAGATCTCGAAGCGCTCTATGGCATCCGCTGCACGGAACTGGCGATTTTCGACCAGGTAGAGCTGCATGTCGCCGAACAGATCCGCCGCGGGCGGCTCTGTCTGGTCGAAATGGACAGCTATTTCATGCCCGATACCCATGCGACCGGCTATCGCAAGGAGCACGGCAAGACGACGGTCGGGATCAACCGGCTGGACAGGGATGCCCGGGTGATGGACTATTTCCACAATGGCGGCTTTTTCCGGCTGGAGGGTGAGGATTTCGAGGGCGTGTTCCAGACCCATCTCGGCGAGGAGGACGTGCCATTCCTGCCCTATACGGAATTTGCCAAACTTCCGGACGGGAAGCCTGAGCTTGCCGCAATCCGGACGAAGGCGCGGCAATTGCTGACCTTCCACTTTGGCCGCCGCCCGGCGGAAAATCCGCTGCGCGCCTTCGCTGCGGTGTTTCGCCAGCAGGTGGAGGCGGTGGCCGAGCGCCCCTTCGGCTTCTTCCACACATATGCCTTCAATACGCTGCGCCAGTTCGGCGCGAATTTCGAGCTGGCGGGGAGCCATCTCGACTGGATCGGCGAAGGCGGCGAATTCGACGAGGCGGCGCGCGCGGCAGGCCGGCTTTCGGAAGTGGCAAAAACCGTGCAGTTCCAGCTTGCTCGCGCCGTTACCCGCAAGAAGTTCGATCCGCTCGCCACGGCCCTCGATCCGGCCATTGACGCCTGGGACCAGATGATGGGATCTCTGGACATGCGCCTTGGCCGCTGAAGCGGCGGACGGCCAGCCAGCAGCAGAAAGAGGATGCATGCGCCGCCTTTCAACCGCCGGAGCCCGGGTCACCGCCTTGAGCGACGGCTGGACCCTGGTGACATCAGCCGCGGGCCTTTACGAAGACCCCGCAGTCGCCTTGCGGGCCGGTCAGGCTGTGGCTGCCCCCGTGCCCGGAACCGTGGCCGGGGCCTTGCGCAACGCAGGGGCCTTTGATCCGCAACATCCGGTGGCGCTGAACGAACTGGACGCCTGGTATTTTTGCGATCTCTCTGCCGAAGCGCCGGGGCCTGCCATCCTGCGTTTCGAGGGGCTGGCGACATGCGCCGGGATCTATCTGAATGACGAACTCCTCCTTTCCACCGAAAGCATGTTCGAGACCTATGATGTCGAGGTCGAGCTGACCGGTCGCGACCGGCTGGCAATTGCCTTTCGGGCGCTGCGCCCGCATCTCGACCGGGCAGGCCCGCGCGCCCGCTGGCGCCCCCGGATGTTCGACCATCAGGGCTACCGGCTGATCCGCACCTCGCTGCTCGGTGCCATGCCGGGCTGGTGCCCGTCGATCCATCCCGTCGGCCCCTTCCGGCCGGTTTCGATCCTGCGACCGGGCGCGGTGCGGATCCGGGATCTTGCGCTCCACGCTTCGCTGGAGGGCCGCAATAGGGGCAGGCTCGTGCTCCGCCTTCGCGCCGAAACGGACAGCCCGCCGGTGCTGGCCTGCAACGGGCAGACAAGCCAGTCCGTTGATATCGGCGAAGGGGAGTGGCAGGCGGAGCTTGTCCTTCACGACATCCGCCCCTGGTGGCCGCATAGCCATGGCGAGCCCGTTCTTTATCCGGTGTCGATGAGGCTGGGTGGGGAGACCATCGATCTTGGCCACACCGGTTTCCGCTCGGTTGAGGTTGATCGGGGCGCGGATGGCAAGGGGTTCGGCCTGACAATCAATGGCGAACCCGTCTTTTGCCGGGGCGCTGTGTGGACCACTGCCGACATCGTCACGCTTGGCGGCACCGGGGCGGATTATCTGCCGGTCCTCGAGCGTGCGGTCGAGGCCGGGATGAACATGATCCGCATCGGCGGCACCATGGCCTATGAAAGCCCGGCCTTCTTTGCCTGCTGCGACCGTCTCGGCCTGATGGTCTGGCAGGATTTCATGTTTGCCAATTTCGACTATCCGGTGAAGGACGAGGGCTTTGTCGCCCATGTCAGGCAGGAGGCAGGAGACCTCCTCGGCCCTATCAGTGCTGCCCCTTCGCTGGTGGTGCTGTGTGGCGGCAGCGAGATCTACCAGCAGGCGGCGATGCTCGGCCTCGGCAAGACCTTCTGGGCGGGGCCGCTGACCGAGACGCTGCTCGCCGAATGCGCCGCCCTCCTGCGGCCCGATGTTGCCTATGTCCCGAATTCGCCCTTTGGTGGCAGCATGCCCTTTGCGCCGAACGAGGGCGTCACCCACTATTACGGTGTCGGGGCCTATGAACGACCGCTCGAGGATGCCCGCCGGGCGAATGTCCGGTTCTCTGCGGAATCGCTGGCCTTTGCGCAGGTGCCGCAACAGCGCACGCTCGACGCCCATCTCGCCGTCGCGCCGGTCCATGATCCGCGCTGGAAGGAGCGGGTGCCCAGAGACCGCGATGCCTCCTGGGATTTCGAGGATACCCGCGACCACTATCTCGAGCGTCTTTACGGGGTGGATCCGGCGCGGCTGCGGCGGGAAGATCCGGCCCGCTATCTCGACTTTTCGCGCGCGGTAACCGGCGAAGTCTCGGAAAGTGTCTTTGCCGAATGGCGTCGTCCGGGATCGAACTGCCGGGGCGGGCTGGTCTGGACACTCAGGGATCTCTTGCCCGGCCCGGGCTGGGGCGTCATCGATTCCACCGGCGAGCCGAAGCCGGTGCTCTATGCGCTGAAACGCGCCTTCCGCCCGGTCCAGCTGTTGCTGGTCGACGAGGGCACCAACGGTCTCGATATCCATGTGCTGAACGAGAAGGCCGACCCGTTGCGCGCCGTGCTGGAGATCCGTTGCCTGCGCGATGGCCAGCAGCCTGTCGTCACCGGCAGGCGTGAACTCACCCTTGATCCGCGCGGTGCCGTCAGCCTCGCGGCAACCGATCTGTTCGGTGCCTTCTTCGATACGACCTATGCCTTCCGCTTCGGCCCGCCCGCCCATGACGTGACGGTGGCGATCCTCTCGACGCCAGAGGGCGATCTGCTGGCAGAGGCCTTCCACTTCCCGCAAGGCCGCGCGAAGGCGATGCATCCTGCCCGCCTCGAGGCGAGCCTCGTGCGCGATGCGGCCCAGTGGTCGCTGCTGGTCGAGGCCGACCGGTTCGCCCCGTCCGTGTCGGTTGTCTCGCCCACCCACAGGGCAGGCGACGACTGGTTTCACCTGGCACCGGGCGGACGAAAAAGGGTACCGCTGATCCCGCGTCCGGGCACCGATCCCGATGCCCTGCCGTCGGGCACGCTGCAGCATCTCGGCTCGCGCCAGATTTTTCCGTTCTGATTTCCCGTCTCACCCGGCGGGCGGAAAACGCCTTGCCATGGCGAGCACCCCGGCGATGAAGATCTCGCGGGCCTCAGGGGTCGAAAGATTGTGGTCGGTATCGGCGATGAAGCCGAGCGACACATTGGCAAAGCGGGCGATCTTTTGCCCGCGCTCACCGAAATGGTGGACGAGATTGGCCAGGCCCGGATCGCCCTCGGCATAAAGCAGGCTGAGGGCTGCCCGGCGTTCCTGCAATTGCGTGAAGGCCTGCTGAACTTCCCGGTAATCCGGCGACAGGAAGGGCAGCGCCTGCAGCACGGTCTCCGACATATGCAGCAGGCGCTTGGCGACCGCACCGGAGATATTGACCAGCGCGTGTTTCACGGCAATCTCACCCTTGAGGATGCGCAGCCAGGTCGATGCCTGAAACAGCTTCGTGCCGTAATTGCCGAGCGATTGCGGCACGAAGCGCAGCAGGTCCTCGATATTCTTCCGGCCGTCCCAGAAGAAGAAATAGGGATTGGCCGAGACCGCGCCCTTCAGCCTGAGATCGCCAAGCAGGCTGCGGAATGCCAGATAGCCGCCGCTGCACCGCCCCGCGACGATGGCAGGCAGCAGGCCCCGGCTCTCGACAAGATCGAGAGCCGCTGCAACATCCAGCAACTGGGCGTCCGAATAAAGAATCTGTTCCGGCGCGCCTGACAGCGGCGGGCTGTCGCCGGCATTGGCCGCGTCAAAGCGCAGCGAGGCGACGCCGTCGCGTGCCAGCCGCCGTGCCGCGTCGGCTCCGATCCGGCCCCATCCGGCGCTTGGATGATAGGCGGTTGACAGCAGGACGACGGTTGCTCCGGTGCGTGGCCCCCCAGGCGGTTCGCACAGGGTTCCAAGCAGGCGACCCCCATCGCCGAAGCGGACCGGCGTTTCGACAAAGCCATTGCCTTCAAGCCGCAGCGGCACTTCGGGCAAGGCGGGTGGATCGAGGCGATCGGGCACCAGACCTGCAGACCAGGCGACCAGATCATGGATCAGCGCCTGCGGTTGTTCGGAAAAATTCAGGTTGCCGACCAGCCGGTCATGGCCATCATGGGAAACCGCCTTCACCCGCAGCCCCTTCGCCTGCACGGCCTCGCCGAAAAGCTGCTCCTGCGGGCGATCCGGGCGGGCAGCCACCAGCAGGTCCGGGCAGGGTGGCGGGGGCATTGCGCCGATGTCGAAGGCGCGGATACCGGCATGAATGCCGTCGGGCAGGCGGAATCCCGAAATCCGGAATCCCCGACCTTCCTTCAGTTCCTTTTCCGGATCCGGCTGGCCATCGGTGATCCGGGCCCAGACGGCAAGTTCGCGCAGATAGAGACGACCGGAGAGGACGGGGGCAATGAGCGCCACGCCGGACAGGCTGCCCAGGCGATGCCAGACGGTGGCGGCAAGTGCTGCCCCGAGGCCCTGCGCCACGATCAGGATGCGGCTTGCGCCGGACAGTGCCCGCAGCCGTTCCGCCGCTGTGACGATGGCCTCCTGCCAGTCGCGAAGCGTGGCGTCGCCCGCACCATCAAGGGCGTTGGCGGTGCCGGGAAGATCGAAGCGCAGGCTGGCAAGGCCGCTCTGGCTGAAATGTTCCGCCGTTACCCGCCAGAATTTCCGGGTGGTCATCTCCTCGAAACCCCAGGGGCTGACGAACAGCACGGCCTGATCGCGGGCTTCACCCCCGGCAGGCACGAAGAGGCCGGGGCAGCTGTCGATGGCGACGGGCAGCGCCGCCAGGGCCGACGGAGGATGGCCGGCACCCGGAAGCGCCGTCTCAAGTCGTTGTTGTCTCAATGCAAAGGGTCCTGTTGTCGAATTCCGGCGATAAGCATTGTGAAACGCGCTGCAAGCAAGGCCCATCTTCCGGGCAGACGCTGGGCCATCGTCATCAGTCCCCCGGCGTCCTTTGGCGGCACGGCACGCAGCAGCCTGAGCAGCAGGAAATAGCTGAGCGCACCCGAAAGGATTGCCGCTGCGGTTCCCGGAACGCCTGAAATCGCTGTCGCAACCCCATGCGCGACAACGGCGCAGCCCACAGCGGCAGTGGCGATTTTCGCCAGTGAGGCATACATCGGCAGAAGCGAGCCGTCGAAATTCATCCGCAGTACCATCAGCACGCACATCGCGGCCAGCATGACGATGCGCACGGCGGCAGCCCCTTCGCCGCCAAAGCCCGGAACGACGAAATAGCAGCCGAGCGAAATGATCAGTGCCCCGATGAAGCCGATGATCGTGCGGGGTTTTTCCTGCCCGCAGGCAAACAGGTATTTGGTGCTGATGGCGGCAAAGACCGAAAACGGCGCACTGAGGCCCAGCAGGGCGACAACCGGGCCGGCCGAGGCAAATTCCGCCCCGAAAATATCGCGCACCAGATCGGTCGCCAGCGCTGCCAGCCCGAAGGCAATCGGCAGGGTCACATAGGCAAGGATGCGAATCACGTCCTCGAACAGATGCACCGGCAACTTCCGGCCCCCATGCTGATGGGCAAGTTCGGTATAGTAGGGCACCAGCGCACCGGAAAGCTGGACCGGCAATTGCAGCGCAAGATTGGCCAGTGTCAGGCCGATGGCATAGAAGCCGACGGTGTGGATGCCCATGTAATGTTGCAGAAAGGTCAGTTCGATGCGGTTGAGGAAAATCGATTCGATGATCGTGCCGAGCGAGATGTAGAGCGAGGCTTTCGCCAGTTCCGCCACCGGGGCCCCACAGCGATCCGGTTTCACCAGCAGCAGGCGTGCGGCATAGAGGAACATCACCAGATAGCTCGCGACATAGCCGGCAAGGGCACCTGCCGCCCCATAGTGGAGCGCACCATAAATGGTGACCGGCACCTGCAGCGCCGCCGAAATCAGCGTCAGGCGCAAGAAGATGTCTGGCCGTTGCTCGCCAACCAGCACATGCACCGTCAGCGTGCCGATGGCTTGCAACAGGAAGAGCAGGGCCGTGACGATCACCACATCGGGCGTGCCGAAACTCCAGATGGGGTGTTCCGACGTCTGGCTGAGCAGGAGGAACAGCCCGAGAATGATCAGGGTCACCAGCACCACGAACTGTGCCATGAAGGCGGCAAAGCCGAGACGCTGACGGGCGTCATAACCCTTTGCAGCCAGTTGCGGCAGCATCCGGGCAAACAGCACGTCGCAGCCAAGTCCGGCAATCAGCGTTCCCGTCGTCGTCAGCCAGAAGGCATAGGCAACAAGGCCGTTGGCCTCCGGCCCGAGCAGGCGCGCGGTGATGATCGATGAGGCAAAGCCGGTGATCAGCATGGTCATGCCGGCAGCGGCATTGAACAGCGATTTGGTGACAATGCTTCTGGCCATCAGCATCCCCGCGCCGGCGCAGCGGCCAAAGCGGGACACCCTGGCAAATGGACAGGAGCTCCGGTGGACATCTTCATCGCCCGATCCCCGGCACGGCTCTCTCGTAGGCGGCAAGATAGTGCGCCGCCACGGTGTTCCAGGAGTAGTGGTCGGCCTCCTCCATCAGGCGGGACCGGAGACCTGACCCCTCCTGCCCCATCCGGTCGAAACCCGAGGCGAGCGCCCCGGCGGCCTGTTCCGCCTGGGTGAAATCGGTGATCACCAGATCCTTGTGGCGGGCGGCGAGTTGCAGATAGGCATCGTTTTCGTGAAGAACCGGCAGCAGTCCGGCGCTCATCGCTTCGATGGCCACCAGCCCGAAGCCTTCATAGTCGGAGGCCGAGGCAAAGATCGAGGCCTTGCCGATCAGGGCTGCGATGGCTTCATTGGGCAGGCCGATATGCAGTCCGACATGCGCATCGAGACCGGCGGCACCGACCATTTGCGCCAGATCCGCCTCCTGCAAATCAAAGGGTACCCCGATAATGTCGAGATGCCAGGCCGGGTCATGCCTGACAAGGGCACCCATGGTGGCGATCAGGTTTTCGAGCCGCTTGTTGCTCGAAAACCGGCCAATCGTCACCATGCGCTTCTGCGGTACCGTGGCACTGCGGCCGGAAAATTTCGAAAGATCGACACCGTTTTCGATGGTCACCAGCTGGCTTCCGGCGATAAGGCTGAAAGACTGGTGATCGGAGGCGCTGCAGCAGATCAACTGGCGATAGCCGGTGACGGAAACCCGGCTTACCGTCTGGAACCACAGTTTCTTGATCGCCGCATGGTTCCGGGTGTGAAAGAAGCCGCCATGGGTGGTGGCAACCATCGGCCTGCGGTGCAACAGCCGGAGCCAGCTGAGCGCGTCAAAGAAAAAGTCCACCGCATGCACGTGGATCAGGTCGGCATCCTGAAGATGGGAGAAGACACCGGGCGACAGCGGATAGCGGGTCGAACCGGACCACGGGACCCGCACCACCTCGATGCCCTCGATCATCTCGCGTTCAGGCAGGAGACGGTCCTGTTCGGCAAAGACCTGGTTGCAGGTCACCACCCGTACCCGAAAGCCCCGCGTCACAAGCTGCCGGCAGAGATTGAAGATCACGTCCTCAAGGCCGCCGCGGCTCGGCAGGAACTGGCGCGAGACATGGACAATCAGCGGCGAAGTCGAACGGGACGGGGACGGAGGGGGAGGCGCGGTCAAGGGAGCTGCTTTCTCAAGGCGTGCATCGCGGACGCAACGGGCCTTGCTGCGACCGTGCCGCCGCGCGGCAAGGGGGCTTGAATGTCACATTCATTCCATGCATCCAGCAATGACCGTCAACCTTTAAAATCGCGTTTAACCCGTGTCGATTTCAAATCAATGGTGTCAGGTGCCGCCGGTTGTCCAAATCCATAGCCCTGCAACGTATCACAGCCGAGATTGCGCAGGATCTCGGCATGTTCCGCTGTTTCCACGCCCTGTGCGGTGACAGCCATGCCGAAGGCATGGGCGAGGTCGACAAGCGAGCGGATCATGTGCAGCTGTTCCTGGTCGCCGGTGATCGGCCAGACCAGTTGCCGGTCGAGCTTGACCCGGTCGGGACGGGCCGCAATCAGCGCCTCCAGCGAGGAATGGCCACTGCCGAGATTGACCACCGCAATCTCGATACCCCTTGCCCGGGCCGCCCGCAGATGGGTGTGAACACGACTGCCCGGCTGGAAAAGCTCGGCTGTGGTCTCGATCTCGAAGCAGATGCTGCCGGGCGCGATATCCAGATTGTCGAGATCGGCGAGAAGCTCCGCCGAAGCGAGCCGCCGTGCCGACACGTTGACCGAGATCACGGGAACCTTGAGCCCGCGCGCTTCCCAGGCGCGGATATCGGCCAGAACGCATTTCAGGATCGCCGCATCGAGCTGGTCGATGATTGCGCTGTCGGTGGCCAGCTGCAGGAACTGTTCCGGCAGCAGCAGGCCTCTTTGCGGATGCTGCCAGCGGGCCAGCGCCTCGAGCCCGATCGTCTCGCGGCTGCGGGCATCGCACTGGACCTGGTAATGCGGCAGGACCGCCCCCTGAACAAGCGCTTGCCGGAATTCACTCAGCAAGCGGCGGTCGGCATGGTATTTCTGCGTCAGTTCCGAAGTGAAGAGCTGCGACTGGCCGCGCCCCAGGCGCTTGGCGCTATAAAGCGCCAGATCGGAATCGCGCAGCAGCGTCTGCACGCTGCGCCGGGGATTGGCGGCAATGCCGATCGAGGCCCCGGTGGTCACCCGCTCGCCATTGACTTCGATCCCCCGGGAAATCTCGGCGATGATCCGGTCGGCGCGCTGCTTGAGGCGGGTGAGGTCGCTTTCATTGACGACGATCAGCAGGAATTCGTCACCCCCCATGCGGGCTGCGAAATCCTGCGGGCCGCGTGCGGCGGCAATGGCATTGGCGGCATTGCGCAGCACGAGATCACCGACATCATGACCGAGTTCGTCATTGACCTGCTTGAAACGGTCGAGATCGATATGCATCATCGCGAAATGCTGGACGGACATCTCCGCCGCAATGCGCTGGCAATAGCGGTCAAAGGCGCGGCGGTTCGGCAAGCCGGTCAGATAGTCGTGCTCGGCGGCATATTCGATCTGCGCACGGGTGGCCTGAAGGGCTTCGGCACGCTCCTCGGCGATCTGCTGTTGCTGGGCAAGCGCCCTGTTCAGCTCCACATCCGCCGTCACATCCCATTCGACCCCGATAAAGGCCGGATCGCCCTGGGCATCAATATAATAATTGGCCTTGGAGCGGATATGCCGGATCTCGCCATTCGGCCAGATGATCCGGAATTGCGAGAGATAGGAGGCCTTGTTGAGGGCAGCGGCCTCGAAATCCGCATTGGCGGCATCGAGATCTTCGGGATGAATGGCTTTCATCCAGATTTCGACCGGCATGACGGGCGATGTCATGTCGGTTGCATAGAGCTTGTGCATGCGCTGGTCCCAGGTGACCTCACTCTTGGTGAGGCTATGTTCCCAGACGCCGATATTGGACGCGTCCAGCGCCAGATCGAGGCGGCGCAGCAGCGACTGGAATTCTTCCTCCGTATGGTGCGGGAACGTCATGGGCGGACTGTCTGCTGGTTACGGCAGCGGCCATCTGGCCAGGCTTGGGAAAATACCGACATCCTGAAGGCCAGCCGCACGCCGTCGCGCGCGGACAGTCTGCCGGGCGCGGCAGATCCACCATATTCACCCAAAATATTCAGCCTCGGGGCCAAATTCACCGGTCCACGTCCTCTGTCCAAATTCACTGTTGCACGATAAACCTAAGGTGCTGGTATGAACGAAAGCTTTTACGCGTGGAATATTTTGCATCAACGATTTGTTATAATGCATGTAAATAAGTCGCGCCAATGTTCTGTCCGGTTTCGCCTGCCCGACGGCCGCATTTTCCAAAAAGGGGAGTTTTTCCCTGAATTTGTCGCCTTCCCAATTCGGTTGCCCGTGATTAAAGTGCACCCGAATTCGCAAGGGGATATAAATGACGAATAATACGCTTCTTCAACGCATCGAAACGCCGAGGCCAGATGTGACGGTGGGAGAGGCTGCTGCAATTCTCGAGACTTTCTATGGTTTGACCGGTCCCATCGTTGAACTGGGCAGTCAGCAGGACCGCAATTATCGTATTTCCGCGCCGGAGGGTCGATTTGTTCTGAAGATCTGCCGTTCGGACTATGCGACGGTGGAACTGGAAGCGCAGAACGCAGCAATGATCCATCTCAGCGGCAAGTCGGGTGCGCCGCGTGTGCCGCTGCCGCAGCGGGCGCGCAATGGCGACGATATCCTGTTTCTCGCCGTTGGCGGCGTCGACTATCAGGTGCGGCTGCTGAGCTATCTCGATGGCGAGCCGCTCACCCGCCGTCACCACATGTCCCGCCAGATGGTTGAGGGATTGGGGGCGCTGGCCGGGCATCTGGCGGCAAGCCTCAGGGATTTCACCCATCCGGGCCTTCAGCGCGAGGTGCAGTGGGATTTGCGCCGCGCCGGGCCGGTGGCGCTGCATCTGCTGTCGGGGGTCGCCGATCAGACGATGCGGGCGCATATTGCCAAGGTGATGGTTGCGTCGGTCAAACGGATCCAGCCTCTTGCCCCGTCGCTGCGGCTGCAGCCGATCCATCATGACGTGACGGATGACAATGTCGTGGCGCGTCCCGATCAGGATGGCCGGTTGATTGCCGATGGCGTCATCGATTTCGGCGATATTGTCGAAGGCTGGCTGGTTGCCGATCTCGCTGTCACCTGCGCCAGCCTGCTGCACCATGCCGATGGCGACCCCTTCTATATCCTGCCTGCAATCCGGGCCTTCCATGCGATATCGCCGCTCGAGCAGGCCGAAGCCCTGGCACTCTGGCCGCTGATCGTGGCACGGGCCGGCATTCTGGTCGCCAGCAGCGAGATGCAGCTCTCCATCGACCCGGACAATGACTATGTCATGGCCAATGCCAGGCATGAGCGCGAAATTTTCGATGTTGCGACCAATGCCTCGCATCCCCTGATGGAAATGGCGATCCTGCAGGCAACCGGATTTGAGCCCCAGGCGGAAGATCTGCCTGTACTGGGTGCCCTGCTGCCCGGTATCCAGCCGGACCAGGTGCGCTTTGCCGATTTCTCCGTGGAAAGCCGCGCCCTGTCGCGCGACAGCTGGGCATCGCCACAGACCGAAGTCAGGCTGATGGAGCAGGCGGCACGCGAAACCGGCGTGGCGGTGGCGCGTTATGGCGAATACCGGTTGACCCGCACGGAACTGCTGAGCCCCCGCGAGCCGGAAAACCACGCCTTGCATCTGGCGATCTGCGTGCCTGCCGGTTTTCAGGCCGCCGCCCCCTTCGCCGGGCGGATCGAACGCAATGGAGCGCATACGGTTCTGGTCGGTGAACGCCTGTCGCTGCATCTCGAAGGTCTCGATACCGTGCATACTGCCGGCATGACCGTTGAACAGGGTGAACCGCTCGGCACGATCGCCGGCGAAAATGGCCGGTTCGGACATCTGGCGGTTCAGCTCGTCGATGGCCAGACGCTCCTGCCGCCGCTGTTTACCACCGCGGCCAAAGCTGCGGCCTGGCGCAGGCTCTGCCCGTCGCCCTCCGGCCTGCTTGGTCTCGATTGCGATGCGCCGCAGCTTGAAGGGCGGCAGTTGCTGGACAAGCGCCATGCCAGCTTTGCCGCTGCGCAGAAAAACTACTACCGGGATCCGCCGCAGATCGAACGGGGCTGGAAAGAATTCATGTTCGACACCCGGGGCCGCACCTATGTCGACATGCTGAACAATGTCGCGATTGCAGGCCATGGCCATCCGCGGCTGGCGGAGGCCGCAGGCCACCAGTGGTCGATGCTGAACACCAATTCCCGGTTCCACTATGCCGGGATTGCCGAGTTTTCAGAACGGCTGGCGGCGCTCGCGCCTGACGGGCTCGACACGGTCTTTCTCGTCAACTCCGGCTCGGAAGCGGTCGATCTCAGTCTGCGCCTTGCCTGGGCGGCCAGCGGGGCGAAGCATGTCGTCAGCCTGCTCGAAGCCTATCACGGCTGGACCATGGCGAGCGACGCGGTCTCCACCTCGATTGCCGACAACCCGGCGGCCCTCACCACCCGGCCCGAATGGGTGCATCCGGTGATGTCGCCGAACACCTATCGCGGGGCCTATCGCGGTCATGACAGTGCCGCCTCCTATGTCGCCCATGTCGACGAGGCGCTGCATCGGCTGACGGCAAGGGGCGAAAAGCTCGGCGGTTTCATCTGCGAGACGGTCTATGGCAATGCCGGTGGCATACCCTTGCCGGACGGCTACCTGAAGGCGGTCTATGAGCGGGTCCGCGCCCTCGGCGGCGTGTGCATCGCCGACGAGGTGCAGGTCGGCTTCGGGCGTCTCGGCCATCATTTCTGGGGCTTCGAGCAGCAGGGCGTGGTGCCGGATGTGATCTGCGTCGCCAAGGGCATGGGCAACGGCCATCCGCTCGGTGCCGTCATCACCCGTCGCGCGATTGCCGATGCGCTGGAGCGGGAAGGCTATTTCTTCTCCTCCGCCGGCGGCAGCCCGGTCAGCTGTGCCATCGGCATGACGGTGCTCGACATCATGGAAGACGAGGGCCTGCAGGAAAATGCCCGCGTGGTCGGCGATCACCTGAAGTCGCGGCTGGAAATGCTTTGCCAGAGGCATCCGATTGCGGGTGCAGTGCACGGCATGGGCCTCTATCTCGGTCTTGAATTCGTCCGCGACCGCGAGACGCTGGCCCCGGCCACCGAGGAAACCGCCGCGATCTGTGACCGGCTGCTCGATCTCGGCATCCTGATGCAGCCGACAGGCGACCATCTGAACGTGCTGAAGATCAAGCCACCGCTTTGCCTCGGCGTCGAAACGGCAGACTATTTTGCCGACATGCTGGACCGGGTACTGAGCGACGGCTGGTAAGATATCCTGCGCTGACATGGCTGTTGCGAAGGCCCTGGCATCCGTGCCGGGGCCTTCGTCGTTTCATCCTCCTGAGGTTTCACGATCTTGCCTCGTTTCTGTCATCATGTCGAAACGATAGATGCTTATCAGGCCTCTCATCGATGCTTCGAAGAAGGCGAATCGCAAAGGGTCTGGAGAGGGCATCGGCGCCTCTGGCCTTGTTGCGGAACCCGCATGTGGAGCATTGCGTTTTGGGGACCGGACGATCTGGGGCCTGCCCGTGGCAAGCTCTGCTATCCGGTTTCCAGGTGACACACGGGAGAGTGACGATGCAAAGACAGGTCATTGAATATGCAGGTGTTCCCGTCGGGATTCTGGTTCCGGACTCCGACCGCATGAAATTCATTGCGGTCAAATATCACGTCCATGATCTCGATGAGCGTCATTTCGATTCGGCCAGCGATGTCCGGGCAGCGATCCGCGAACTCTTGCGCCGGAACGAAGCGCACAGCTATTTTGGCTGACACGCCTCAGGCCCCTCAGGGCATCCAGACCCCGGAACCGGCAAGCGCCGTTTCCGGGGTTTTTTTGCGGGTTGCAATCAGATCAGATGCCCGGCGGGACTTTCTGCCCGGCGTCCGCCGGTGAAAAGCGGGCAACCAGCTCGTGGCGGTCGCCGGGATAGGTCAGTTCCACCCGTGTTACCACCGCGCCGCCGGAAAAGGTACGCCGGGCAATGACCAGACAGGGCGTGCCCGCCGCGATGCCGAGGGCGGCGGCGGCCTCATCCGTCGCGGCTGCGGCGCGGATCGTGTGCTCTGCCGCACTCCACGGCACCTGGCCAAGCAGCCACTCGCCGGAGGCAACCGTGTCGAAAGCCTGTTTTTCCGCCTCCGGAACGGCAGCAAGATTGATCAGCCGGTTCTCGTGGCAGAAGGGTATCCTGCCACCCGAATGCACGGCAGTCAGGTGCAGGACGGGGCCGCCATCGGCAAGGTCGAGCCACTGGCGTTCGCCGGATTTCGCCTTGCGCAGGGTGCGGGTCTTCAGCGCATAGGAATAGGGCAAGCCGAGCGCCTCGACCTCCGACTTGATGTCGTGGATGTCAAGCACGGCGGAATGGGCGCGGGGATGGGTAACATAACTGCCCGCCTTGCGCCGCCGCTCGATCAGCCCGGCATGGGCAAGCTGGGTCAGGACCTTGTTGACGGTCATGCGTGAGCAGCCGTAATGGCTGGCAAGGTCGACCTCATAGGGAATGCGGCTGCCCGGTGCCCATTCGCCGGACAGGATATGGCCCTCGATCTCGTCGAGAATGCGCTGGTGCAAAGTCTTGTCGCCCGCTGCCGTCAAAGATCGGTCCCCGCCTGCCGCCTGATGGGCTTTCGGTATAGGGGGGAATTGCTGTCGGGGAAAGCCGCGATCACGGGTTTGCCGCGACCAGATCCAGCATGGCGGCGCGGAAGCGGGCCTGGATCTGGTCCCGGTCGCGGTGGCGGCCACCTTCCACCTGCTGCCTGCCATGCACCCAGACGGAGCAGGGCTTGACCGCGCCTGCAAAGATCAGGCTGTCGAGCACCGCGTCTTCGCGCATCCAGGGAATGTCTCTTGCCGACAGCGCGACGAGATCGGCGGGGCGTCCCTCGGCAAGGCCGGTTTCAACGCCAAGCGCCGCCGCGCCACCGTCAAGCGCTTCGCCAAAAAGCGTCCGGCCCGTTGATTTTCCCGGCGGTGCGATGACATTGCGCGACTGCCGCGCCAGCCGTTCGGAATATTCGAGCTGCCGCAACTCGTCGGCAACGCCGATCAGCACGTTGGAATCCGAGCCGATGCCATAGCGCCCGCCTGCGGCGCGGAACGGCACGGCATTGAAGGTGCCATCGCCGAGATTGGCCTCGGTGATCGGGCACAGGCCCGCAATGGCGCCTGAAGCCGCCATGCCCGCCGTCTCTGCCTCGGTCATGTGGGTCGCATGGATCAGGCACCAGCGGCGGTCGACCGGCATGTTGTCCAGCAGCCATTCGACCGGGCGTGCGCCGGAAAAGGCGATGCTGTCCTCCACTTCCTTCACCTGCTCGGCAATATGGATATGCACCGGGCCATCGTGGCTGAGGGTGAGCAGGGCGCGCAATTCGGTCTCGGTCGCTGCCCGGAGGCTGTGGGGGGCGATGCCGAGCACGGCGGCGGCAAGCGGCTTCACGGCGGCGCGGCAGCCCTCCAGCAGATCGGCATAGCCATCGAGATCATGCAGGAAGCGGCGTTGCCCGTCTGCGGGCGGTTTTCCGCCGAAGCCGGAATGGGCGTAGAAGACAGGCAGCAGCGTCAGGCCGATGCCGCTTTCTTCCGCCGCCGCGGCAATCCGCTCGGCCATTTCGGCGCGGTTCGCATAGGGCGTGCCCGTCGGCGTGTGATGCAGGTAATGGAATTCGCCGACCCGGGTGAAGCCCGCTTCCAGCATGTCGCAATAGAGCTTGGCGGCAATCGCCTGCACCTGATCGGGGCGCATCGACAGGGCAAAGCGGTACATGATGGTCCGCCAGCTCCAGAAGCTGTCATCGCCCGGCCCGCGCGTCTCGGCAAGGCCCGCCATGGCATGCTGGAAGGCGTGGCTGTGGAGGTTCGCCATGCCGGGAATGAGGATATCGCAAACGGTGTCCCCTGGACGCGCCGCAACATCTTTCTCGATCCGGCTGATCCGCCCGGCGTCGACATGGAGTCTGACGTCACGTGCCCAGCCATCCGCAAGCAGAGCCTGTCCTGCTGCAATAGTCTCCATGTGCCGTTCCCTCCGGGGTGAAAATATCTCTTGCCAGATACCTTCATATGTATATACATAATTGCACGAAAAGGGAAACGGAAAATGGCGACAGGCGGGGTGACATCGCAAGGCAGGCCGGTCGGGGCCGATGGGGCGGACCGGCTCTGGCTCGATCTCAGGCTGGTGACCCTTGCTGCCGGTTCGCACGACATGGGTCTTGTCGAAAAGGCCGCCGTGGCGGCGCGCGACGGACTGATCGTCTATGCCGGACCCGAAACGGAAATGCCGCAGCACCTGCGCAATGGCGCGCAGATCGAGCACTGCGACGGGCGCTGGATGACGCCGGGGCTGATCGATTGCCACAGCCATATCGTCCATGCAGGCAACCGCGCCCATGAATTCGAATTGCGGCTCGCCGGTGCAAGCTATGAGGAAATTGCCCGGGCGGGCGGCGGCATCGTCTCCTCGGTCAAGGCCCTGCGGGCAGCCAGCGAAGACCAGCTTGTCGCCGAAAGCCTGCCGCGTCTCGATGCGCTGATTGCCGAAGGGCTCACCACCATCGAGGTGAAATCCGGCTACGGGCTCAGCACCCTGGACGAAGTGAAGTCGCTGTCCGCCGCAAGACGGCTCGGCTTCAGCCGTCCGGTCGAGGTGGTCACCAGTTTTCTCGGCGCGCATGCGCTGCCGCCGGAATATCGGGAGGACCGGGCGGGTTATATCGATCTGGTCATCGGGGAGATGCTGCCCGAGATCGCAGGGCTGGGGCTCGCCGATGCGGTCGATGCCTTCTGTGAGGGCATTGCCTTCAGTCCGGAAGAGGTCGCCCGGGTATTCGAGGCCGCGCGTGCCCTCGGCCTGCCGGTGAAGCTCCATGCCGACCAGCTGTCCAATCTTCAGGGTGCGGCCCTTGCGGCCCGGCATGGCGCACTCTCCGCCGATCATCTGGAATATACCGACGAGGCCGGGGCCATCGCCATGGCGAAGGCGGGGACGGTTGCGACCATCCTGCCCGGTGCCTTCTACTTCATCCGCGAGACCCGCAAGCCGCCCGTCGCGCTGTTCCGCAAGCATGGCGTTGCGATGGCCGTGGCAACCGACGTCAATCCCGGCACCTCGCCGCTGACCTCGCTGCTCCTCACCATGAACATGGCGGCGACCCTGTTCGGCATGACCGTGAGCGAGTGCCTCGCGGGCGTCACCATCCATGCGGCGCAAGCATTGGGGCAGGGGGCGCGCAAGGGCAGCATCGAGGTTGGCAAGCAGGCGGATCTGGCGATCTGGAACATCGAGCGTCCGGCTGAACTTGTCTACCGCATGGGTTTCAACCCGCTCCACCAGCGCATCTGGCGCGGAAGATAGGGGTCAGGCCATGAACACCATCCTTTCCATCTCTGAAGGAACCTCGCCGGTCATTCTGGCCTTTCCCCATACCGGCACCGATCTCCCGGACACCATCGCCGCACGGCTCAACGACAACGGTCGCCTGCTTGCCGATACGGACTGGCATATCCACGACCTCTATGCAGGCCTGCTGCCGCAGGCGACCACGGTCAGGGCGCTGTTTCACCGCTATGTCATCGATGCCAACCGGGACCCCTCCGGCACCAGCCTCTATCCCGGCCAGAACACCACCGGCCTCGTGCCGGTGACCGATTTCGACGGTGTGGCGATCTGGCAGTCGGGCGAGGAGCCAGACGCGGCGGATGTGGCCCATCGCCTCCACACCTTTCATGCGCCCTACCATGCCGCGCTCGCGAAAGAGATTGAGCGGGTCAGGGCGCTCCACGGCAATGCCGTGCTTTACGACTGCCACTCGATCCGCTCACACATTCCTTTCCTGTTTGAGGGCAAGCTGCCGGATTTCAACATCGGTACCGACAGCGGCGTGACCGCCGACCCCGCCATCGAAACCGCGACCTTTGACGCGTGCCGGGAGGCATCCGCCTATACGTCGGTGCTGAACGGACGGTTCCGGGGCGGCTGGACCACCCGCCACTATGGCCGCCCGCGCGAGGGCGTACATGCGATCCAGATGGAACTGGCGCAATGCACCCATCTCGTCACCGAAACCCCACCCTTTGCCTGTGACGCGGCGAAAGCCGAGCGTCTGCGGCACCACCTCCACGCCATTCTCCAGCGCATCGAGACCGTCGCGCTGGCACTTGCTGACCAGAACAGGGGAACCAAATGAACAATCCTCGTCACAATATCCGCGATGTCCGCGCCGCGCGCGGTACCGAACTGTCCGCGAAATCCTGGATGACCGAAGCGCCGTTGCGGATGCTGATGAACAATCTCGACCCGGAAGTGGCGGAAAATCCGCATGAACTGGTGGTCTATGGCGGCATTGGCCGGGCGGCCCGCACCTGGGCGGATTTCGACAAGATCGTCGAAAGCCTGCGCGACCTCAACGAGGACGAAACCCTGCTGGTGCAATCGGGCAAGCCGGTCGGTATTTTTCGCACCCACAAGGATGCGCCACGCGTGCTGATCGCCAATTCCAATCTGGTGCCGCACTGGGCGACCTGGGATCATTTCAACGAACTCGACAAGAAGGGTCTGGCGATGTACGGCCAGATGACGGCGGGCTCGTGGATCTATATCGGCAGCCAGGGCATCGTGCAGGGCACCTACGAAACCTTTGTCGAGGCCGGTCGCCAGCACTATGGCGGCAGCCTAAAGGGTAAGTGGATACTTACCGGAGGCCTCGGCGGCATGGGCGGCGCGCAGCCGCTCGCCGCCGTCATGGCCGGGGCCTCTTGCCTTGCTGTCGAATGCAATCCCGACTCCATCGATTTCCGCCTGCGTACCCGCTATGTCGATGCCAGGGCCGAGACCATCGATGAAGCGCTTGCGATGATCGACCGCTGGACCAGGGCCGGCGAGGCGAAATCCGTTGGCCTGCTCGGCAATGCCGCCGATGTCTTCCCGGAACTGGTGCGCCGTGGTGTTCGCCCCGATATCGTCACCGACCAGACGTCCGCCCACGACCCCATCAACGGCTACCTGCCGAAGGGCTGGACGATGGCCGAATGGAAGGCAAAGCGCGAGAGCGATCCGAAGTCCGTCGAACGGGCGGCCCGTGCCTCGATGCGCGAACATGTGGAAGCCATGCTTGCCTTCTGGAAGGCGGGCATTCCCACACTCGACTACGGCAACAATATCCGCCAGGTGGCAAAGGACGAGGGCTGTGAAAACGCCTTCGATTTTCCGGGCTTCGTGCCCGCCTATATCCGTCCACTGTTTTGCCGCGGCATCGGCCCGTTCCGCTGGGCAGCGCTGTCGGGCGATCCGGAAGATATCTACAGGACCGATGCCAAGGTGAAGGAACTCACCCCCGGCAATACCCATCTGCACAACTGGCTGGACATGGCGCGCGACCGGATTTCATTCCAGGGCCTGCCTGCGCGGATCTGCTGGGTCGGTCTCGGCGACCGCCACCGGCTGGGCCTCGCCTTCAACGAGATGGTGCGGACCGGCGAGCTGAAGGCCCCGGTGGTGATCGGCCGCGATCACCTCGATTCCGGCTCCGTCGCCTCGCCGAACCGGGAAACCGAAGCGATGAAGGATGGGTCCGACGCGGTCTCCGACTGGCCGCTGCTGAATGCGCTTCTCAACACTGCCTCGGGTGCCACCTGGGTGTCGCTGCACCATGGCGGCGGCGTCGGCATGGGCTTCTCGCAGCATTCGGGCGTCGTCATCTGCTGCGACGGGTCGGAGGATGCGGCGCGCCGCATCGGGCGGGTGCTGTGGAACGATCCGGCGACCGGCGTCATGCGCCATGCGGATGCCGGCTATGACATCGCGCTCGACTGTTCCCGTGAAAAGGGCCTGCGGCTCCCCGGCATCCTCGGCAATTGAGGCGAGCAGGTCATGGCGATCACCCATCTGGTGGCAAGGACCGACTATCGCCGCATGCCGTGGAAGAACGGCGGCGGCGAGACGGTGGAAATTGCCAAATTTCCCGACAATGCCGATCTCGCCGGGTTTGACTGGCGGATCAGCATGGCGACGGTGGCGAGCGACGGTCCCTTTTCGCTGTTTCCGGGCATCGACCGCACGCTGGCGGTGCTGGAGGGAGAGGGCATCGATCTTGCCATTGACGGGCTCGGTGCCCATCATCTTGCTGTCGACGGCACGCCTCTGGCCTTTCCGGCGGATGTCGCAAGCTCGGCGCGGCTGGTCTCCGGCCCGATTGTCGATCTCAACCTGATGACCCGCCGCTGGGCCTTTCTGCACAAGATGAAACGGCTGTCGCTGCCGCTCGAAACATCCGGCACGAACAATGCCGAGGTCTTCCTGCTGGTGAGGGGAACAGGAAAGGCCGAAAGCGGTGGGGTCCGTTACCACCTTGAGGACACTGATGCATTGCATCTTGCCTCTTGTGCCGACAGGGTGCGGCTTTCCGGCGACGGCTTTGCCTACCGGATGGAAATCAGGCCTTTTGCCAGGAAGAGCGCCTGACCCCTGGTGTGAGGTCTGCGGCAGCCGCGCCAACGGCAATGAGGTCCCTTGGTTTTCCTCCAGCCTGCGAGGCAAAATTGGGCTGGCGCCTGCGTGCCGGAGCGGCCAGAATGGCGTGGACATCCCTCCTGCCAAAGGCTGATTCTTGCTCTATAGCTGGCTGTTGCTGATCCATATCGCGGGCGCATGCCTCATCGTCGGAGGCGGATTTGCCACCCTTCTGGTTTTTTCCATCTGCCTGAAGACGCCCGGGTTTTACCCCATGCTGCGAGGTGTTGCCCGGCTGGATTTTGCCCTTGCCGGAACCGGACTGCTGCTGCAGCCCGCAAGCGGGCTGTGGCTCGCGCAGGAAACCGGCTTTTCCTTCGCCGACCTTTGGCTTGCAACCGGCACCGGGCTTTATGCGGCGGCAGCCTGCCTGTGGCTGGTGGGCACGGCCCTGCGCAATGACAGCCTGAAATCGGGCAATGCCGCAAGCCTTGCCGACCGGCGGCTTTCCTTCGGATTTGCCCTGTCCGTTTTGGCCTGGGCCCTGCTCACCGCCACCATGGCCGTCATGGTCCTGAAACCCTGACAGAAACGCCCGCGCAACCGGCGGGCGTTTCGGCTTTTTCCAAATGAGGGAGCTGGATCAGGCGGCCCGGCCCATGTGGCGATCCCTGCCGCTGATCCGGAAGGTGCCGATCAGTTCGGCCAGCGTTACGGCTTCCTGGGCGAGCGCATGGCTGGAGGCGGTGGTTTCTTCCACCATCGCCGCATTCTGCTGGGTGCCCTGATCGATGACATTGACCGCGGTGTTGATTTCGCGGAGCCCGGTTGCCTGCTCGCGGGAGGCCTCGACGATGGCGATCACATGGGTGTTGATGTCAAGGATCTCGCGGACGATCTCGCCAAGCGCCTGCCCGACCTCACCGACCAGACCGACGCCGGTCTGGACCTGATTGCCGGAAACGGTGATCAGGTCCTTGATTTCCTTGGCGGCCCTGGCAGAGCGCTGGGCAAGCTCGCGCACTTCCTGGGCGACAACGGCAAAGCCCTTGCCCGCTTCACCGGCCCGTGCCGCCTCGACGCCCGCATTCAGCGCCAGCAGATTGGTCTGGAAGGCGATTTCGTCGATCACCGAGATGATGCTGTTGATCTGGCGGGCAGAATCCTCGATCGACACCATGGCGACCGTGGTGCGGTTGGCAATTTCGCTGGAGCGCTCGCCCCGCTCCTTGGCCTGGGCCACAAGCTTGCCCACCTCTTCCGCCCGCTTGCGGCTGTCGGCAACGGTGGTGGTGATCTGTTCGAGGGCTGCGGCGGTCTCTTCGACCGAGGCCGCCTGCTGTTCGGTGCGCATCGACAGATTGTTGGCGGCATCGCTGATTTCGTTGGAGCCGCTGCGGATGATGGCGACGCTCTGGCCGACCTTGACCAGGGCCGTATCGAGCTGCGCCACCGCATCGTTGAAATTCTGCCGCAGCATGTCGAGATTGGCGACGAAGCTTTCCTGGATACGGTATTGCAGGTCGCCGCGCGCCAATGCGCCCAGCCCCTTGCCAAGGCCTTCGACGACCGCCTGAAGCTGGCGGCTTTCTTCCGCCTTCATCGCTTCCCGTTCAAGCCGTTCCTGTTCCGAGCGGCTGCGAACCTGTTCGGCTTCTTCCTCGATGCGCCGCTTGTCGATGGCCGCGTCACGGAAAACCGCGACCGACTGCACCATGTCGCCGATTTCATCGCCACGATCCTCACCGGCAAGCTCTATCGACGTATCGCCCGAGGCGAGCCGTTTCATCGAGCCGACGAGGGCGATAATCGGGCGGATCAGCTGACGGGAGAAGAAGGTGCTGGCCGCGACAGCCACCAGCAGCAGGCCGAGCGCGAAGACGGAAACCATGTTGCGCATCAGCACGATGGGCGCATTGGCCTCGTCCCTGCCCTGCAATGCGCCAATCGCCCATGTCGTGCCGTGATAGCTGACGGGGGTGATCGCCAGATAGCTGGTCATGTCCCGGTAGCCGGTGAGTTCCCCGTTGCCCGCCTTGCCGGAAAGCGAAGCCTCGACCAGCGGCCCTTCGACCCTGGACTTCAGCGTGTCATTTTCCGGTGTCCGGATCGAATCGACCGTCAGAAGGCGGTCCTGGTTGACCAGAATCGTCTCGCCCGTTTCACCAAGGCCCGATGTATTCGACATCGTTTCGAGGAATTTGTTCATCGGCATCTGGATTGCCAGCACGCCGATGGTGGTGCCGTTCTCGCGAATGGGGGTGGCAAGGAAGGCTGCCGCATCGCCATTGGACGGCGCATAGGGGGAGAAATCGGAATAGAAGATCGCTTCCGGATCGGTGGAGGCCATTGCCTCCTTGTAAATCTTGCCGAGCCCGGAAGAGGCCCAGGGGCCGCTGACGAAATTGGTGGCGAAATCCGCTTCCTTGAACACCGTATAGACCGCATCACCCTTCGTGTTGAAGAGGAACATGTCGTAATAGCCGTAGGTTCTCAGATGCTTGCGGAAAAAGGGATGCAGCCTTTCGTGGAGGGCGTCGTAGTCGCTGGCACCAGCCTTGTCGAGCAGGTCATGCTTGCCGGTCGGATTGGGATTGTCGGTGAAGTAGCTGGCCTTCAGCTGGTCGAGTGCCGTCGGACCGAGCTTGTCAGCGGCAGCTTCAAGGGTTTTCAGCGCATTGATGGTGGCGGGGTCTTCCGCCGTCAGGGTCATATCCTTGTCGATATTGGCGAGCAGCCGCTGAAGATCCATCTTGCGGTCTTCCGCATAGGCGGTGAGCGTCTCGAAGGTCTGGTCGCGCACTTGGCTGTTGGCGATGGTCAGGGAAACTGCTGTTGAAACACTGACAGCCGCAATGGTCAGGATGGCAGCGGCAAGCGGCAGCTTTTTCGATACGCGCATATACGAGGTCCTTCCGGCTGGTACGGGGCGAGCTGTGCCAGTACATCCCGGCGGGACACCAAATCATGTGGCCTCACACGACTTCTTATCGAAGCCGGCAGGGCTACTTTTGAGGATCTGGCTTAAGATAGCGTTAAACAGTCATAAAATCGTTAAAGGCACTAGTGTATAATTCAATGTTATAGTCGATATTTTTAGAATATTTACCAGAAACGGGTGTCTCAGAGGACGGATAGAAGCCAAATATTCAGAGCAATCAACCTAAAAATGCGGAAAAGTTAGATTTATATACAAATTCTATCATAAATAGATTTCACGCATTATAAAAATATACATTAAAATCAAAAATAGTTCTGTCAAATGGTAAGTTTTGGTCTGTCTGGAACCTGTGGCCGATACAGAAGTCGTGAAGGGCCGGATTGCCGTCTTCCCATCCTGAAACACTCCAAACGCAGGATCGGTGCTGTGTGTCACCTTGACTGTCCTGTGTGAGGACGGCGTGGCTGTCCCTTCATCCCGTCCCGACCTGCGTCAGTCCCTGTCAAAAGGCGGTGAAGGTAAGTGTCGTCAGCGACCGCACGATGCCGGGGATGCAGGCAATATTCTCGTTGATGAACTTGCCGATATCCTTCTCGTCCTTGACATAGACTTTCAGCAGCAGGTCATAGTCGCCGCTGGTGGAATAAAGCTCCGAGACCAGTTCCGTCTTGTAGATCGCATCGGCAACTTCGTAGGTTTTGCCCGGGGAGCACTGGAGCTGAACGAAAATCGGTTTCATGATTGCCTCTCGGACTGTCAGGAATTGCGGCGGGGCCTTGCGGGCACTATGGCGACAATCCATCTTGCCGTGCAAGAGGCGAGCGCTCAGCGTCCCCATTTTCCGGCGTGCTGGCCTCGCCGACGATCCAGTCGCGAAAGGCGACCAGTGGCGGATAGGCCTCCCGCTCGTGGGGAACCGCGAGGAAATAGCGCTCGGCACTCTGCATCGATGCACCCAGCGTCACGAGATCGCCGCGCCGCAGCTCGTCGGCAATCAGAAAAGTCGGCAGCAGGGCCACGCCAAGTCCGGCGATCGCCGCCTGTGCCGCAGTGGCGAACTGGTCGAACAGCATGCCCTGCACGCCTTCCGCCTTGATGTCGCGGGCCGCAAACCAGCGTTCCCAGGCGTCGGGCCGGGTGGTCAGGTGCAGCAGTGGCAGATCCAGCAGATCCTGCGGATTATCCACCGGATGCAGGGCGCGGAACGCCGGGCTGCAGGCTGGCACCGTTTCCTCGTTCATCAGGAAGGTCAGGCTGGCGCCCGGCCAGTGGCCGTGGCCGAAATGGATGGCCGCGTCGATGAGGTCGAGCCGGAAATCGAAGGGCGACAGACGCGTCACGAGATTGATGGTGATGCCGGGACGAAGGGCGAGAAACCTGCCCAGCCGGGGGGCAAGCCAGCGCGTGCCGAAAGTTGGCAGGATCGCGAGATTGAGCGTGCCGCCGTGCGGGTTGGCCCTGAGGTTCAGGGAGGCCGACGAAATCCGCCGCAGCGCCTCGCGGATCTCGCGCGCATAGCTGTCACCGGCCAGCGTCAGCCGGATGGTCTGGCGTTCGCGCACGAACAGCGTCACGCCCAGCTGTTCCTCGAGCGCCTTGATCTGGCGGCTGACGGCGCTCTGGGTGAGGTCCAGCTCCCGCGCTGCCGTGGTGATGCTGCCGGTGCGTGACGCCGCCTCGAAGGCGGCGAGCAGGGCGGTCGACGGGAGAAAGCGGCGGGGTGCGGCCATGGTCATTCCATTTTGGCATGAACTCTTGAATAAATGCCGATATTCCCGCTGCAGCCGGGCTTGTAAAGTCATGGGGTGATATAATCTGGAATGACCGGCCCGGCTGGACCGTTGCCGCGGTCGGATCTTCACTGTGCCGGAGCAATGCGGGTTGTAGAACCATGGTTGAATGACAGCCGGTTCGGCCTGCCCCTGCATGTTTTTCCGGATGAGCGGACGCGCAATTCTTGATATGACCTGAAGGCGAAAGGTCGGCCGACAGCCGCATCGTCTTCGGGCGATCAGGCAAGACGAGAACAGGAACAGTTCATGCTGAATGATCCGCGCTCCCACGGGCTCTGGGAAAAGACCGCGCTACCGGCCCCTGTGACATCGGCTCTGACGGGCGACACGACGGCCGATGTGGTGGTGGTCGGCGGCGGCTATACCGGGCTTTCGGCAGCCCTGCATCTGGCGGAAGCGGGCAGCCGTGTCATCCTGCTCGAAGCCCATGACATCGGCTTTGGTGGAGCCGGGCGCAATGTCGGCCTGATCAATGCCGGGATGTGGGTGATGCCGGACGACCTTCCGGGCGAGCTTGGCGATATCCATGGCGAGCGGCTGCTCGATCTGCTAGGCGGCGGACCGCAGGTGGTGATGGGCCTGATCGACCGGCACCAGATCGCCTGCGAGCTCGAGCGCAACGGCACGCTGCATTGCGCCGTCGGCGACGATGGCCTGCGCGAAATCGGGGACCGCGCGGCCCAGTGGCAGAAGCGCGGTGCCCCGGTGGAGCTGCTTTCGGCGGAGGAGACCGCCAAACGCACCGGCACCAGAGCCTATCGCGGTGCGCTGCTCGACCGGCGGGCGGGCACGCTGCAGCCGCTGGCCTATGCCCGGGGTCTTGCCCATGCGGCCATCCGTGCCGGGGTCACGCTGCACACGTCGAGCCCGGTGATATCGCGGGAACGGACTGCCACCGGCTGGACGGTCAGGACAGAGGCCGGCAGCGTCTCTGCCCCCTGGCTGGTCGTTGCCACCGATGCCTATTCGACCGGTCCCTTCGACGCGGTCCGGCGCGAGCAGATCCATCTGCCCTATTTCAATTTCGCCACCATCCCGCTTGGCGACAACCTCAGGCGCAGCGTCCTGCCGAACCGCGAGGGGGCATGGGATACGAAAGAGATCCTCTCCTCCTTCCGGATGGATCAGGCCGGACGGCTGGTATTCGGCAGCGTCGGCGCCCTGCGGAACGGCGGGGCGGCGATCCACCGTGCCTGGGCGCGGCGGGCGCTGAAGAAGCTCTTTCCCGATCTCGGCGACATCCCGTTCGAGGCCGAATGGTTCGGCAAGATCGGCATGACCGACAATGCCCTGCCGCGCCTGCACCAGTTCGGGCCGCAGGCCATCGGCTTTTCCGGCTATAATGGCCGGGGCATTGCGCCGGGCACGGTTTTCGGCAAGGTTCTGGCCGAACATATCCTCGGCCAAAGATCTGAAGACGAGATGCCCCTGCCGCTTTGCGATATCCACGAACCGCATTTTCGCACCGTTAAGGAAGCCTGGTTCGAGGCGGGTGCCGCTGTCGCCCATCTCGCCGGTGCCCGACTCTGAGCCACGTCCGTTCAAATTCCAGCCTTATCGAAACATGGAAAGACCATCATGACGCTGACAAAAACCGCTCTTTCTTCCGAAGTTGCCGCGATTCTGGGCCGCCTTGGCGTTGCCGCCGAGGCCTATACAGGCGGCTCGCTCGCCGTCACCTCGCCGGTCAATGGCGAGACCATTGCCCGGGTCCGGCAGATTTCCGCTGACGATGCCGCCAAGGCGATTGCCACTGCCCATCAGGCCTTTCTCGCCTGGCGTCAGGTGCCGGCCCCCAAGCGCGGCGAACTGATCCGGCTGCTTGGCGAGGAACTGCGTGCCGCCAAGGCCGATCTCGGCCGGCTTGTGTCGCTCGAGGTGGGCAAGATCACCTCCGAAGGCCTCGGCGAAGTGCAGGAAATGATCGATATCTGCGATTTCGCCGTTGGCCTGTCGCGCCAGCTCTATGGCCTGACGATTGCCACCGAACGCGCCGATCACCGGATGATGGAAACCTGGCATCCCCTCGGCGTGGTCGGCATCATATCGGCCTTCAACTTCCCGGTCGCCGTCTGGTCGTGGAATGCGGCGCTGGCGCTGGTGGCGGGCAATTCGGTGATCTGGAAGCCGTCGGAAAAGACGCCGCTGACGGCGCTCGGTGCCCACGCGCTGTTCGACCGGGCGGTCAAGCGCTTCGTTGCCGAAGGCGGTTCGGCTCCTGCCGGTCTCTCGCAGCTGATCATCGGTGGTCGCGATACCGGCGAAGTGCTGGTCGACCACCCGAAGGTCGCGCTGGTCTCTGCCACCGGCTCCACCGCCATGGGCCGGATCGTCGGGCCGAAGCTTGCCGCCCGCTTTGCCCGCGCCATCCTCGAACTCGGCGGCAACAATGCCGCCATCGTTGCTCCGTCCGCCGATCTCGACCTGACGCTGCGCGGTGTCGCATTCGCGGCGATGGGGACCGCAGGCCAGCGCTGCACCACGCTGCGCCGCCTCTTCGTCCATGACAGCATCTATGACCAGCTGGTGCCGCGCCTCGTCAAGGCCTATGGCTCGGTCACCATTGGCAATCCGCTGGAAGCGGGCACGCTGGTCGGCCCGCTGGTCGACAGGGGCTCGTTCGAGCGCATGCAGAAGGCGCTGGCCGACGCGAAGGCGCATGGCGGCAAGGTGCATGGCGGCGAACGCCTGCATGAGGCCGATGCGCCGAATGCCTATTACGTCCGTCCGGCGCTGGTCGAAATGCCGTCGCAATGCGGCCCGGTCGAGCAGGAGACCTTCGCGCCGATCCTCTATGTGATGAAATATTCCGATTTCAACGAGGCGCTGGAACTGAACAATGGCGTGCCGCAGGGCCTGTCCTCGTCTGTTTTCACCAACAATATCCGCGAGGCGGAAGCCTTCGTCTCGGCGCGCGGCTCCGATTGCGGCATTGCGAATGTCAATATCGGGCCGTCGGGTGCGGAAATCGGCGGGGCCTTCGGCGGCGAAAAGGAAACCGGCGGCGGTCGCGAATCCGGCTCGGATGCGTGGAAGGGCTACATGCGCCGCGCCACCAACACCATCAACTATGGCTCCACCCTGCCGCTGGCGCAGGGCGTCAAGTTCGACGTCGAATAAGGATCGCGGGACATGGCTGACAGCATCTCCAGCGGGGCGGCCTTCCGCCCTGCATCGAGGATCTCGGCGATCGGGGTCTCCGAAATCCTGCAGATCGGGGCCCGTGCTCAAGGCCTGAAGCGCGCCGGGCGTGACGTGATCATTCTCGGTGCCGGCGAGCCGGATTTCGACACGCCCGATTTCATCAAGAAAGGCGCGATGGCCGCCATCCGTGCCGGTGCCACCAAATATACCGCACTCGACGGCACGCCGGAACTGAAGGCGGCGATTGCCGCAAAATTCCGGCGTGACAACCATCTCGACTTTGCCGCAGACGAGATCACCGTCGGCACCGGTGCCAAGCAGGTGATCTACAATGCGATGATGGCGACGCTCGATCCGGGCGACGAGGTGATCATCCCGACCCCCTTCTGGGTGTCCTATGCCGATATCGTCACGGTATCGGGCGGCACGCCGGTACTGGTCCCCTGCGGGGCCGAGACCGGGTTTCGCCTGTCCGCCGAACGGCTGGAGGCGGCGATGACGCCGAAAACCCGCTGGCTGATGCTGAATTCGCCCTCGAACCCCTCGGGGGCCGCCTATTCGCGTGACGACTACAGGGCACTCGCCGTGGTGCTCCTGCGCCATCCCCATGTCTGGCTGCTCGCCGACGACATGTATGAGCATATCCTCTATGACGGCTTTGCCTTCTCCACCCCGGCAGAGGTCGAGCCTGCGCTGAAGGAGCGGACGCTGACCGTCAACGGCGTGTCGAAATCCCATGCGATGACCGGCTGGCGGATCGGCTTTGCCGGTGGGCCGAAGGCGCTGATCAAGGCGATGTCGGTCATCCAGAGCCAGTCGACCTCCTGCCCCTCCTCGGTCAGCCAGGCGGCAGCGGTTGTCGCGCTGAACGGCCCGCAGGAGATTGTGCGCGCGCGCTGCCTCGATTTCCAGAAGCGCCGCGATCTGGTGGTGGCGGGCCTCAATGCCATTCCCGGCATCAGCTGCCCGAAACCGGAAGGGGCCTTCTACACCTTTGCCAGTTGCCAGGGCGTGATCGGCAAGACCACCCCGGATGGCAAGGTGATCGCAACCGACCGGGATTTCTGCGCCTGGCTGCTCGACAGCCATGACGTGGCGATGGTGCCGGGCACCGCCTTCGGACTTGCCCCCTTCTTCCGGATTTCCTACGCCACCTCGGAAGGCGAGCTGAAAACAGCCCTGCAGAGAATAGCGGCCGCCGTGGCAACCCTCGTCTGAGACGTCCGCACCAACAAGCTTTGAGAAGGCCGACGTCCCGGATGTCGGCCTTTTCCGTTTCGTTCCCTTGGCCGGAGCCGCAAAAGCCGCTATCCCAACAGGAAACGGAACGGGGGCGACAATGGCTGAACTTGGCTCGACGATGCAGATCTTTCGCCCTTATCCCGAGGTCTTCGCCTTCTATGACGGGCGCATTCCGGGAGTGCGGATCCATGGGCCGGAGGACAACTGGCTCGATGACGGCGCCTTTTCGCTCGGCACCTGTTCCTATGCCGTGGTCGATGGCGACGAGGCGCTGGTCTATGACCCCCAGA